>NZ_JWMB01000019.1:0-127147 GCF_000812445.1 Cupriavidus sp. SHE | reverse complement strand
CCCCCGCCACAACGCGCTGATTCGCGCGGCATGGCCCGACAATGTGCGCGAGCCGATCGCGCTGCCGGGCCGCCATCACTTCAATGCGATGGATGACCTGATGCGCGACGACAGTCCGATGATGCGAGCGCTGCTGGGGATGATCGCGGGGTTTTGAACGGCTGGATGGGGCCGAGGGCGAGCGGACGCCAGTCGCCCGCCTACTGGGTGACCCCACAGGGTGACTTTCGTCAGCCCTTCAGTTCCAGCACCTTCAGCAGCGACGACGTATCGTCCTTGCCCCAACCCTGATCCATCAACTCGCCGAGTTGTGCCGACGTGGCGCGCATCGCCGGCAACTCAAGTCCGATCTCGGTGGCGATGTCTGCCGCGAGTCCGAAATCCTTGGCGTGGAGCCGCGACTCTATGCCAGCGGAGAAATCGCGCGTCACCATCTTCGGGCCGAGCATGTCGAGCATACGGCTGCCGGCCATGCCGGTGGACATTGCCTGGAACACCTTGGCAGTGTCCACGCCCTGCGCGCCGGCAAAGCGCATGGCTTCGGCGATGCCTTCGATATTGACCACCTGGGCGATCTGGTTGCACAGCTTGGCCACCTGGCCCGCGCCGCTGTCGCCGATGTGCGTGATGGTCTTGCCGATCTGCTCCAGCAGCGGACGCACCTTTTCCAGCACCTCGGCCTTGCCGCCGACCATGATCGTCAGCGTGGCGGCCTGCGCTCCCACCGTGCCGCCCGATACCGGACAGTCCAGCGCCTCGATGCCGCGCGCTGCCAGCGCTTGCGCGATCTCGCGCGTGACGATCGGCGAGATCGTGCTGTGGTCGACGCAGATCGTGCCTGGCGCGGCGCCTTCCACCACGCCGTTCTGGCCGAGCAGCACTTCGCGCACGTCCTCGGACGATGTCACGTTGGTGAAGACGACAGCCGCTCCTTGCGCGGCTTCCGCGGGCGTGAAGAACGGTTCCGCGCCCAACTGGCGCGCGGCATCGGCCGCTTCGGGTCGGCGCACAAAGGCGCGCACGGTATGGCCGGCGCGGATCAGGTGGCCCACCATCGGCGCGCCCATCGCGCCCAGGCCAATAAATGCTACGGTGGTCATGAATGCTTCCTCGAACTTGCCTTACTTGTCGCCTGCGTAGGCGAACTTGCCATTGCGTACCACGCCCATCACGCGGGCACGCTGGTCGAAACCTTGATGATCCTGCGCGCTCAGGTTGAGCACGCCATTGGGCACGGTCAGGTTGTGCGTCGATTCGATCGCGTCACGCAGCGCGGCGCGGAACGCTGGCGTGCCAGGTTGCGCGCCGCTCTTGAGCGCGCGTCGGCTGGCATCGTCGAGCAGCAGCCATGCGCCCCACGCATCGCCAGCAAACTGCGTCACCGTATCCGGCCCGTGCTTCGCTTCATAGCGCGTGACGAAATCGAGTGCCACCTTCTTCACCGGATGGCTATCGGGCAACTGCCGCGCCACCACCACCGGCCCGGTCGGAAAGAGCGTGCCCTCGACGTCCTTGCCACCCACGCGCAGGAAGTCCCACGATGCAATGCCGTGGGTCTGGTAGATGCGGCCCTTGTAGCCGCGCTCGCCGAGTGCCTTCTGAGGCAGCACCGCCGGCGTGCCCGAGCCCGCGATCAGGATGGCATCGGGATTCGCCGACATCAGCTTCAGTATCTGCCCGGTCACCGAAGTATCGGTGCGCCCGAAGCGCTCGTTGCCCACCACGCGCAGGCGACGGATCTCGGCCATCTTCGAAAACTCGCGCCACCAACTTTCGCCGTAGGCATCGTTGAAGCCGATGAAGCCCACCGTCTTCACGCCCTGGTTGGTCATGTGCTCGGTCAGGATCGTCGCCATCAGGGCGTCGTTCTGCGGCATCTTGAATGCCCAGCGGCGGCGTGCGTCGCCGGGCGGCTCGATGATCGAAGCCGAGGCGGCCAGCGCCACCATCGGCGTCCCGCTCTCGGCAATGGCGTCGAGCGCGGCAATCGCGTTTGGCGTGATGTTGGGGCCGACGATCACATCGACCTTGTCCTCGGCGATGAGCTTGCGCACGTTGCGCACGGCAGCAGCCGGGTCAGTGGCGTCGTCGAGCACGATGTACTGCGCGCGCTGGCCGCCAAGCGTCTGCGGCCACATCTGCACCGTGTTGCGCGACGGGATGCCGATCGCGGCGGCGGGGCCTGTGGTCGACAGGTCGACGCCGACGCGGATATCGGCATGGGCCGACCCCGTGGCGACACCAAAAGACAACATGGACATCACTGGCAGCAGCAGCTTGCGCAGACGCATCGGCGAACTCCCGGACGAGACAGGATCGTGAAGAGGGCGACTTCGGAGACGGCTTTGGGAACGACCAGGTGGATTACTTCGCAGCCAGTCGCCACAGCGACGTAATCTCGGCCTTGCGCGCGGCGAAGAGCGGGTCGTCGGCATCGGCGGCCTTCGGGTGGCGCGGGCGGATGTCAGAGCGGCCAAGCACCTTGAGCCCCGCCGCATCGATCCAGCCAAGCAGTTCGTCGCGCGTGCGCAGGCCCAGATGTTCGGCAAAGTCCGACAGGATCAGCCAGCCCTGGCCATCCTGCGTCAGATGCGCGGCCAGGCCGTTCAGGAAGCCGCGCAGCATCCGGCTGTCCGGGTCGAACACGGCGTGCTCGATCGGCGAGCTCGGGCGCGCGGGTACCCACGGCGGATTGCAGACCACGAGCGGCGCGCGGCCTTCGGGGAACAGGTCGGCTTCGATGATCTCGACGTCGCCCGTCAGTCCAAGCCGCTCGACGTTGGCGCGGGCGTTGCCGAGCGCGCGGGCGTCCTGGTCGGTGCCTACCACGCGCTTCACGCCACGCTGGGCCAGCAGCGCCGCGAGCACGCCGGTGCCGGTGCCAATGTCGAACGCCAGGGTGCCCGATGGCAGCGGTTCTTTCGCCACGAGGTCGATGTACTCGCCGCGCACAGGCGAGAACACGCCGTACCACGGATGGATGCGCTCGCCGAGCGCCGGGATCTCGATGCCTTTCTTGCGCCACTCGAATGCGCCGATCAGGCCGAGCAGTTCACGCATCGACGCCACGTACGGCGTGTCGGACGGACCGTAGACCTGCTCGCAGGCTTCATGCACATCGGGCGCGCGGCGCAGCGGCACCACGTGGCCGGCCTCGAACGGCAGCAGCAACATGCCGAGCGTGCGGGCTCGCTGCGACTGGACGAGCCGGTGCTTGTGGAATGCCTCGGTGAGGCTGGCGGCCGGCTTCGGCGCCTTCTTCGGCTTGCGATCGACGCGCCGTGCCATCGCCTGCAGCAACTGGCGCGCATTCTGGAAGTCGCCGCGCCAGAGCAGGGCGGTGCCTTCGCTGGCCAGACGGAACGCGGTATCGGCCGGCGTCTGGTCGTCGGCGATCACCACGCGTTTCGGCGGGGGCAGGCCGGCTTCGGAACGCCACATCGCGCTGCGCTCGGCGCCGTCTTCGGTCCAGTGGATCGTCGGGAGGGAATCAGTGACTGACATATATATAGGGCAGGGTGCTTCGAGCGATGCTCAGAGTTCGTAGGCTTCGTGGTCGCCCGACATCGCCTGTTCCACCAGCTTGCGGTTCAGGGTCGGCGAGAACAACTCGATGAATGTATAGACGAAGCTGCGTAGATAGGCCCCCTGCTTGACGGCCAGGTGGGTGACGTTGGTGCCGAACAGGTGGCCGGCCGGAATGCCGCGCAGGTTGCGGTCACGTTCGGGGTCGTAGGCGAGGCCGGCCACGATGCCGACGCCCAGGCCGACCTCGACGTACGTCTTGATGACGTCGGCGTCGATGGCCTCCAGCAC
Organism: Cupriavidus sp. SHE; assembly: GCF_000812445.1. Lineage (NCBI taxonomy): Bacteria > Pseudomonadati > Pseudomonadota > Betaproteobacteria > Burkholderiales > Burkholderiaceae > Cupriavidus > Cupriavidus sp. SHE. The sequence goes on along the minus strand of NZ_JWMB01000019.1, from coordinate 123,331 downwards.
GATGTCCGGCTGGAGATGGCGCAACTCGAATGCCTTGTCGATCTTGGGCCGGCCAGCAAAGTTCACGTCATAGGTGATCAGCGGAAAGGTGGCCAGGTCTTCCAGCGTCAGGTGCTTTTTCTCCAGCAGCGGATGGTCAGGTGGCGTAATCACCATGTGCTGCCACTGGTACCCGGGCAGCGACACCAGGCTCTTGTCGCCCGAGATGCCCTCGGTGGCGATGCCCAGATCGGCCTGGTCATGCAAGATCATGTCGGCGATCTGCGCCGGATTGCCCTGCTGGATCGACAGCCGCACCTTCGGGTAGCGCTTGGTGAACTCGCTGATCACGCGCGGCAGCGCGTAACGGGCCTGGGTATGGGTGGTGGCGATGGTGAAGTTGCCCTGATCCTGTGCCGCGTAGTCCTTGCCCACGCGCTTCAGGCTTTCCACTTCCCGCAGGATCTTCTCTACCGAGGTCAGGATGCGTCGCCCCGGTTCGGTCAGGCTGCGAATCCGTTTGCCGTGGCGTGTGAAGATATCGACACCTAGCTCCTCTTCCAGTTCGATAATCGCCTTGGAAACGCCGGGTTGTGACGTATAGAGCGCCTTTGCGGCCTCCGTCAAGTTGAAATTCTGACGGACAGCCTCACGCACAAAGCGGAATTGATGAAGGTTCATATAACTGCGTCCGTATAAACAAACAACTTCTTATTAGTTTGAGGTATGAGGCGAGTTTATTACGATTCTCGAACTTTGTTAAACGTTCGGCCTGCCCGTATTGCGTCCAGCCCCCAGCCTGTATAGGTGACGCGGACGAGGGGAAAGCCGGGCAACTCGAGAATCCCCCCCGATGTCCCTTGCCTATACCGTTTCCGGTCTGCTGGTAGGTCTCCTGGTCGGTCTGACCGGAGTCGGCGGGGGTTCGCTCATGACGCCGCTGCTGACGCTGCTGTTCGGCTTCTCGCCGGCCACCGCGGTGGGCACCGACCTCGCGTTTGCCTCGATTACCAAGGGCTTCGGCACGCTGGCCCACCGCGCGCACGGTCATGTGCAGTGGCAGGTGGTGCGCCGCCTGTGCGTGGGCAGCCTGCCGGCCGCCGTGGCCGCCATCCTCGTGCTCAAGAGCGCGGGTGAACTCAATGCGCAGTGGCTCCACGCGATCCGCGTGACGATCGGTGTGTCGGTCCTGCTGACCGTGCTGTCGCTGCTGTTCCGCAAGCAGATGCTGGCCTGGCTGGCGCGCAACCCGCGCTTCCAGCTCGAAGGCCGCAAGCAGGTGGTGGCCACCGTGCTGGTGGGCGCCGTGATCGGCGTGCTGGTGACGGTGTCGTCGATCGGTGCCGGCGCCGTGGGCGCGACCCTGATCCTGCTGCTGTATCCCCATATGAAACCGGCCGAAGTGGCCGGTACCGATATCGCCTACGCCGTGCCGCTCACGGCCGTGGCAGGCCTGGGCCACGTGTGGCTCGGCACGGTCGACTGGAATTTGTTGCTGGCGCTGCTGGTGGGCTCGATCCCCGGCATCTGGCTCGGTGCGCAACTGTCGCGGGCACTGCCCGAGCGGATCGTGCGCGCCGCACTTGCCACGACGCTGACGCTCGTGGCCATCAAGCTCGTTTCATGAGACCGGTTATGAATGATTCAGGCGTCGTTACGCGGCCTTGCCAGAACCGCTTCGCTTCATTCCTGACCAGCCTCCCTAAAGTTACCGAATACTGAACGGACCCACACCATGTATCAGTACGATCAATATGACCAGCGTATCGTCCAGGAGCGCGTTGCCCAGTTCCGTGACCAGGTGCGTCGCCGCCTGTCCGATGAGCTGACCGAGGAAGAATTCCTGCCGCTGCGCCTGCAGAACGGCCTGTACATGCAGCGTCACGCCTACATGCTGCGCGTGGCGATTCCGTACGGCCTGCTGGCCTCGAAGCAGATGCGCATGCTGGCCCATATCGCCCGCACCTACGACCGCGACTACGGCCATTTCTCCACACGCCAGAACATCCAGTACAACTGGATGGACCTGGAGCGCGTGCCGGACGTGCTGGACGACCTCGCCAGCGTCGAAATGCACGGCATCCAGACCTCCGGCAACTGCGTGCGCAACATCACCACCGACCAGTTCGCCGGCGTAGCGCCGGACGAGACGGTGGACCCGCGCGTGCTGGCCGAACTGCTGCGCCAGTGGAGCACGTTCCAGCCCGAATTCGCGTTCCTGCCGCGCAAGTTCAAGATCGCCATCTCGTCGTCGGCCGATGACCGCGCCGTGGTGCAGATGCACGATATCGGCATCTATGCGTACAAGAACGCCGCTGGCGAGACGCGCCTGCGCATCCTGGCTGGTGGAGGTCTGGGTCGCACGCCGATTCTGGGCACGATCATCAAGGAAGATCTGCCGTGGCAGCACATGCTGACCTATGTGGAGTCCGCGATCCGCGTGTACAACCGCTACGGCCGCCGCGACAACAAGTACAAGGCCCGCATCAAGATCCTGGTGAAGGCCATCGGCGCCGAGAAGTTCGCCGCCGAAGTGGAAGAAGAGTGGAAGTTCAGCAAGGACGGCCCGGGCACGCTGACGCAGGCCGAGTTCGATCGCGTGGCGCAGTACTTCCAGCCGCCCGCCTACGAAAAGCTGCCCGACACCGACGCATCGTTCGAAAAGCACCTGCTCGAGAACAAGGCATTCGCACGCTGGGTCAACCGCAACGTGCACGCGCACAAGGTGCCGGGCTATGCATCCGTGACGCTGTCGACCAAGCCGGGTCCGGTGTCGCCCCCGGGTGATGCCACGTCCGCGCAGATGGACGCGGTTGCCGATTTCGCTGATCGCTATGGCTATGGCGAACTGCGCGTGGCGCATGAGCAGAACCTGGTGCTGCCAGACGTGAAGAAGCGTGATCTGTTCGCGCTGTGGGAAGACGCGAAGAAGGCCGGTCTGGCCACGGCCAACATCGGCCTGCTGACCGACATCATCGCCTGCCCGGGCGGCGACTTCTGCTCGCTGGCCAACGCCAAGTCGATTCCGATCGCGCTGGCGATTCAGGAGCGCTTCGACAACCTCGATTACGTTCACGACCTCGGCGACATCTCGCTGAACATCTCGGGTTGCATCAACGCCTGCGGCCACCACCACGTCGGCAACATCGGCGTGCTGGGCGTCGACAAGGATGGCGCCGAGTGGTACCAGGTCACGATCGGCGGCGCCCAGGGCAATGACACGGCGCTGGGCAAGGTGATCGGCCCGTCGTTCAGCGCCCACGAGATGCCCGATGTGGTGTCGCGCATCATCGAGACATTCGTGGCCAACCGTGTTGGCGACGAGCGCTTTATCGAAACCGTTGGCCGGATTGGCATCGCGCCGTTCAAGGAACGGGTGTACGCGGACAAGCAGCGCGAAGAGCGCGCCGAAGCCTGACGAACGGAGTTACCGAACATGGCAAAGATCATTCAACTGCAACGCGACACCGCCGAATTCCGTCCTGTCATCGTTGACGATAGCTGGACCGTGCTGCGTGCCACCGAAACCGAACCGCTCGACGAGGCAAAGATCGCTGCCGTCGCGCAAGGCATCGACGCCGTGCTGTTCCCGCTGTCGGTGTGGAAGGCGAACGAAGCCCTGCTGGCCGGCCGCGACAAGGCCATCACCGGCGTGTGGCTGGCGCCGGAAGACGAGCCAGGCGACGCCGAAGCGCTGTTCGATCGCGTATCGGTCGTGGCCGTGGACTTCCCGGTGTTCCGCGATGGCCGCGGTTTCTCGTCGGCCTATCTGCTGCGCACGCGCTACCACTGGGCAGGCCAGTTGCGCGCGATCGGCGACGTGCTGCGCGATCAGCTCAACTTTATGAAGCGCTGCGGCTTCGACACTTTCGCGGTGCGCGCCGACAAGAACATCGACGACGCGCTGAAGGGCTTCACCGAGTTCACGGTGGCCTACCAGGCTTCGGTGGACGAGCCGCTGCCGCTGTTCCGCCGCGCACGTGCCGACGTGACCGCCCGGGGCGTGGCATGAGCTCCGTGATCTCCGAGATCCCCGTCGTCGACGGTTCGGTGTCGTCGCTGCGCCCCCCAGCGCTGTGGACGAAGCCGGCGTACGCCGGCACGATCGAAGCGCTCGAAGTGAAGGAACGTGAACTGGCCGAACGCCTGTCCGGCATCGCGGCACGTTTCTTCCGCGCGCGCTTCGCCACGAGCCTGGCCGCCGAAGACATGGTGCTGACCGACGCGATCCTGCGCGGCAGCCCGGCCGTGCGTGCCGGCATCCGCGTGTTCACGCTGAACACCGGCCGCCTGCATGCCGAGACGCTGGCAGTGCTGGACAAGGTCGAGACGCACTACGGTTACACGATCGAGCAGTTCACGCCCGACCAGGAAGCCGTGGAGAACTACCTGAAGAAGAACGGCCTGAATGCCTTCTACGACAGCGTGGACCTGCGCAAGAGCTGCTGCGGCATCCGCAAGGTGGAACCGCTCAATCGCGCGCTTTCGCACGCCGATGCGTGGATGACGGGCCAGCGCCGCGAGCAGGCCGTGACGCGCGCCGAACTGCCGTTCGAGGAAACGGACGAGTCGCGCGGCATTCCCAAGTTCAATCCGCTGGCCGACTGGACCGAGGCTGAAGTGTGGGCGTACCTGTCGCGCCACAACGTCCCGGTCAACGCGCTGCACGAGAAGGGCTATCCGAGCATCGGTTGCGAGCCCTGTACGCGGGCGGTCAAGGCCGGCGAGGATGTGCGCGCCGGACGGTGGTGGTGGGAAAACCGGGACACAAAGGAATGCGGATTGCACGAAGGCAATCTGCGTTCCGTCCCGGTTTCGGCGAAGGCTAACTTTGCGGAGCAAAGTTAAGGCCGCAAGGCCGGCCGGAGGCAACCGCAAGGACTCGAAAGAGTGCGGGCTCCACGAACAGAACATCAAGCACTGAACAGAATATTTGAGGCCGAGAACGACATGGGCATCATGAACGACATCGCAAGCGCAGGCATCCCCGCCAACGTGGAACACCTGCTGCAGGTCCAGAACGACCACCTCGACCGGCTCGAAGCCGAATCGATCTACATCATCCGCGAGGTGGTGGCCGAGTGCCACAACCCGGCGCTGCTGTTCTCCGGCGGCAAGGATTCGATCGTCATGCTGCATCTGGCGCTCAAGGCCTTCCGCCTGGGCGACCGCAAGGTGGAGCTGCCGTTCCCGCTGGTCCATATTGACACCGGCCACAACTATCCGGAAGTGATCCAGTTCCGCGACCAGCGCGTGGGCGAACTGGGCGCGCGCCTGGTGGTGGGCCACGTCGAGGATTCGATCAAGCGCGGCACCGTACGCCTGCGCAAGGAAACCGATTCGCGCAACGCCGCACAGGCTGTGACGCTGCTGGAAACGATCGAGGCGCACAAGTTCGACGCGCTGATGGGCGGTGCCCGTCGCGATGAGGAGAAGGCCCGCGCCAAGGAGCGCATCTTCTCGTTCCGCGACGAGTTCGGCCAGTGGGACCCGAAGGCCCAGCGCCCGGAACTGTGGAGCCTGTACAACGCCCGCATGGCCCAAGGCGAGCAGATGCGCGTGTTCCCGATCTCGAACTGGACCGAACTCGACGTGTGGCAGTACATCGCCCGCGAAAACCTGGCCCTGCCGCCGATCTACTACGCGCACGAGCGCGAAGTGGTGCGCAAGAACGGCCTGCTGGTGCCGGTGACGCCGATTACGCCGAAGCAGGATGGTGATGTGAGCGAAGTGCTGTCGGTCCGCTTCCGCACCGTGGGCGACATCAGTTGCACGTGCCCGGTGGCTAGCACCGCGGCCACGCCGGTGGAGATCATCGCGGAGACCGCGGTGACCGAGATCACCGAGCGCGGCGCCACCCGCATGGACGACCAGACGAGCGAAGCGTCGATGGAACGCCGGAAAAAAGAAGGCTACTTCTAAATCGACGCAGCAGAGGAATACGACAATGTCTCACCAATCCCAACATCAAGGCCTGCTGCGTTTCATCACCGCGGGCTCCGTGGACGACGGCAAGAGCACGCTGATCGGCCGTCTGCTGTTTGACAGCAAGGCAGTGCTGTCCGACCAGCTCACCGCGCTGGCCAACGCCAAGAACAAGCGCACCGCTGGCGAGCAGATCGACTTCTCGCTGCTGACCGACGGCCTCGAGGCCGAGCGAGAGCAGGGCATCACGATCGACGTGGCTTACCGCTATTTCTCGACCGCGCGCCGCAAGTTCATCATTGCCGATACGCCGGGTCACGAGCAGTACACGCGCAACATGGTGACGGGCGCCTCGACCGCGCACGCCGCCATCGTGCTGGTGGATGCCACGCGCGTCACGGTGAAGGACGGCCGCGCCGAACTGCTGGCCCAGACCAAGCGTCACTCGGCCATCCTGAAACTGCTGGAACTGCAGCACGTGATCGTCGCCGTGAACAAGATGGACCTGGTTGACTACAGCGAGCAGCGCTTCAACGAGATCCGCGCCGCCTACATCGAACTGGCCGCGCAACTGGGCCTGAAGGATGTGACCTACGTGCCGGTGTCGGCACTGCGTGGCGACAACATCGTCCATGCCAGCGACGCCATGCCGTGGTACCAGGGCGAGCCGCTGCTGCCGCTGCTGGAATCGCTGCCGGTGGAAGATGTGGCGCCGGTAGGCGATGCCGCGCTGCGCTTCCCGGTGCAACTGGTGGTTCGCCAGGACGGTTCCGCCGCCGACGACTTCCGTGGCTACGCTGGCCGTGTGGAAGCCGGCACGGTCCGCGTGGGCCAGAAGCTGCGCGTGCTGCCCGCCAATCGCGAAGCCGTGGTGGCCGAAGTGCTGACGCCGAATGGATCGGCCGATTCCGCCAGCGCCGGCGACACCGTCACCGTGCGTCTGGCCGAAGACGTTGATGTATCGCGTGGTGACATGTTCGTGTCGGCCGATACCGCCGCCGAATCGGCGAAGAAGCTGACGGCCGACCTGTGCTGGTTCGACGACGAGTCGCTGAACCCGTCGCGCAAGTACGTGCTCAAGCACACCACGGCCAGCGTGTTCGCGCGCGTGTCGGCGGTGGATCGCGTGCTGGATGTGCATACGCTGTCGCACGAAACCGGCCGCCATGAGATCAACCTGAACGACATCGGTTCGGTGCAGATCTCGCTGCAGAAGCCGATCGTCTGCGATACGTACGGCGACAATCCGGCGACGGGCGCGTTCGTGCTGATCGACGAAGCCACCAACCACACGGTGGCGGCGGGCATGATCCGTGCGTATGCCTGATATCGTCTGAGTCGGGTATTTCATACAGCGAGGGTCAGGATGGACAGGCAGCACGGCAAGGCCACGGGCAAGGTGTACCTGATTGGTGCGGGTCCCGGCGCGGCCGATCTCATTACGGTGCGCGGCGCACGACTGTTGGGCGAGGCGCAGGTCGTGCTGCACGATGCACTCGTATCGCCCGAGATGCTGGCGTGGTGTCCGCAGGCCGAACTGGTCGAGGTGGGCAAGCGCTGCGGCCAGCGTTCCACGGCGCAGCTCTTCATCAATCGCCAGATCGTCGACCTGGCCACGAAGTACGAGCGCGTGGTGCGGCTCAAGGGCGGCGACCCGATGCTGTTCGGCCGCGCCGACGAGGAGTTGCAGGCGCTGGAAGCGGCCGGTATCGAGTACGAGGTGGTGCCCGGCATCACCGCGGCGCTCGCGGCAGCCAGCGCGATCGGCCGGCCTCTGACCAAGCGTGGTGTGTCGCGCAGCGTGGCGTTCGCTACCCAGGCCAAGGCGGCCGATGCCGTCGACGTGGAGGCCGATGTGAAGGCCGACACGATAATCTACTACATGGGCCGTGATCAGGCAGCGAACATTGCGGCGCAGTTGATCGCTCGCGGCAAGCCGGCGTCGACACCCGCATGGGTAGTGGAAGCCGCTACGACGCCGCGCCAGCGCAGCCACCAGTTCACGCTGGGCCAGATGGCGGCAGGCGAGGCGGCACGCTGGATGGACCCGGTGCAGCCCAGCCTGCTGATGATCGGCGAGGCCCTGGGGAGCAGGGCGACGGAGTACGTGGAAGCCGAACGCGCGGCGTGATCGGTTTGCCCGATGGAAAAAAGGCCAGAGGTTGACTCTGGCCTTTTTGCATTTTGAGTCCCGGGCTATTGTCCAGGATCAGGAGCGGGAGCGGGAGCGGGGGCGGGGGCGGGGGAAAGGGTCAGCGCGCAATATGCCGCGATGGCATCGAGCACGCTGTCGACTTCGCCGACCGCATCCGAAGCGCGAATCTCCACCCCCGGATACTTCACCCGGCACGCGTCGATCAGCAGCGGGAAATCGCGCCGCAGATGCCCACCTTGGCCGAAGAACACCGGCACGACCGTGATCGCGCCAACGCCAGTCGCCGCCAGCTCGTCGATGGCGTCCTCCAGCGACGGCGTCATCAGTTCCAGGAAAGCCAGTCGAACCGCACAGTCCGGCAGCAACGCCACGAGCTTTTCGTGAAGCCGGTCGAACGGATCGCGCCAGCGCGCGTCGCGCGCGCCGTGCCCGAACAGGATGAGCCCTTGTCGCCCAGCACCCATGATCAGTGGCGATCGACCCAGCGCAGCGCGCCGAGCGCAATCATCAGGTAGAGCGTGCCGGGCACCAGCGCGGAGACAATCGGCGGCCAGGTATGCAGCAGGCCCACGTGCGAGAACAGCGTGTTGGACAGGTGGAACGACAGGCCCAGCATGATGCCGCCGAACACCTTCACGCCCACCGCGCCCGCACGGGCATGGAGGTATGCGAACGGCAGCGCCAGCGCAACCATCACGAACAGCGTCAGCGGATACACCACCTTCTTCCAGAACGCGATCTCGTAGCGCTGCGTGTCCTGCTTGTTGTCGCGCAGGTGGCGGATGTAGCGGAACAGGTTGACCGTCGACATGTTCTCCGGCTGCACCAGCAGCACCGACAGGATCTGCGGCGTCAGCTCGGAGTGCATCAGGACGTTCGGGAACTGCACCTGCTCGCCGCGGAAGTCGGGCGCCAGCGCGTCACGATTGGCGGCCGGCTGGCCGTCACGCAGCTCGATGAAGCGCGTCTCGTTGACGTCGTTGAGCTGCCAGGACTGCCCGCCCTGGTACTTGCCTTCCTTGGCCACGCGGATCACGTGCAGGCGGTAGTCCTTGTCGAACTCGTAAATCGTGACACCGGTAATCGACTGGTCGGGCCTCAGGCCTTGCACGTTCACGAAGCGGGTGATTTCTCCCGCGCCCTTTTCCTCGGGATCGCGATCGCGGTCCTTGACCCAGACGCCCGAGCGGAAGCCCGATGACACGGTGGCACCGATTGCCTCGAGCTTGATCTTCTGCGCGTACTGTTCGGCCGCCGGGCCGATGAACTCGCCGAAGATGAACGTGGCCAGCGCCAGCGGCACCGCCAGCTTGAACAGCGAGAACAGCGCCTGCCGCGTGTTCAGGCCGGCCACGCGGAAGATCGTGTACTCGGACTGGCTGGCAAGTTGCGAGAAGACGTAGATCGCGCTGATCAGCACCGCGATCGGCAGCACCTCGTAGATACGCGTCGGCGCCTCCAGCATGACGTGGAAGAACGCGATCAGCGACGTGTACTTGCCCTGGACGCTTTCCAGCTCGCTAAGCATGTCGAAGAACACGAACAGGGCCAGCACCGCGAACAGGATGAAGGCGAAAACCCCATAGATCAGGCGAGCGAAGTAGCGCTCGTAGACGCTCAGCACCCTCATGCGCGGCCCCCGGTGGTCTTGCGGCGCAGGCCGAAGACGGCACGCCAGCCTCCCAGGCTACGGTTGGCGCGGTAGCGGAACATCACCAGCGCGCACAGGAACACGGCCAGGTGGATCGGCCAGATGGCCATCCAGAACGACATCGCGCCGGAACGGACCCAGGCCTGCGCCAGGTTGATCAGGTTGCTGTAGGTCAGGTAGATCAGCACGGCAAAGACAAGCGGGGTGTACCGGCCCAGACGCGGATTCACGTAGGCCAGCGGGATCGCGATCATCACGAAGTTGAACGCCAGGATCGGCAGCGAGATCCGCCAGAGCAGTTCGCCCAGGTTCTCGCGGGTCGGGTCGCGGATCAGGTCGATCGTGTCGCGGCTCTTGGTCGGCAGGTCGGCGGCGGCATCCTGTGGCTTGTTGTCGACCTTGACCGCGTACTTGTCGAACTCGACGATCCGGTAATTGAGCTGGCCGGGAATACCGGCGTAGCGGCGGCCATGTTCCATGACCACCAGACGGTCGCCGTTGGGCATCGTCTCGAACTGGCCCTGATGCGCCAGCGCCACACCGATCTTGCCCGATTCGGCATTGGCCACGAAGACGTTGCGCGCGTGCTTCATGTCGGCGTCGATGCCTTCGATAAACAGCACGTAGTTGCCATTGGCCGGCTCGATGAAGCGGCCCGAGGCGATCATCGAGAGCACGCCGCGTTGCTCGAAGCGGTCGCGAAACAGCGCGCTCTGCTGGTTGGCCCACGGCCACGCGAACAGGCCCAGCAGCAGCGCCATGACGAAGAACGGCGCGGCGAACTGCAGCACCGGCTTGACCAGATCGCGCAGGGAGACGCCGGACGAGAACCACACCACCATCTCGGAGTCCTTGTACCACCGGGTCAGGACGATCAGCGTCGAGATGAACAGCGTGGCCGACAGCAGGATCGACAGATAGCCGATCGTCGCCAGGCCGATGAGCATCAGCACGTCGTTGGGGCTGGCCTTGCCATTGGCGGCCATTCCCAGGATACGGATCACGAGCGACGTCAGCATGAACGTCAGCATCACCAGGAACACCGCACCGGCGGTGTAGGCGAGTTCGCGCCGCAGGGCTTGTTGGAAGATCATGCAAGACACGCTTCCGGCTGCCGGCCGGAGCGGGCGATGCGCCGGGGGCCGATGGACTGGCAGGACCGCGGGCTGTCAGCTTTCTGGATCGGCGGCGGCGGATCGCGGATGAAAATCGCGGATAATGGGGGTTTCTTTTCGACGAGCCCCTTGAAGGAAGCGCGATGGAATTTAGCACAAAAGCCCTGGATCTGAGCAAAGCCGGCCAAAATGGTTTCTTGGCCACGAAGACGGACTGTCTGGTGGTTGGCCTGTTCGAGGGCCAAAGTCTGGCCGGCGTGGCCAAGGCGCTGGACGTTGCCACCAAGGGGCTGGTGGCTCGTCTGGTCAAGCAAGGCGACTTCGAAGGCAAGCGCGGCACGCAACTGATGCTGCACGAGGTGGCCGGCGTTGGCGCCGCCCGCGTGCTGCTGGTGGGCCTGGGCAAGGAAGCCGATTTCAACGACAAGGCCTTTGCCGAAGCCGTGCGCACGGCCACGCGTGCCCTGGGCGGCACGCGCGCCGCCTCGGCGCTCTGGTGCCTGGTTCAGCAGCCACCGCAGCAGCGCGACGTGGCCTGGGCCATCATCACCACGATCACGCTGGTCCGGGAGGCCGGTTATCGCCTGCTGGAGCGCCATCCCGAGCTCAAGCGCGCGCCCCGGGGCGCCGGCGCCAACGAAAAGGCGTCGCTGCGCAAGATCGTGCTGGCCGTGGACGTGGGCGACGCCAAGTCCGCCTCGCAGGCCGCCGTGCGTGGCACCGCCATCGCCAACGGCATGGAACTGACCCGCGACCTGGGCAACCTGCCGTCTAACATCTGCACGCCGACCTATCTGGCCAATACCGCCCGTGGCATCGCCAAGCGCCACAAGCTCAAGGTGGAAATCCTGGGCCGCAAGCAGATCGAGGCGCTCAACATGGGCGCCTTCCTGGCCGTGACCAAGGGCAGCGTCGAGCCGCCGCAGTTCATCGTGCTGCGCTATGACGGCGCGAGCGCCAAGCAGGCGCCGGTGGTGCTGGTGGGCAAGGGCATCACGTTCGATACGGGTGGCATCTCGCTGAAGCCGGGCGAGGGCATGGACGAGATGAAGTACGACATGTGCGGCGCGGCATCGGTGCTGGGCACGATCCAGGCCGTGGCCGAAATGGGCCTGAAGCAGAACGTGATCGCCGTGGTGCCGACCTGCGAGAACATGCCGAGCGGCATCGCCACCAAGCCGGGCGACGTGGTGACCAGCATGTCCGGCCAGACCATCGAAATCCTCAATACCGATGCCGAAGGCCGCCTGATCCTGTGCGACGCGCTGACCTACGTGGAGCGCTTCAAGCCGGCCGCCGTGATCGACGTGGCCACGCTGACCGGTGCCTGCATCATCGCGCTCGGCCACGTCAACAGCGGCCTGTACGCCCGCAGCGACGCGCTGGCGGACCAGTTGCTGGGTGCCGGCCGCAAGGCCATGGATACGGCCTGGCGTCTGCCGCTGGACGATGACTACCAGGACCAGCTCAAGTCGAACTTTGCCGATATGGCCAATATCGGTGGCCGTCCGGCCGGCAGCGTGACCGCGGCCTGCTTCCTGGCGCGTTATACCGAGAAGTACGACTGGGCCCACCTCGACATCGCCGGCACAGCGTGGAAGAGCGGCGCGGCCAAGGGCGCCACGGGCCGTCCGGTGCCGCTGCTGACGCAGTTCCTGATGGACCGCGCGGCGTAATCGGGCGTATCGGGCGGATTTTAGGTTCAGGGAAAGGTAGCCGGGATGACGCGCATCGACTTCCATAGCAATGTGCCGGACACGCTGACATATGTCTGCCGTCTGGTTCGCAAGGCCTATGGGGCAGGGCAGAAGGTGGTGGTGCACGGCGCGCCGCAGCAGCTGGCGCAGCTCGACGCGCGGCTGTGGTCGTTTTCGCCGCTCGACTTCCTGCCGCACTGCGGGGTCGACAGCCCAAATGCGGCGGTGACGCCGATCATCCTGGCCGCCGCGCTCGACGCCGTGCCGCACCATCAGTTGCTGGTGAACCTGGCGCCGGAGGCCCCGGCGCAGTTCGCCAGCTTCGAACGGTTGATCGAAGTGGTCGGCGCCACGCCCGAAGCCCGGGATTCCGGGCGGGAGCGGTATCGTTTCTATCGTGAGCGCGGCTATCCGCTCACGCACCATGACATTGGCCAGGCCAAGGGAGATGCGGCATGAGCGAACGCACGACTTCGCGGGTCATTCCGCGGCTGGATCCCAATGACAGTGTGCCGCTGCTGACCGAAGTGGTCGAGTTGCCGGACACTGTGTTCGAGGCGCCTGCGCCGGCACCCGCGCCAGCCCAGGCCACGGTGATCGACACGGCGGACATGCCAGAATCTGGCGTGGTCACCGCGGTCGGCGATTTCGGATCGGCGGGAGAGGACGCGCCGGCTGCGGCGTCCGACGTGGTCGACACGGCCCCGTTCATGCCGGGTGCTGACGACCTGCGCGCGGTGCGCACCGAGTTGCTGACGCGCGTGATGATGCGCTTCCGTACCGAGTGGCCTCAGGTGGTGGAAGCCCATACCGAAGCCACGCTGCAGTCGCGGCTGGCGCCGCTGACGGCGCAACTGGCCAATGAACTGACCCAGGCGCTCGAGGCCCGGTTGGTGGAGTGGCTCGACGCGACGCTGGAGGAAATCGAGCGGGACCCGGGCGGGATGTGAGCCTGGGCCTTGCCACCGGCCCGCGCCGGTATCGGCACCCATGTAAAAAGGCCTGCGATTGAATCGCAGGCCTTTTGCATTGCAGGGGGCTATGCCAGCCGGATCAGTCCGTCACGGCACCCTTGCTGGCCGTGGAGGCCAGCCTCGCGAACTTTGCCAGCACGCCGCGCGTGTAGCGCGGAGCCGGCTGCTTCCAGGCAGCGCGGCGGCGGGCCAGCTCGTCGTCGGCCACATTCAGTTGCAGCAGCAGCTGGTGCGCGTCGATCGTGATCGAGTCGCCTTCCTGAACCAGTGCAATCGTGCCGCCCACATGGGCTTCCGGCGCAACGTGGCCAACCACCATGCCCCAGGTGCCGCCCGAGAAGCGGCCGTCGGTGATGAAACCAACCGATTCGCCGAGACCCTTGCCGATGATCGCCGACGTCGGCGCCAGCATTTCAGGCATGCCCGGGCCGCCCTTCGGGCCAAGGTAGCGCAGCACCAGGATGTCGCCAGCGTTGATCTTGTCCGCCAGGATCGCTTCCATGGCGCTCTGCTCGTCCTCGAACACGCGGGCCGGGCCGGTGATGACCGGGTTCTTCAGGCCGGTGATCTTGGCCACCGCGCCTTCCTCGGCGAGGTTGCCCTTCAGGATGGCCAGGTGGCCTTGCTTGTACAGGGCCTGCGAGATCGGCAGGATCACGTCCTGGTCGGTGCGCGGCTCATTGGGAACGTGCTCGAGTTCCTCGGCCAGCCTGCGGCCCGTGATCGTCAGGCAGTCGCCGTGCAGCAGACCGGCGTTCAGCAGGATCTTCATCACTTGCGGAATCCCACCCGCGCGGTGCAGGTCGGTGGCCACGTAGGCGCCCGACGGCTTCAGGTTGCAGATCACCGGCACGCGGCGACGGATGCGCTCGAAATCGTCGATGGTCCATTCCACTTCGGCCGAGTGGGCGATGGCCAGGTAATGCAGCACGGCGTTGGTGGAACCGCCCGTGGCCATGATCAGCGTTACGGCGTTCTCGATCGACTTGCGCGTGATGATGTCGCGCGGCTTGATGTCCTTCTTGATGGCTTCCACCAGCACGCGGGCCGATTCGGCGGCGCTGTCCACCTTTTCCTGGTCCGGGTTGGCCATCGTCGACGAGTACAGCAGCGACATGCCCAGCGCCTCGAACGACGAGCTCATTGTGTTGGCGGTGTACATGCCGCCGCACGAACCGGTGCTCGGGCAGGCGTTCTTTTCCACGCCCTCGAAGTCTTCCTCGCTCATGCGGCCGGCGGTGAATTCGCCCACGGCCTCGAACGACGACACGATGGTCAGGTCCTTGCCTTTCCAGTTACCCGGGCGGATGGTGCCACCGTAGACGTAGATGCCCGGCACATTGGTGCGCGCCAGCGCGATCATGCCGCCCGGCATGTTCTTGTCGCAGCCGCCGATCACGACCACGCCGTCCATCCACTGGCCCTGGGCAGCCGTCTCGATGCAGTCGGCGATGACTTCACGCGAGATTAGCGAGTACTTCATGCCCTCGGTGCCCATCGACATGCCGTCGGAGATCGTCGGCGTGCCGAAGATCTGTGGGTTGGCGTCCGAGGCCTTGATCGCATCCACGGCCGCGTCCGCCAGGCGCTGCAGGCCGGCGTTGCAGGGGGTGATCGTCGAGTGGCCGTTGGCGATACCCACCATCGGCTTGTCGAAGTCTTCCTTCTTGTAGCCGAGCGCGTAGTACATCGAACGGTTGGGGGAGCGCGCCACGCCTTGCGTGATGTGCTGGGAACGTTTGTTGAAAGGCATGGCGGGTGTCTCCGGGGGGGGGCTGGTGGCGGGTGGCCGTGTTGTGGTCAGAAGAATGGCGCTTGCGTTTTATCGTGTCAAATATATGATTCGACCTTTATTGAGTCGATAAAAATATCAAACTAACCCGTGGACCTGCGCCAGCTACGTTATTTCGTCACAGTGGCCGAAGAGTTGCATTTCGGCCGCGCCGCGCGGCGGCTCGCCATGACGCAGCCGCCGCTGTCGCAGCAGATCCAGGCGCTGGAAGAGGAGATCGGCGTCCAGCTGTTCGTGCGCACGCGCCGCTCGGTGATGCTTACGCCGGCCGGCCAGCAATGGCTGCCGGAGGTGCGTCGCGTGCTGGCCGATGCGGCCGCGTTACCCGGGCTGGCCCAGCGGCTTGCGCGCGGGGAGGTCGGCTCGCTGGCGCTGGCGTTCGTCAGCACGGCCGATTACGGCATCCTGCCCGACCTTCTGCGGCATTTCCGGGCCCGGCATCCGGAAGTCCAGCTACAACTGCGCGAGGCAACCAGTGACGTCCAACTCGAGGCGCTGGTCGAGGGGACGATCGACGCGGGACTGGTCATCCGGCCGCAACTGACCGTGATGCCGCACGGACTCTCCTATTTGCCACTGGTACGCGAACCGCTTGTGCTGGCCGTGCCCGATGGCTGGCGTCCGGCGGGGCAGGCCGATGGCGCGCCACCGCAGACCGTGGCCCTGCGCGACGCCGCACACGAGCCGCTGATCATCTTCCCGCGCCGAAGCGCGCCAGCGTTTTATGACATCATTACGGGCTACTACGCGCGCGATGGGTTGACACCGATGATTGCCCAGGAGGCGATACAGATGCAGACGATCGTCAGTCTGGTCTCCGCCGGCATGGGGGTGGCACTGGTGCCCGCATCGCTATGCAACCTGCGCCGGACTGGCGTGTCATATCTGGCGTTGCGCGATGCCGGGCCGGAAATCGAAACCGGTCTGGTCTGGCGTGAAGGCGCGGCTGGCGTGGCGCCCGTGCTGCGCTCTTTCATCGATATCGCCATGGACCTCGCCGGCGCCATCGGACTGACGCAAGACAATGGCATAAAGGCCTGACTCCGCTACTCCTCGCTGTCCAGAATACTTACCGATACTCACTCGATCCGACATGCTCGTTCATCCCCAATTCGACCCGGTCGCCATTCACCTCGGGCCGCTGGCCATCCGCTGGTACGGCCTGATGTACCTGGCCGGCTTCATCATGTTCCTGTGGTTCGGCCGACTGCGTATCCGCCAGCCGCATATCGCGGCGCGTGGCTGGGTGGCGCGGGACCTCGACGACATGTTGTTCTATGGGGTACTCGGGGTCATCCTGGGCGGCCGCCTGGGCTACGTGCTGTTTTACAAGCCGGGTTACTACCTCACGCACCCGCTCGAGATCTTCAAGGTCTGGGAGGGTGGCATGGCGTTTCACGGCGGATTCCTCGGGGTGCTGATCGCGATGTGGGTGTTCGCGAAAGTGCGCCGTCGCCACTGGATGGAGGTGACCGACTTCATCGCGCCGATGATTCCTTGCGGACTCGCGGCCGGGCGGATCGGCAACTTTATCAACGGCGAATTGTGGGGGCGTCCGACCGACCTGCCGTGGGGCATGATCTTCCCGCAGGCTGGCGACAACATCCCGCGTCATCCGTCGCAGCTTTACCAGTTCGCTGGCGAAGGCGTGGCGCTGTTCATCATCCTGTGGCTGTTCTCACGCAAGCCGCGGCCGATGGGCGCGGTATCGGGCGTGTTCCTGATCGGCTATGGCGCGTTCCGCTTCCTGGCCGAGTTTGCCCGCGAACCGGATAACTTCCTGGGCCTGCTGGCGCTCAAGCTCTCGATGGGCCAGTGGCTGAGCCTGCCGATGATCGTGATCGGCGCCGTGATGGTGGTCTGGGCTTACCGTCGTGGCAATGGGGCGACGTCAGCGGCGCGCTGATCGTCAGGCCGTCAGGCTGACTCTCGGTTTGCATCCCTTTCCCTCATTGGGAGAGGGATGCAAGACAATCACTCCCCACCATTCCTGATGGCTTCGATCCGCTCCTGCGTCAGCGGGTGGGTCGAGAAGAAGCCGCTCTCCTCATCATCGGCAGCCTGCTTGCCGTCGCCCTTGCGGTGCGCATCCTCGAGTTGCTGTAGCGCGTCTGCCAGCGCGGTCACCGGTAGCCGGTTGTCCCGCAGGATTTTCACCGCATAGGCATCCGCCTCGCGTTCGTGCTCGCGCGAATAGCGCATCGACATCATCGCTGCGGGTACGGTGGCCAGCAGCGACGAAACATCGCCGACCATGTACGCCGCCAGCGCGCCGACCACCGATGCCTGGAATACCTGCTGCAGGCCGTGGCGCTCGGCCACGTGGCCGGCCTCGTGGGCCAGCACACCCATCATGCCCGCGCCCGTGCCAATCAGCTTGACCAGTTCGTCGGTGACGACGATCGTGCCGCCCGGTAGTGCCACGGCGTTGGCGCCAAGCCGCCCGCCCTTGCGAAACAGGATCTGATAGTGGTGGCCCGGATCGTCCGGGCGGCGCAGCGCGGCGAAGTTGTCACGAATGCGTTGCTGGTCGGCCTGTGGCAATTTCGTAGGTTCCACCAGCCCCTGGTCCAGGCTGTCGAGGGTGGCCTTTCCCAACTGAGCCTCGATCGACGGCGGCACCGATCGCGCCACCACCGTGGCCGTCCAAGGCAGCAGGTAGTAATACGAAAACACCACGAATACAACCAGCCCAAGTAGCGACAGCCCGGCCAGACGCCAGCTGTTCTGCGCACGCGAAACCAGGCCTTCGCGATGCCCGGTTGCCGCGAGCATCGCATCGAACGTGGCCTGGTCCGCGATCTCGCAATAGGCGCCGTCGTCGAACGTGACAAGCCGTGGCGCGCGCTTGATGCGTTCCGACACGCGCAGTGATGCGAGTGGTGCCCGTCGCAACTCAGCGCCATTCGCATCCTGCAGGATGGCCTCGCCGTCCGTGACGATCAGCACCACCGCGTGCGCGCGTGATGAGCGGGTGTCGAAGTATTGCGCGGCAACCATGACTGTTTTCGGGCGTGTCCGTTGGTGGTGTCTGTCAGAGCGCGATGTCGATGTCGTACCAGTCGACCGCGGCATCACCGAGCGCGCCAACGTGCTGCTGCTCGCCAGCCACGAACTCGTCGAGTGGCCCGACGGCAATCATCGTCATCGCTTCCACGCGATAGCGCGTCGAGCGCACGCGCGCGAATGGATAGAACAGGCCCAGCGTCAGTGCGATGAAGATGAAGTTGGTCAGCACGATGAAGAACAGCTTGCCGGCCCGCACGTCACTGCGAAAGCGGTGCGGCAGCAGGGTGGTGTTGTTCCACACCAGGTTCTGCAACCGGGCCGTGAAATAGGGGCCGATCATCATCAGGCCGAAGTACAGGCCGATCATCATCATGCCAAATACAACGCCGACCGCCCCTTTCGATTGCCCAACCGCCCTGGCCAGCGAGCCGCCCACCAGACCGCCGCCGATCAGGAAGATCGCGACCATGCCTGCGGTGCGGAGGTAGACACCGTAGAAGGCGCTGGCCGTGGCGTCGAATGCGAATGGCGCCGTGCCGAACAGCGTGTGGTTGTGCTGGTAGCGCTTGAAACGCTGGTGCGCGAACGGCGCCAGCAGATAGAGCGACAACACGGTCAGGATCGGCCAGAGCAGAAAGACCTGATAACCCTCGGCATCCTTGCCGATGAAGGCGAAACGCAGACCGCGATAGCTCGAATTCGCCATGCGGAATCGCAGCGAGCGAACCAGCAGAAACGGAAACACAGCAGCCAGCACGACGGCAAGCCCGACAGCCAGTAGTGGCGATGCATGACTGGCCAGGTTGTACGCCAGGGCCAGGACGAAGACGATCGCGCGGCCCTTGAGGATCGCGGTCGGACTGCCGTGGTAGTCGAACGTGGCGCCATCGAGCCGCGTATTGCGATAGAAGTACTGCAGCGTACGGACCTTCGCCCACGCGGAGTAGATGCCCAGCGTGATGATCGACAGCAATGCGTTGACGATCCAGATGCGGAAGTACTCGGACCCCGAGCCCGTGAACGACAGGGGCAGATTGCGCGGCGCGGCCTGCGTTCCGTCGCCGATGTAGTGGCTTCCCTGAAAATTGCCTTCCATGCCTGACCTCTCCGAGAGTTTTGGCAGGGCTGGATGTCGCTTCCAGCCCATGTTTCATGTTTGCAACCGATTGAACGCCGGCTTTCGTGCAGTGCGCGGCGCATTTTCGCATCGCGGCGTACCGCCGCCATCACTAATCGCTCGCTGCGGCATATTGGCGACAACCAGCAGGGTAGTCGCGGTCGTAACGAAGGAGAAACATCCTGTTACATGATCGGGCACTTGTAACAAGTCTCGAATCGTCCTCCTCAATAAAATCAATAACTTAGCCAGCGTGGCATGGTCCTCGCTATACAGTCTGTTACAAGAATCAGGTCGGGACAGGAAATGTCCACGGACGTATCGAAGGGAGAGCGCGTACGAAAGATGCGCGGATGCGACCGAAAACGACGGAAAAGCCAAACGGGAAAATCTGCACCCACGCTTGGGTGCTTGAACGGGGGCAGGCGCTGGGCCAGCGCCAGCATGTCAAATCTGACCCACGCGCGCCAGGCGCATCCAGTCCGGCGTCGATGATGTTGTCCAGTAGCGGTTCTTTCTGGCGCGGGCAATTTTCCTGTGGGAGGCAGGAACATTGCCCGCCGCACCTCTATCCCCTCTATCCGCATCCCATCGTCGTCTACCGCCTTCATCTCACGGGACTATCCGATATCACCGTGTGGCGCATGGCCGATTCACGACTTTGATGCCGCTTTGCAGCATCGAAACTCCTTGCGGCGCACGCGTCCTTATTCATAATTATGAATTATTGCGGTCTATGCGCCGCTCGGTGATGTCATCGAAAGGGCTTCATGCGGATCGTCCAGCAGGCGCTTTACCTCGAAGTTGCCGATCGGCTGCGTGCCATGATCGACGATCACACGCTCTTGCCAGGCGCGTGGATCGACGAAGTGGCGCTTGCGGCCACACTGGGCACGTCGCGCACGCCGATGCGCGAGGCGCTGAAGGTCCTGGCCGCGGAAGGGCTGGTGCGGCTGGAGCCGCGTCGCGGATGTTTCGTCAATGCACTCACCGAGCAGGATCTCGACGAAATCTTTCCGCTGATGGCCCTGCTCGAAGGGCGCTGCGCCTACGAGGCCGCGCGCAACGTCACCCAGACCGATCTCGATGCGCTCGAAGGCTTGCATGCCGAGCTGGCCCGCCATGCGGCGGCGGGCGATATCGACGCCTACTACGAGACCAATTACCAGATTCATGAGGCGATCCAGCGGCTGGCCGGCAACCGCTGGCTGTCGGGCGTGGTCAGTGACCTGCGCAAGGTGCTGCGCCTGTCGCGGCACAAGAGCCTGAAGCTGCCGGGCCGCATTCAGGAGTCGTGCGCCGAGCACATGTCGGTGTTCTCCGCGCTGAAGGCCCACGATCCGGAAGGCGCGGAAGCGCTGATGAAAACCCACGTGCTGCGCCAGCGCGGCGCGTTGAGCGCGCTGGATCGTGCCGATCCGGAGCCGCCCGCCGTGGCGCCGGGCCAGCTTCGCCTGGCCGGACAGGACTGAAGGTTTGTGATCGATCCGCTCGCCCCCTCCGCAGGAATCCCCATGACCGCCCTCGACACCGCAGATCAACAGAAAGTCAGCGCACCGCTCGATGCCGCAGAACCCGTGTCCGACACCTTGCTGTCGCGCTTCGGCCGCTGGTGGAACCGGAAGGGCGATGCGGATGCCACCGCGGCAGGTCCTGCGAAGGTGCATGACACGCCCGCCCTGTCCACGCGCGCAACCAAACGTCAGCGCGACCAGTTGCGTCAGTGCTTCGACGCGCGGCTGACCGATGTCGCCGCCAACGCCGCCGCCCAGGCGTGGCAGGACGAATACGAGGCCGCGGTGGAGCCGCTTCGCCAGGCGATGCTCGGCGTGCTGGCCGAGGTGGCCGCCGTCCGCGATGCGGCTGGCAGCCAGCCGGCTACCGCGTCCGGCTTGTCGCAGGCGCTGTCCAATGCACGCATCCGCTTCTTCAAGCGCTTTGCCGCACTGCATGGGCAGCGTGGCAACAGTGCTTGCGGGCTGCACTTCCTGATCCAGTTGCGCGCGGACATGCTGCGCTGGCACAAGCGCATTCCGGGCTTGCGCGAACTCGATGAGGACCTGGAGGCGCTGTTCTCGAACTGGTTCGACGTGGGCTTGCTCGAACTGCAGCCGATCACGTGGGACTCGCCCGCGTCGCTGCTCGAGAAGTTGATTCGCTACGAGGCCGTGCACGAGATCTCGTCGTGGACCGACCTGCGCAACCGGCTGGATTCGGATCGCCGCTGCTATGCGTTCTTCCACCCCCGCATTCCGCGCGAACCGCTGATCTTCGTCGAGGTTGCGTTCGTGCCCGAGATGGCCGCCAACGTGCAGGCGCTGCTCGATGAAGCCGCACCGCTGGAAGACCTGCGGCGCGTGAAGTGGGCCATCTTCTATTCGATCTCGAACACGCAGGCGGGGTTGCGCGGCGTGAGCTTCGGCAATTTCCTGCTCAAGCGGGTGATCGAGGAATTGCAGCGCGAGCATCCCAAGCTCAAGCAGTTCGCCACGTTGTCGCCGATCCCCGGGTTTGCGGACTGGCTGCGCAAGCGGGACGGTGAGTCCATCGACAGCGTGCTCGGTGTCAAGCGGCTTGCACGCTGGCGCGAGCAGCATGGAGAGGTGCCCGCCGATGGCGCAGCATGGTTCAGCGCGTTGTCAGCGGACACTGAAGATACCGTGATACGCGATACGGCCATGACACTGGCCGCGCACTATCTGGTGCGAGAGGGTGGCAAAGGCGTGCCCGCCGATCCGGTGGCGCGCTTTCACCTCGGCAACGGCGCATGTGTGGAGCGCGTCAACTGGGGCGCCGACATGTCGCGCAAAGGGCGTGCGCAATCGTGCGGCATGATGGTCAATTACCTTTACGTGCCTGATGCGCTGGATGACAATCTGGCTCGCCTTGGCGACGGCAATCCCCGCATCAGTCGGGCGGTAGCAAAGCTTCTGTGATCGAGGGTCGAGAACGAGCGGACACGGAGAGCGCCAGGGCAATTTTTCGTCGGGTGTATGAGTCGTAGCAAGCAGTACTTTGATTGACTTTCCAAAGAGAAGAGAGAGGAGACAGTACATGAATCGTCGTCAGCGGAATCTGACCACATTTGCACGCGTGTTTGCAGTGGCTGGCCTGATGGCCGGGACCGGGGTCACCAGTCTTTACGCACCGGCCGCGCAGGCCGATACATGGCCGAGCAAGCCGGTCACCGTCATCGTGCCGTTCCCGGCCGGCGGCGGCACCGATGCGTTTGCGAGGCCGCTTACCGCGCAGTTGTCGAAGCAGCTCGGCAAGCAGTTCGTCATCGACAATCGTGGTGGCGCGGGCGGCACCGTTGGCGCGAGCATCGCCGCCAAGGCGGCGCCCGATGGCTACACGCTGTTCATTGGCGGCGCGCATCACGCGATCGCGCCGTCGTTCTACAAGAAGCTCGACTACGACATCGAGAAGGACTTCATTCCCATCACGGTGATTGCCCAGCCGCCACAGGTGATCGTGGTCAATTCGGGCAAGGTGCAGGCCACCAGCGTGAAGGACCTGATCGCCTATGCCAAGGCCAATCCGGGCAAGCTCAACTACGCCTCGGCCGGCAACGGTTCCTCGCACCATCTGGCGGGCGAGCTGTTCAAGCTGCAGACGCAGACCGATCTGATCCACGTGCCGTACAAGGGCGCGGGCCCTGCACTGTCGGACCTGATCGCCGGCCAGGTGGATCTGATGTTCGATGGCCTCGGTTCATCGTCGCAACATATTCGCGCCGGGCGCATCAAGGCGCTGGCCGTGGCATCGAAGACGCGTTCCGCCGCGTTCCCGAACGTACCGACCGCCGCCGAGGCCGGTTTGCCCAACTACGACGTGTCCACCTGGTATGCGCTGTGGGCGCCCAAGGGCACGCCGAAGGAAGTCGTCGACAGGCTCTACGCCGAGACCACAAAGGCGTTGAACAACCCGGAGATGAAGCAGATCTGGCTGCAAAACGGTTCGGACATCCCGCAGTACACGCCGGAGCAGTTCGCGCAATTCGAGCACGCCGAGATCAAGCGCTGGGCAGACGTGGTGCAGCGCTCGGGCGCGAAGATCGACTGATGAGCGGCACCGTCACGTTCTCGCGCGAAGGGGCGACGGCCGTCGTCACGCTGTCGAACCCGGGCAAGCTCAATGCAATCTCGGTCGACATGTGGCAGGCGCTGGCCGCCGGATTCGCCACGCTGGCGGCGGACACGTCGCTGCGCTGCGTGCTCGTGCGCGGTGCCGACGGCAACTTCGCCGCCGGCGCCGACATCGCGGAGTTTCCGACCGTGCGCGGCGACGAGTCGGCTGTCCGCCGCTACCACACGGAGATCATCGCACCGGCGCTGCGGGCGATTTCAGAATGCCCGCATCCGACGCTGGCCGCCATCGAGGGCGTTTGCGTTGGCGGTGGCCTCGAGATCGCCTGCAATTGCGACCTGCGCGTGGCCGCTGCGGGCAGCCGCTTCGGCGTGCCGATCAACCGGCTCGGCTTTCCGATGGCGCCCGGCGAGTTGCGCGGCCTGCTTGCGCTGGTGGGGCGGGCGGTGACGCTCGAGATCCTGCTCGAAGGCCGTGTGTTCGATGCCGTGGAGGCTGAGCGCAAGGGGCTGCTCACGCGAGTGGTGCCTGCGGCGGCCATGCACGACGAAGTGACGGCAACCGTGCAGCGGCTGAGCGCCGGCGCGCCGCTTGCGGCACGCATCAACAAGACGACGATTCGTCGCCTGTCGCCAGATCCCACGCTGCTGACCGACGCCGAATTCGACGCCCATTTCCGTTACGCCACCAGTCGCGACCATGCCGAAGGCGTGGCCGCGTTCCTGGCGCATCGACCTCCGGATTTCACTGGAGAGTAACCGGGTGGCGGCCGGGCTATCATTACCGGCCGCACCGTATCGCCAAGGCTCCCCGGGTCCGCTTTTCCCAGCATTCCGTACCTGTCCCGTACTTGTTTCGTACTAGTCCCGCACCATGAACGCCAACCTGTTCGCCCTGTTCGAATCCCGCTTTCCCGCCGACCGCACCGCATGCTGCATCGAAACGCATGACGGGCTCTACTACTCGTGGGACGACCTCGATCGCGCCACCGCCAAGCTGGCCAACCTGCTGACCGCGCTGAAGCTGCCCGCCGGCTCGCGCGTGGCGGTGCAGGTCGAGAAGTCGCCGGAAGCACTGTTCCTGTACCTGGCCACGTTGCGCGCCGGCTATGTGTACCTGCCGCTGAACACCGCGTACCAGGAGGCCGAAATCGACTACTTCGTCGGCAACGCCGAGCCTGCCGTGGTGGTCTGCAGCAGCAACAACTTCGGCTGGGTGTCGAAAGTGGCGTTCCGGCACGGCACCGCCCATGTTTTCACGCTCGACGACAACCGCACGGGTTCGCTGCTGCAACGCGCGGCAGTGCAGCCTGACACGTTCGAGACGGTCGAATGCGCAGACGACGATCTGGCCGCGATTCTCTACACGTCGGGCACCACCGGCCGCAGCAAGGGCGCGATGCTGACGCATCGAAACCTGGCATCGAACGCGCAAACGCTGAACGAGTATTGGGGCTGGCGCAGCGATGATGTGCTGCTGCACATGCTGCCGATCTTCCACGTGCATGGCCTGTTCGTGGCCTCGCATGGCGCGCTGCTCGCGGGCGCCAAGATGATCTGGGCGCCAAAGCTCGACATGGGCCAGATCCTGAAGTACCTGCCGCGTACCACCGTGGTGATGGGCGTGCCGACGTACTACGTGCGAATGCTGCAGGAGCCCCGTTTCGACAAGGAACTGTGCAGCAATATGCGCCTGTTCGTCTCGGGCTCGGCGCCGCTGCTGCTGGAGACGTTCGACGCATTCCGCGAGCGCACCGGCCACACGATCCTGGAGCGCTACGGCATGAGCGAGACCGTGATGCTGGTATCGAATCCGTATGACCCGGCGCTGGGTGAGCGGATCGGTGGCACCGTGGGCAGGCCGCTGCCGGGCGTGTCGGTGCGCGTGACGGACGGCGAAGGCAAGTTGTGCGAGCCGGGTGTGATCGGTAACGTCGAGGTCAAGGGCCCGAACGTGTTCAAGGGTTACTGGCGGATGCCCGAGAAGACGGCGGAGGAATTCACGGCCGATGGCTGGTTCAAGACTGGGGACGTGGGCCGCTTTGGTGGCGCGATCGTCAGCCAGGCAGGTGAGCGCGTCGTGCCGGACAACTACCTGACCATCGTAGGTCGCAGCAAGGACCTGATCATCTCGGGCGGCTACAACGTGTATCCGAAGGAAATCGAGAGCTTTATCGACGAGATGCCGGGCGTGGTGGAGTCAGCCGTGATCGGCGTGCCGCATGTTGACTTCGGCGAGGCCGTCGTGGCCGTGGTCGTACGCAAGCCGGGCGTGGAGATTGATGAGGCTGGCATGATCGGCACGCTGAAGGGCCGCATCGCCAATTTCAAGGTACCCAAGCGTGTGCACGTAGTCGATGAGTTGCCGCGCAATACGATGGGCAAAGTGCAGAAGAACGTGCTGCGCCAGCAGTTCGGCGCGCTCTGAGTTGAACCGAGAGGGGCTCGGCCCCCTCACCCGTTTCCTGGTCTATACGCCACGGGAGAGGGGAGCGACCCGCTTACTTCACCATCTGAACCGAGCCGTTCACGGAAACGGTGACCTGGCTCTTGCCACCTTCCACCGGAATCGGCGCGCCAGCGCTATCCGACATGGCCTTCGCGGCATACATGCGCGGCATCGGCATGACACCGCCGGATTCGTTCAGCGAGACTTCGCGGATCGTGTAGCCGCTATAGCCGAACAGCTTGGTCGTGGCCTGTGCCTTGTCGCGGAACGCGGCCACGGCCTGGTCGGCGAGCTTTTGCTCGGCAGCCAGGCGTGTCTCGCGCGACAGCGAGAACGCGATGTTCTGCACCTGCATCTGGCTGGCCAGTTCGCCGGCCAGCTTCGACACGGCGGCGAAATCCTTCGACTTCAGGATCACCTCCGAGCGGCCACGCCACGTGCTGATGCGGCCATTGCGGTCGGTATTCGGATGGATCGTGAAGCCGCCGGACTGGGCTTCCACGCCTGACGTGCGCTTGGCCTGTGCCAGCACGGCCTGCGTGCGCGACGACAGCGCATTGGAGATGGCCGTCGGCTCGGGGCCTTCCTGTTCGGCAGCCAGGGTCAGGTGTACGACGTCGGTTGGCACCTCGGTCGCGGCTTGCGCGGACAGCGACAGAATGCCCGAGGGAGGTGCAACCGTCTGGGCGGCGGCCATGGCGGCGGTTGTACTCAGCAGCGAGGCAGCCAGCAGTTTCTTCATATTGTTCTCCCGATCAAAGTGATGGCTATCAGACGCACGTGGCGGGCGTTCGTTCCCTGGCTCGCCCGGACGTGACGCATTCGCGCGTGTCTCGCGCACTTGTTGCTGCAAATCAAAGTCGCCGGCGGCGTCGGTGCGCCCCAGTGTTGTTGGGCGCGCAGTGCCGCATTGCTGCGGCGGTGCTTACTTCATCAGCTTTTCGGTGATATAGCGCCACTCGGCCGGCGTGACCGGCGTGATCGACAGACGATTGCCGCGGCGGAGCACGACCATGTCGGCCAGCGCATCGTGCTCGCGCAGTGCCTGGAGGGGGATCAGCGTGCTCTTGCGGACGAAGCTCACGTCGACGAGCGACCAGCGCGGATTGTCCTGCTTCGACGCGCTGTCGTAATAGTCGCTCTTCGGATCGAACTGCGTGGAATCGGGGTAGGGCTGGGAGCAGACCTCGGCCAGGCCGGCGATGCCCGGCTCCGGGCATGACGAGTGATAGAACAGGACGCCGTCGCCGATGCGCATCTGGTCACGCATGAAGTTGCGTGCCTGGTAATTGCGAACCCCGGTCCACGGCAACGTGCCTTCACGGGCGAGATCATCGATGCTGGCTTCGTCTGGTTCGGACTTCATCAGCCAGTACTGGCGGGCACGCTGGGCGGAGGAGGGCATTGTGATACCGATCGGTCCGTCTATGAGCAGTCAAAGAAAAAGGCGGTGGTTCTATCAAACCACCGCCTTTTAGGGGGTCCCCGCCTCGGCCGCTGGGTCGGCATCCTGAACCCAAGTGAGGTTCAGAGTGGCTGCGGAAGTCGTATTTCGGGTACATCGCCCACTCAGGGAGTCCAAGCTCGGCCCAGACTATGAATGCGGTAACGCGCTCGCCCATACGACATGATCCCGCACCATGCAATGCATATCGGTTCAAGGAGTTTATGACCCTCACGAACCAGGCAGGGAAACTGTCAAACGTCTGACTTTTGGTTCCTGTGCGTGCAATACGCTCGGGATGTCAGACGTTTGCCGTTTCAACTAAGGATGGGATGGAAACGGCGGCCAGGCGCGATAACCCGACCATCCAACTGCATCGGTCGCATGCGCCGTGCAGTGGCTACACTATACACCGCGACGACAGTCATACCAAGCTGGACGTACGGCGTCGTTACATTTTCCACAACACTTGCACGCGGCGCGCGCGGTGCGCGGCATCGACTTCACATCCGGGCAGATGGGGCCGTGGCCGCGCAATGCAAGGGTTGGGTCTTCCGGTCAGCGAAACAGAGCGCAGCCAGACCGCAAGCAGGCCGCTCAGCGCGTGCCGACGTGCGCGTACTGGCGCAGTGCTTCGTCCGCGCGCTCGTTCAGTTCGCGAATGCGCGCGCGCACCGCGTCGACGGGAATCGCGCCTTCTTCCTCCTGCTTGCGGCGCATCGCCAGCAGGTCAGATGCGATGCTGATCGCCGCCATCACGGCCACCCGCTCCACACCCTTCGAGGCGACGGTGCCCTTGAGCTTGTTCATCTTGTCGTCGACCAATGCCACGGCTTCCAGCAGCGCGGCCTCGTTGTCCGGCGCGATCGCGAAGCGATACGGTTGGCCGGCGATGTTCACTTCCACTTGCTTGTTGCTCATGCGTGTTCTCCGGGGGCCTGCTGCGTACCTTCAGATGTAGCGCGCTTGCCGTCGCCGAGCAGGTCGAGCTGGCGCGCGTCGCTGGCCGTGGGCAGCTTGTCGAGAATCGATTGGATGCGAAGCTGGGCTTCTTCGATCTTGATATTGAGCAGTTCGCGGTCGGCTGCCATGGCTTCGCGATCCGCGCGCAACTGGCTCGCCTCGGCTTGCAGACGCTCGATCTCCGCACGCAGCCGCTGGTTTTCCGCCGCCAGGGTGTCTGCTTGATGCAGCACGCGCCCGATCTTGGCGGCCAGTTGTTCGAGTTCGTTGAGCATAGTGCCTGTCGTGTCCGGTAGGAGTGAAGGTCAGGTTTCGGGATTCTAGCCGATGCAGGCGGCTCGGCCACACCCAGCGAGCCGGTTAAGACGCCCGAGGTGCCACGAAGTTGCATCGTTCTGTAACGATCGGCCCGTCTCCAGATATCAAATCTCGGTTATCGGCAGCTTGACCCGCTGCATTGACGCCAAAGTTGAAACTCCATACACTCGCCCCCGTTCCAGGTGCTCGCACCCTGCTCATACAGGGCTGCAGTTCAACGGGAAACAGGGAGCCGGGCGCCGAAATCCATATCGGGGCAGGCCAACCTGTGCTGCCCCCGCAACGGTAAGCGACCGCGAACGCCCGCCATGTGCGGCTCGCAGGGCCGGCCAAACGCCACTGAATCTGAATCGTCACGATCTGATCGGGAAGGCGGCCAGCCTGATGTCGTCAGCCCGGATACCGGCCTGCAGAACGAGGGTATGCCGCGCCGAAGGTGGCATGCCCCATCGCCATATGGCCCGCGGGGGAACGGGCCTGGCCGTTCTCTTCCATCCCTGCTCATGCGTTCCACGCTATCCAGGTCGACCGCCGCGCTGAAGCCGTCGGTTCGCCCCTCCATGCCCGCCATCCTGGCGGCCATCGCCCTTTTTCCGTCCGCATCGGTCTTCGCGCAGGACGCGACGCCAGATGAGTCGTCGACCACCACGCCGGCCAGCGCATCGGCCAATGGTCCCGCTCCCGCTTCCGCACCGGTAGCCGCACCGGCCGCCGCGCAGGCGGCCAGCGGGCAGACGCTGGCGCCCGTAGTCGTCACCGCCTCCCGAACCGCGCAGTCGGTGACCGAGGCCCTGCCGCACACCACGGTGGTCACTCAGGAAGACATCGTCAACTCCCAGGCTCCGGACCTGCGCTCGCTGCTGCGCAACCAGGCGGGCGTGGAGTTCTCGACCAACGGCGGCATGGGTACCAATACCTCGCTGTTCATGCGCGGCGCCAATTCGAACCAGGTGCTGATCATGATCGACGGCGTGCGGATTTCCGGCGTCAGCAACGGTAATGCGCAGATCGCCAATATCTTGCCCGACCAGATCGACCATATCGAAGTGGTGCGCGGCAACGTCTCGGCGCTCTATGGCTCCGACGCCGTTGGCGGCGTGGTCCAGATCTTCACGAAGAGTGGCGCGGGCCAGGCGCCTGCCGCCAACGCGCAGGTGGAGTACGGCAGCAACAATACCCGCCAGGGCACGGTGGGTTACGGTGGCCAGATCGGTGCCACCTCGTTCAATGTCACCGGCTCGATGTACAAGACCGATGGCTTCTCGGCCATCAATGCGGCGCAGTGGAACGCCGACAATCCGAAGAGCGCCGCGCGCGGCATCGGCCCGAATCCGGGCAACAACCCGTACGAGAACAAGAGCATCTCGGGCCAGATCAAGCACCAGTTCACGCAGGACTGGGACGCTGGCGTCGCGACCTACTACTCGAACAGCCAGCTTTCCTACGACAACGCCTACGGCAAGCCGACCGACGACTACCGCATGGATAGCAAGCTCTACACGCTGTCCGCGTTCGTCAACGGCAAGGTGCTACCTGACTGGGCCACGCATTTCAAGGTTGCGCAAAGCGAAGACCGCAGCGAAGGCGCGATCAACGGCCTGTTCGACAGCCTGTTCAGCACGCGCACCCGCCAGTTCAACTGGCAGAACGAGTACGCGCTGACACCCGACCATACGCTGATGTTTGGCACGGACTGGCTGCAGCAGGAGCTGGCTTCGAGCTCGTACAACGCGCCGTCGCGCAATGTGTTTTCGGTCTATGGTGGCTACGAGGGCCGTATCGGCAAGCACCAGATCCAGTTGAACGGCCGTAACGACCACTATTCCGATTTCGGCGACCAGGGCAGCTTCTACGCCGGCTACGGCTACTACCTGACCAGCGCGGTCAAGTTGCTTGCCAGCGTCAGCAATGCATTCCGCGCGCCGACGTTCAACGAACTCTACTACCCGTACTACGGCCAGCCGAACCTGCAGCCCGAGCGCGCCAAGTCGGCGGAGGTGGGGGTGCAGGTGGAGACGGCGTCGGCCGGCCTGCTGCGCGTGACCGCGTTCGAGACGCGCTACAACGACCTGATCGTCTCCGCGTTGCAGCCCAACGGCCTCTACCTGGCGCAGAACGTCAACAAGGCCAAGGTGCAGGGGATCGAGGCATCGTGGCGCGCCAGCCTGTGGGGCACCGACGTGGGCGCCAGCGTGACGTTCCAGAATCCGCTGGATGAGACCAACAATACGCAGCTTCTGCGGCGTGCCCGGCGCCATGCGTCGTTCGACGTGGGCCGGAATTTTGGAAACTGGCGTTTCGGCGGCGAATGGCTGGTATCCTCGGCGCGACTCGACAGCGGTTCGCGCACGCTGGGCGGGTACGGTATCGTCAACCTGAACGCCCGCTACAACATCGACAAACAATGGTTCGTCGCCGCCCGAGTGGAAAACCTGTTCGACAAGAACTACCAGCTGGCCTACCCGTACAACACGCAGGGCCGGGCCGGCTTCATCACGCTGGGATGGCGTCAGAAGTGATGCCGCGCGCGGGGAGCCATGGCTGAGCTGCGGCGTGCGCTGATCGTCTGGGGTGTCCTCGCGCTGGCGGGGCTGGCCGTCTTCGGCCTGTCGCTGGCGATCGGCAGCGTGTCGCTCGATGCCGGGCAACTCTGGCAGGCGCTGAGCGGTGCGGACAATGGCACCGCAGGCGCCATCGTGCGCGAACTACGGCTGCCACGCGCCGCCGCCGCGTTTGCCTGTGGCGGGCTGCTGGCGCTTTCCGGCGCATTGATGCAGGTGTTGTTGCGCAATCCGCTGGCCGAACCCTACGTGCTCGGCGTCTCCGGCGGGGCGTCCACGGGTGCGCTGCTGTCGATGCTGCTGATGCTTCCGCAATGGATCGTGCACACCAGCGCGGCGGGTGGCGCGCTGGTGTCCATGCTGCTTGTCGCCACGCTTGCCCGCCGTGACCTGCTCAACCCAAAAGTGCAGGGCGGACACCAGGAGGCCGGCGCGCGGTTGCTGCTGACCGGTGTCATCCTGGCCGCGGGGTGGGGCGCGCTGATCACGCTGATCCTCGCCATCGCGCCGGAATCGCGCCTGCGCGGCATGTTGTTCTGGCTGACCGGTGACCTCGGTGGCACAGCCACCTATGGCGCGGCGTTGGCCACCTTGATCGCCGCACTGCTGCTGGCCATGCCGATGGCGCGGGCGCTCAACGTGATGCTGCTGGGCGAGACCGTGGCGCAATCGCTGGGTGTTCGCGTTGGCCGCGTGCGCCTGGCTACCTTCCTGATTTCCTCCATTTCGATTGCCGCCGCCATCACGACGGCCGGGTCGATTGGCTTCGTCGGCCTGGTGGTGCCACACATGGTGCGCCTGGCCTGGGGGAACGACCAGCGCCTGCTGCTGCCGGCGTCAGTGCTGCTGGGCGGCACCTTGCTGATGGCTGCCGACCTGATCGCGCGTACCGTGGTTGCCCCCACGCAACTGCCGGTGGGCGTCATCACGGCCCTGCTGGGCGTGCCGACCTTTCTCTACCTGCTGCTGCGGAGACCGCGATGAGCCATTGGTCCGAGCCGCTCACAGACTGTCCGCAGTTGACGCTGCGGCAACTCGGCCTGCACGCCGGGAGCCGCGTGCTGCTCGATGGCCTCTCGATGTCGATCGGCGCAGGGCAGCTCTGGTGCATCGTCGGCCCGAACGGGGTCGGCAAGTCCACGCTGATGGGCGTGCTGGCCGGTCTGCGCGCGCCCGACAGCGGCGCGGCCGAGGTCGACGACATTGCGGTCACGCAGATCGCCCCTGCCACGCTGGCGCGGCAGCGGGCCTATTTGCCCCAGGCTGTGCACGATACGTTCTCGATGCTCGTCGAGGATGCCGTGCGCATCGGCCGGCATCCGCATCTGAGCGGCTGGGGCTGGGGCCAGCGTGACGATGACCGGATCGTGGATGATGTCATCGACGCGCTCGATCTCGAGCCGCTGCGTGGCCGCGACGTGCTGACACTGTCCGGTGGCGAGCGCCAGCGCGTGTCGCTGGCTGCCGCGCTGGCGCAGCAGGCGCCGCTGCTGCTCCTGGACGAACCCGTGGCGCACCTGGACCTGCGGCACCAGATCATGGTGCTCGACCTGCTGCAGCGCCTGACCCGATCGGGCCGCCATGCAGTTGTCGTGATCGTGCATGACCTGACCCTCGCGCATCGCTATGCCACCCACGCGCTGCTGATGGCCGAGGATGGTCACGCGCTGCACGGCCCGGCGCACGAGGTCCTGACTCCCGCGCAGTGCTCCCATGCGCTGCGTACCCCAATTATCAGCATCAGCGACGGCACCCATACCGCGCTGATCCCAGATGGAAATCAGACATGAGCGATACCCCGAATACCTACGATGACGCCGGCCGCGATGCCCGTCACAAGGCACGCATGGTCCGCAAGAAGGAGGTGGTCGATTCCAAGATCGCCGCGGCGCAGACCGAGCGCGGCGTGATCGTGATCACCACGGGCAATGGCAAGGGCAAGTCGAGCTCCGGCTTCGGCATGGTGGTGCGCGCCATGGGTCATGGCATGCGTACCGGCGTGGTCCAGTTCATCAAGGGCGCGTTCCCGAGCGGCGAGGAAATGTTCCTGCGGCGCTTTCCGGAGGAATGCGAGTTCCACGTGATGGGAGAAGGCTACACGTGGGAAACCCAGGACCGCGCGCGTGACGTGGCCAAGGCAGAGGCCGCATGGGAGGTGGCGCGCCGGATGCTGCGCGATCCGTCGTTCGACCTGATCCTGTTCGACGAACTCAACATTGCGCTGAAGCTGCACTATCTTGATCTCGATACCGTCATCGCCGATCTGCGCGCGCGTCCGCCGAAGCAGCACGTGGTCATCACAGGCCGTGGCGCACCGTCCGCGCTGATCGAGGCCGCCGATACCGTGACCGACATGACACCGGTCAAGCACGCGTTCGAGCAGGGCATCAAGGCCCAGCCGGGCGTGGAAATGTAATTCGCGTCATTCGAATCAGCACCATGGCAACCGCAATTTCCGACTACGCACTGACCCTGCCACCGATCGCGCCGCTCGACGCATCGCTGCGCGCCGCATTGCAGGCCGCAATCGACGACAAGACCAAGCCACCCGGCTCGCTGGGCCGGCTCGAGACGCTGGCCATGCAGATCGGGCTGATCCGTGGCGAGACCGTTCCTGATCTGACCCGCCCGGCAATCATCGTGTTTGCCGGCGACCACGGCGTGGCGGACACGGGCGTCAGCGCATTTCCGGCGGAGGTCACGGCGCAGATGGTGCTGAACTTCCTGAATGGCGGGGCGGCGATCAACGTCTTCACCCGCCTGCACGGGTTGGCGCTCGAGGTGGTGGATGTGGGCGTGCGCGCGCCGCTGCCGGCCTCGCCGAGCCTCGTGAACTGCCGCGTGGCCAACGGCACGCGCAACTTTGTCGAAGAGCCGGCCATGACGCCGGAGCAGGCCGGCGCGGCGATCAATGCCGGCATCGCACGCGTGCTGCGGCACGGTCAGCAAGGTACCAATGTGATCGGCTTCGGCGAGATGGGCATCGCCAACACGTCGGCCGCGGCCTGCGTGATGAGCCGCCTGACCGGCTTGCCGTTGGAGGCATGCATTGGCCGTGGTACAGGCCTCGACGATGCGGGCGTGGCACGCAAGCATGAAATCCTCTCGCGGGCGCTGGCCAGGCATGCGGACGTCACCGATCCGCTTGATGTGCTGGCCACGTTCGGCGGCTTCGAGATCGCCGCGATGACCGGCGCATACCTGGCCGCCGCGGCCAGCCGCATGGTGATTCTGGTGGATGGCTTCATTGCGTCGGCGGCGTTGCTCGTGGCCGCGCGCATCGACCCGAACGTACTGCAGTACTGCGTGTTCTCGCACTGCTCGCACGAGCACGGGCACCGCGCGCTGCTGGCCGAATTCAGGGCCGAGCCGCTGCTGGCACTGGACCTGCGGCTGGGCGAGGGTACCGGCGCCGCGCTGGCGTGGCCGCTGGTGGCTTCGGCGGTGGCGTTCCTGCGGGAAATGGCCACGTTCAGCGGCGCGGGCGTCAGCAACGCGTCGGCGACCTGAAGCGACCTGAGGCGCCATGATGGCCAACGAACTCCGCTTCTTTCTCACTGCCGTCGGCTACTTCACGCGCGTGCCGTTGCCGGCGCGGCTGGCGAGCTGGGTGGGGTTCGAGCCGCACTTCCTGAATGCCGCGTCGCGCTACTTCCCGCTGGTGGGGTTGATCGTTGGCGCCTTCGGGGCGCTGGTGACATGGGGCGCGCTGTCGTTCTGGTCCCCGTCGGTGGCGATCGTGCTCGGCATGGCGGCCACGTTGCTGTTCACCGGCGCGTTTCATGAGGATGGCCTGGCGGATTGCGTCGATGCCTTCGGTGGTGGCTATCGCCGTGAGGATGTGCTGAGGATCATGCACGACTCGCGCGTGGGCGCGTTTGGCGCGATCGCCATTGTGGTGGCGCTGTTGCTGAAGTGGCAACTGCTGGTATCGGTGGCGGAATCGGGCGGTGCGATGGTGCTGTTGGCGTCGCTGGTGGCGGCGCACGGAGCCAGCCGCGCGATGGCGATCACGTTCCTGGCCACGCATGACTATGTGCGTGCCGAGGGCAAGGCCAAGCCGGTGGCGCAGCGCCTGTTTGGTGTCGGACTGGTTTTCGCGCTGACGTGCGGCGTCGTGCCGCTGCTGTGGCTGTCGCCGCTATTCGCGGGCGTGGCGATTCTGGTGCTGGCTGTGCTGCGTGCCGCGCTGGGTGCGTACTTTGTGCGCCGTATCGGCGGCTATACCGGCGACTGCCTCGGCATGGCGCAGCAGCTTGCCGAATTGTCGATCTACCTGGTGGCGGCGGCATGGAAGTGGTCCTGATCCGGCATGTCCGGCCCGATGTGGCGCCGGGCGTTTGCTACGGCGCGCTCGATCTGAAACTGGCGCAGCCGGTCAGTCCGGCGCCGGAGCGGATCGTACGCTTGCTCGACGATTTGCCGCCCTCACGTCTGGTGACGAGTCCGGCGGTGCGTGCGACGGAGACCGCGGCGTTACTGTCCGCGCATGTCGAGATGCCAGTCCGCGAAATCGAGCCCCGGCTGCGAGAGCTTGATTTTGGCGCGTGGGAAGGCAAGGCGTGGAGCGAGATTCCGCGCGATGCGCTTGACCTGTGGGCGGCGGACCTGATGGGCGCGCGCCCGCACGGTGGCGAAAGCGCGCAGCAGGTGATGGCACGGGTGACGGCGTGGGCTGACACGCTCGACGCAAGCTCGCGCGATTGCCTCTGGGTCGTCTCCCATGCGGGGCCGATGCGGATGCTGGCCGCGCACTGGCTTGGGCTGACGCTGTCCCAGACGCTGCAGTGGGAGCTTGAGTTCGGGGCGACCTGTCACTTCCACCTGGGGAGGCGGCAGGCCCGACTGGGGTGGTGGAACCAGAGCGCCAAGGCGTAGCGCGCCGGCATCAGCCCGGCCGCCGTGACCTCGCGACGTCCAGATCCTTGCAAATCTCCGCCGCGCCCTGGGCCACGCGCGGGCCAGCGCGATTGACCAGATCGCCGTCGATCACGAACAGATTGTTGCGTGCCACGGCCGTGACCTGCTTCCACTTCTCCCACATCGCAAAGTCCGCGAGCGGCTTGTCAGATCGTGTGGCACCCATGCCGGCGGTCAGCATGACCTCGGGGTTGCCCGCGACCACGGCTTCGACCGAGACCGTTGGCACCAGTGCCGCTTCCTTCCCGAACAGGTTGCGACCGCCGCATAGCGCGAGCAGGTCGCTGACCATGTGCTCGCCGTTCAGCGTCATCAGCGGCTGCTGCCAGACCTGATAGAACACGGTCACGGGCGGGCGGCCTGCGTAGGTTTTGCGCAGCGTGCTTACCTGCTGGCGGAAATCGGTGGCGGCGCGGTGGGCGACGGGCGCGGTGCCCATCAGCGTGCCGAGCTTTTCCAGATTGTCGGCGATGCCATCGAGCTTGCGTGGCTCGCTGAAGAACAGCGGCATGCCGAGCGCACGCAGGCGGTCGGTCTGCTTCTGCGCGTTACCGTGGCGCCAGACCACGATGAGGTCGGGTTTGAGCGCGGCGATCCGTTCGAGATCGAGCGCCTTGTTGTCACCCACGCGCGGAATATCGCGCGCCTGCGGCGGGTAGTCGCTGTAGCTGACCGTGCCGACGATGCGGTCGCCGCCGCCCGCAGCGAAGATCAGTTCGGTCACGTGCGGCGCCAGAGAGACGATGCGGCGTGCCGGCTGCGCTAGCGTGACGGTCTCGCCCGCATCGTCGACCACGGAGACCGCGGCATGCGCCGGCAGGGCGGCAATCAGCAGGGCACTTGCTGCACTCGCTACGTAGAAGGCTTTCATCGGAATTCAGGTCAGGGAAGGGAGTGCGTGGCGTGCGTGGCCAAGCGCGGCATCCAGCCGTTGCCATGCCGCGTCGTCGTCAGGTGGCAAGCCAAAGCGGAGGCTGGTCGGGCATCCGCCGGCTGCGTCGAACAGGCGTGTCCAGACGCCTTGCCGAGCAAGGGCTTCATGCAGGCTGCCGGCCCGCGCGTCGGGCACCCAGCTGAACAATGGCTGCGACACGGGCGACAGGCCATGGTCGCGTAGCAGCATCGCCAGTCGTTGTCCTGCCGCGCTCAGCGATGTGCGTGTGGCGGCCTGCCACGCGGTGTCAGTCAGCGCGATGCGTGCCACGGCGCGCGCCGGGCCCGACACGGTCCAGTGGCCAAGCTGATCGGCCAGGGCGTCGAGCAGGGCCGGCTGCGCCAGCACGAAGCCGCAGCGCACACCCGCGAGACCATAGAACTTGCCAAGCGAACGCAGCACGATCAGTCCCGGTGCCGCGCTGCTTCCGGCCAGCGATGCCGCACCGGTGCAATCGATAAAAGCCTCGTCGACGATCAGCGTGCCGCCGCGCGATGCCAGTCGCTCATGCCAGTGCCGCAGGGTGTCGATGGGCAGCAGCCGGGCCGTCGGGTTGTTCGGATTGACGACGACGAGGTGATCGAGCGCATCGGCCAGATCGGCACGCTGGAAGTCGGCCTCGTCCAGCGGAGTGACGGTGTGCCCCGCCTGTGCGAAGGCTGGCGCGTATTCGCTGTAGCCGAGCGCGGCGATGCCGACGCGTCCCGGGCGCAGCAGTCGCGGCAGGGTGCGGATGGCCGCCTGCGAGCCGGCCACGGGCAGCGCGTGCGCGGCGCCATAGGCCTGCGCAGCGATGCCGGCCAGGCCATCATCGTCCTGCGGCAGGCGCTGCCAGGCGTCGGCGGGCAGGGGAGGCACCGGATAGCCGTCGGGATTGATGCCGGTCGACAAGTCGAGCCACGCTTCCGCCGGGCGGCCATAGCGGTGCGCGGCGGCGAGCAGGTTGCCGCCGTGGCGGATCGGTGCGTGGGTCATGGCGTGCGCTCCAGCAGTCCGGCGAGCAGGACGACCAGCGGCACGCTCAGCATCGCCAGACCGAGCCACAGCCACACCGCGCGCTGCACCAGCCGAAGACAGGCACGGATGTGGATGGCCGCGGGCGCGTCACCGGCGCCGAGCGGCGGTCGCTCTTCCCACTCGCCGTGATAGCGCGCGCCACCGCCCAGGGCTACGCCCACGGCGCCTGCGCCGGCTGCCATCACTGGACCGGCATTGGGGCTCGACCACGCGCGTGCCTGAGTGCGCCAGCAGCGCAGCGCCTGCGCCGTTGCGCCGAGCGATGCGTAGGAAAGCGCGGTCAGTCGCGCCGGAACGAAATTGAGTACGTCGTCGATGCGTGCCGCCGCCCAGCCGAACATCAGCCAGCGTGGCGTGCGATAGCCCCACATCGCGTCCAGCGTATTGGCCAGACGGAACACGATCACGGCCGGCGCGCCGCCGATCAGGAACCAGAACAGCGCGCCGAAGATCGCATCGTTGCCGTTCTCCAGCGCGGATTCGCACGCGGCGCGGGCCAGCGCCTCGGCGTCGGCATCCTCGGTGTCACGCGAGACGATGCACGCGGTAAGCCGGCGCGCGGCGGACAGGTCGCCGCGTGTCAGGGCACCGGCGATCGGAGCGATGTGTTGAGAGAGGCTGCGGGCGCCAAGCGCCGCATAGAGCGCCACTGCATGGAGCACCCAGGCCAGCGCGGGATGCACGGCCTGCGCCAGCGAGATCAGCCACACCGCGATGGCGGCCGGCACGAGCACGACCACCGCCCACGCAATCAGGCCCGCCACGCGCTGGCGTAGCGCGCCACGTTCGGGACGATTGAGGCGATTGGCGACCGCCGTGGCCAAGCGGCCAAAGCCGACCAGCGGATGCCAGCGGCGCGGCTCGCCCAGCCAGCGATCCAGCAGAACGCCGGCGATCGCAGCCGCCACGCAGGCCGGCCAGGACAGCATGATCATGCGATGGGCGCGTCCTTGACGGCGACGGGAATGCCGGCCACAAGCAGACGCACGCGATCGGCGGCCGCGGCGAGCTTCTGGTTCAGGCGGCCAAGCTCGTCGACATAGAAGCGCGTGATGGCGCCCATCGGCACCACGCCGAAGCCGATTTCGTTGGTGACGAGGATCACGTGGCCCGGCAGCATCGGCAGCGCGGTCATCAGCGCGTCGATCTCCTCGGTGAAGGCCGGTGGCGGCGTGATGACACCGTGCTCGGGATAGTCGCGGCTTTCGCTGAAGATCAGGTTGTTGAGCCACAGCGTCACGCAGTCCACCAGAATGCAGCCGTCGTGACGGGCATGGCCGTAGAGCGCGTCGGCCAGATGCACCGGTTCTTCCACGAGGGTCCAGTCGGCCGGCCGGCGCGCGCGATGCAGCGCTATGCGCAATTCCATCTCTTCGTCGGTGGAATCGACATCGTGGCGCGCCGTGGCGATATAGGTGACCGGGCCACGCGTCAGTGCCGCATGGTCCGTGGCGAGCTGCTCCGCGAAATGGCTCTTGCCCGATCGCGCGCCGCCGATCACGAGCGTCAACTGGCGCGGCATCGATATGCTCGCGTGCGGCTCATGGGTGGGCTGAGCTTCCGGCTCGCCGGCCACGGTGGCGCCCGCCGATGCTGGTTCGGCGGAGGGCGAGATGTTGAGTGCCTGGGCGATGGCCTTGGTCTTCATGCGACGTATTGTAGCCGTCCGCATCGATCTTGCAGACTGGTGCGCCAGACCTCCCGCGCGCCAGGACGATGCTGCGATAATCGCGCGATGCGCGACGAACCTGCTTCCCGAACCGATTTCCTCCCGGCCGGGCGTGCCCTGCACGGCACCCTGATGATCCAGGGCACCACTTCCGACGCGGGCAAGAGCACCGTCGTGGCCGGCCTGTGCCGCGTGCTGGCGCGGGCCGGAGTGCCGGTGGCGCCGTTCAAGCCGCAGAACATGGCGCTGAACAGCGCGGTGACCGTCGATGGTGGCGAAATCGGCCGCGCGCAGGCGCTGCAGGCGCAGGCTGCCGGACTGGCGCCCCATACCGACATGAATCCCGTCCTGCTCAAACCCAGCAGCGATACCGGCGCGCAGGTCATCATCCATGGCCGCGCGCGCATGGATCTGGACGCGCGTGCCTATCACGACTACAAGCCACGGGCGATGGCCGCTGTGCTGGAAAGCCATGAGCGGCTGGCGCAGGCGTACGACGTGGTGCTGGTGGAGGGCGCGGGCAGTCCGGCGGAAGTGAACCTGCGCGATCGCGATATCGCCAACATGGGGTTCGCGGAGCGCGTGGACTGCCCGGTGGTGATCGTGGCCGATATCGACCGGGGCGGCGTGTTCGCGCACCTGGTCGGCACGCTCGATTGCCTGTCCGAGACAGAGCGCGCACGCGTGACCGGTTTCATCATCAACCGCTTCCGTGGCGATATCGCGCTGCTCGAACCCGGGCTGGACTGGCTCACGGCGCGAACCGGCAAACCCGTGTTCGGAGTGCTGCCGTATCTGCATGGCCTGCACCTCGATGCAGAGGATGCGATCGTCAGCGCCCAGGTGGCCGGGCAGGCGGGCGGGAGCGAAGTGCTACGTGTGATCGTCCCGGTGCTGCCGCGAATTTCGAACCATACAGATTTTGACGCGCTGCGAGCCCACCCGGGCGTCGATCTCCAGTTCATCGGCCCGGGGATGCCGATTCCGCCTGCGGATCTCGTGATCCTGCCGGGCAGCAAGAGTGTGCGCGCGGATCTGGCCTTCCTGCGTGCCAATGGCTGGGATCGCGCGCTGCAGCGGCACCTGCGCTATGGCGGCAGGCTGATCGGCATCTGTGGTGGCATGCAAATGCTGGGCCGGAGCATTCACGACCCTGATGGACGGGAGGGGCCCACTGGCACGAGCGACGGCCTCGCGCTGCTCGATTTCGAAACGACGCTGGCGCCAGAAAAGCAGTTACGGCGCGTGGCGGGGCGGCTTGCCGATGGCAATGACGCCACGGTGCGCGGCTACGAGATTCACCTCGGGGTTACCGAAGGCCCGGCGCTGGCCCGGCCAGCGCTGTGGCTAGAGGGCGACAAGCCGGACGGCGCCCGATCCGAGGACGGTCAGGTACTGGCGACCTACGTCCACGGCCTGTTCGACGATCCCGCCGCGTGCGGCGCGCTGCTGCGCTGGGCCGGGCTCGGTCAGGCCGAAGGTGTCGACCTTGATGCGCTGCGCGAGGCGTCGCTGGCCAGGCTGGCCGACAGCCTGGCCGCCAATCTCGATCTGGGGGCGCTGTTCGCGCCGCTGGGTCGTTAGCCCGGGCGGCACGCTACACTTGCGAAGTTGTCGGAGAGTCGGGGCGGCCTGCCATGACGCCGTGCGCCCGGTGAAGTCGAGAGTCTTGTTGTTGTTCATGGCACCCAATCGGACATTGGAGGACTTTCATGCCGGTAGTCGTGATCGCCAATCCAAAGGGGGGTGTGGGCAAGACCACGCTGGCCACCAACCTTGCCGGATACTTCGCCCGCCATGGGCACGCCGTGATGCTGGGCGATACCGATCGTCAGCAGTCGTCACGCGCCTGGCTGAACCTGCGGCCTGAGTCGGCGCCGCCGATCTCGACCTGGGACATCGACGCCGACAATATCGCCCGCCCTCCGAAGGGCACCACACACGTGGTGCTGGACACGCCCGCCGGCCTGCATGGCTGGCGCTACTCTGATGTCATGAAACTGGCGCACCGCGTGGTGGTTCCACTGCAGCCGTCCATGTTCGACATCCTGGCCACGCAGGACTTCCTGGCCAAGCTGGCTGGTGACAAGCGCGTGCGGCACGGCGAGGTGCCGGTAGGCGTGATCGGCATGCGCGTGGACGTGCGTACCCGCGCAGCCGAGCAACTTCAGCGCTTTGTCGAAGGATTGGGCCTGCCGGTGCTCGGCTACCTGCGCGATACGCAGAACTACGTCCAGCTTGCCGCGCACGGCCTGACGCTGTGGGACGTGGCGCCGTCGCGCGTGGCGCGCGACTGGGAACAATGGCAGCCGATCCTGCGCTGGCTCGACGGCAAGGGTGACGTCGTTACCGAGGGGCCGGCTGCAGTCGGCTGACCAGTACTGGCACGTCGTTCCAGGTCACGCGGCGGATCGTCACCATGATGTCGGTCCCCGGAAACGGGTCGTCGAAACTGTCCGACTCCACGCCTCCCAGGCGCCGGTAGAACTCCCGCGCCGATGTGTTGCCGTCCAGCACGTACAGGAACAGCGGCTTGCCGGGCCACCGGCGCGCCGTGTAGTCGGCCCAATGTGCTAACAGCAGCTTGCCGTAGCCGTGTCCGTGATACGTTTTCCGCACATGCAGGTTATCCAGATAAATGCCGTAGCCCGGCTCCGCCAGCGGCATCAGACACGCGAAACCGG
Source organism: Cupriavidus sp. SHE (assembly GCF_000812445.1). NCBI lineage: Bacteria > Pseudomonadati > Pseudomonadota > Betaproteobacteria > Burkholderiales > Burkholderiaceae > Cupriavidus > Cupriavidus sp. SHE. The sequence goes on along the minus strand of NZ_JWMB01000019.1, from coordinate 80,870 downwards.
CGGCCTGACCATCCACACGCAGGATATTGACCTCCAGCGGAGCCTCCGCGCCGTCTACGAGCCGCGCGCGCCAAGTGGCGAGGCGCTCCGCCGGCGTGTGCTGTTCGAGATACTCGGTGGGTATCAGGCCGGCGTAGGTGTCGCGCCAGCTCTCGGCGTGCATGGTGGCAATCAGCGCTACGTCGGCTGGCGTCGCCTGAACAAGTTCGATCTGATGGGGCATGGAACTGGGCGTCATGGGGCGGTGACGGGTTTGCGCTGCTAGAATCGCGAATCTTTCGCATTTGCGTTTGCGAAGGCTTGCGCCAGGCGGCATTCGGATTGTTTTCTGAAGTGCCTTGCGCGCCTCGTACAAGCATCTACAAATCCTACAATGCTCTCCGGTCGTTTGCGCACGTTTTTCGTAAAACTGCACCTATATATTGGCCTGGTCTTTGGCGTGCTCTTCATCCTGATGGGCCTGACCGGCACCGCCATCTCATGGCGTGACGAGATCGACAAGTGGCTGAATCCGGACCTGCTGCAGGCCGTATCCGCCACACGCATCCCGGTGGGGGCCGCCACGGTGGAGTCCGTGACCGCGAAGCTGATGGCCGATCCGCACTTCGGCAAGCCGAACCTGCTGATGTTGCCCACCGACGAGCACGATGTGTTCGTGGCGTACTACCCGATAAAGGGGCCCGAGGCCGGCCCCGGACGCTTCCGCCAGGTGATGATCGACCCGATCACGCTGGCCGTAAAGGGCGAGCGACTGTGGGGCGTGCCGGGGCTGTCGCGGCAGGCGCTGATGCCGACGGTCTTCCATCTTCACCGCTACCTGCTGTCCGGCGATACGGGCAAGACGATCACCGGCGTGACCGGCATGATGCTGTTCATCAGCGTGCTGCTGGGCGTGGTGCTGTGGTGGCCCAAGTTCAAGTGGCGCTCGCTGAAGCAGTCGGTGCGCATCACGCATGGCGGCTCGTGGTCGCGGTTCATCTACACGAGCCATCGTGCGGGCGGGATCTTCGTGGCGCCGGTCCTGGCGACCATTGCGTTTTCCGGCTGGTACCTGAACCTGCCGAAGTGGGTGACGCCGATCATCGCAAGCGTTGCGACGCTGAGCCCGCAGATCAAGCCGGTTTCGGATCCGGCCCCGGAGGGCACGCATGCCATCACGCCGGCTCAGGCGATGACAGCGGCGCAGAAGCAGTTCCCGGACGCGGCAGTGACGCGCATCAGCCTGCCGCGCAAGCCCGGCGACGCCTATGAGGTGCGCCTGCGCCAGGAAGGCGAGGTACGCGCCGATACCGGGGCCACCCGGCTCTGGCTCGACGCCTACACCGGCCGCCCGCTGGCCGTGCGCGATCCACGCAACGCCGCGTCTGGCGATACCATCATCAACTGGCTGTTCCCGCTGCACACGGGCGAGGCGTTTGGCTCGTGGGGGCGCGCGTTCATCACCGTGTTTGGTCTGGTGCCGCTGGCATTCGCGGTGACCGGCGTGCTGATCTGGTGGAAGCGCCGCAGCGGCCATCGCCGGCATCTGGAGCGCGAACGGCTGCGGCAGGCCTGAGGGTTCAGCCGCTCAAGAAGCAGTTCAAGAAGCAAAAAGCCTGCGGCAAGTGCGCAGGCTTTTCTTGTTGCGGGGTCGGATCGCTCTTGCGTTCAGATTCGCGCTCAGATCTCAAGGTTGTCGATCAACCGGGTAGCGCCGAGCTTGGCCGCCGTCAGCACCACCAGCGGGGCGCCGGCCGCGAATTCCTCGCGGGTCGGGGGCTGCAGGTTGTCCTGCTTGCGAATCGACACATAGTCGGGCTTCCAGCCACGGGCCTGCAGGCGGGCCAGTGCGTCGGCCTCGACGGCCAGCAGGTCCACACTATTGCCGCCCAGCACGGTGTCCCGCACTTCGTGCAGCGTCTTGTAGAGCACCGGCGCCTCGGCGCGCTCGGCCTCGCCGAGGTAGCGGTTGCGCGACGAGAGGGCCAGCCCATCCTCGGCCCGGATGGTTTCGGCCGGAATGATGTCCACCGGCAGCGCGAACTGCTTGGCCATGCGGCGCACGATCATCAACTGCTGGTAGTCCTTCTTGCCGAACACGGCCACGCGCGGCTGCACGCAGCAGAACAGCTTCATCACCACCGTGCAGACGCCCTTGAAGAAGCCCGGGCGGAATTCACCTTCAAGGATGTCACCCAGGTCATGCGGCGGGTCCACGCGGTATTCCTGCGGCACCGGGTACATGTCCGACTCGGTCGGCGCGAACAGCACGTAGACGCCTTCGCTCTGCAGCTTCTCGATGTCGTCCTGCAGCGTGCGCGGGTATTTGTCGAAGTCCTCGTTCGGGCCGAACTGCAGGCGGTTGACGAAGATCGACGCCACCACGGGGTCTCCATGCTGGCGGGCCAGCCGCATCAGCGACAGGTGGCCTTCGTGCAGGTTACCCATGGTCGGGACGAAAGCGACGCGGTTCTGTCCGCGCAACTGGTCCCGCAGCGCCTGGATGGAGGAGATGACTTTCATGAATGTCGTGTGCGGTCGTGGTAGGGGAGCGTCCCGAAGTCGGACTTCACCCGTGCCTGGCTCTCATGGCAGACGTCGGCCGGGCTGTCGGCGGATTGTAGAGCATCATCGCGGCTTCAGGCCGCGCGACGCCCTTCGTATTGTCCGATATCCGGGTAAGTCTACGCGGGCGTGTACGCCAATCGCACATAGATTGGCGCGAACGGCTCGGCCTGCGTGATCTCGACCAGCGCTTCGCGCGAGAGCTCGAGCATGGCGATGAAGTTCACCACCACCACGGGCACGCCCTTGCCGGACCGGATCGCATCTTCGAACAGTTCGCTGAATTCCATGAACCGCGCGTGCTGCAGCCGGCGCAGGATCTGGCTCATGTGCTCGCGCACGGACAGTTCCTCGCGCGAGATCTTGTGGTGCTGATTCAGCTTGGCACGTCTGAGCACGTCGGCCCAGGCGGACTGCAGGTCCACCGTCTCCACTTCGGGGAAGCGGGGCGCCAGGCTTTGCTCGATGAATACCTGCGAGCGCAGAAAGTCACGGCCAAGCTGCGGCACCGTGTCCAGGCGCTGGGCGGCCAGCTTCATCTGCTCGTATTCCAGCAGGCGCCGCACCAGTTCCGCACGCGGATCCTCGGCTTCCTCGTCGCTGTCGGCCTTCTTCACCGGCAGCAGCATGCGGGACTTGATCTCGATGAGCATCGCGGCCATCAGCAGGTACTCGGCGGCCAGTTCCAGGTTGCGCTTGCGGATCTGCTCGATGTACGAGAGATACTGACGCGTCACCTGGGCCATCGGGATGTCCAGCACGTTGAAGTTCTGCTTGCGGATCAGGTACAGCAGCAGGTCCAGCGGGCCCTCGAAGGCCTCCAGGAACACCTCGAGCGCGTCTGGCGGGATGTACAGGTCCTGCGGCAGCTTGAACAGCGGCTCGCCATACAGGCGCGCGAACGCCAGGCCGTCGACCATGTCGGCGGCGCTGGTGGCGGAACCGGCACCAGCTACGCTGGGCAGTTCGACCGGCAGGCTCAGCTTTTCCTGCGCGGCCTGTTCCCGCGGATCGCTTGGGTGCATCGGGGGCGTCCCGGCGGGGAGATCAGTTCTCGGAGGCGTACACGTACGGCTTCTGGGCCACGCGCGACGCGTCGGCGCGAGCGCGCTCCTCCAGGTCGATCGGGGCCTTGTCCCACAGCAGGGCACGGCCTTCGCGCTGTTCAGCGTCCAGGGACGGGCGCTCCTGCTTGAGCGTTTTCAGGAACTGGGTGATTTCCGATTCGTACATGGCCATGGTGAAACCTTGTGCCCTCTGGGCGGCGTTAGGGATGTTGGGGCTGGATTTTACCGTATTGGAGGCCGCTAAAAGAATTTTGAAATTTGGTGTCGGACTGACGTGGCCCTTGCGGCGGTGTGGTCAAATAGCGACTTTGCGGGTAGACACCGACAGGATGAGGATTGACTTGGGCCACCTGGCCGGAATGGTCGCTGCTGGCAGGACGCCGACTAGCCACCGGAGTGCCGGGCGGGTTGCGCGTCTGGCCGGGCTCGTCCTGACGCTCCTGCTGGCCCTGCACGCGCCCCTCGGCCATGCCGCCAAGGCGGCCTACAAGGTGGAGATCGACGCGCCGGATGCGCTCAAGGGCATCCTGCAGGAACACCTCGATCTGGCCCGCTACACCGATCGCACCGACATTTCCGACGACCAGTTCCAGTACATGGTGGAGACCGTGGACGACCAGGTGCGCCAGTTCGCGTCCACCGAGGGCTGGTTCGATCCGGTGACCAAGGCCACCGTGGAAGGCGAGGGCGACAAACGGGTGGTCCACATTTCGGTCGATCCCGGCGCGCGCACGCTGATCCGCGCCGTGGATGTGCAGGTGACCGGCCCGGCCGCCACGCAGTCGCCGGAGCAGGTGGAGCAGATGCGCGCCAAGTGGGGATTGCCCGTTGGCGAACCGTTCCGGCAGTCCACCTGGGACAAGGCCAAGGAAGACGCCCTCGTGACGCTGCAGAGCCGCAGCTACTATGGTGCGAAGCTGGCCGCGTCGCGCGCGCGGGTCGAACCCGACGAACAGGCCGCCGATCTGTCCGCCCGGTATGAGAGCGGGCCGGCCTATATGCTCGGGCCGCTGGTGGTCGAGGGCACACGGCGCTATCCGGAGCAGATCGTCCGCAACGTGAACCCGCTGAACGTTGGTGAGCCATATCGCGTGGAGCGGCTGCTCGAACTGCAGCGCGCGGTCCAGAACCAGCCTTATTTCTCGAACGTGCAGGTCGACCTGCTGGAGCCGGCCGCTGCCGCTGCCAATGCCGAGGCCAAGGGCGAAGCAGGGACTGCCTCCGATGCCGCGACCGAGGCCGATGGCGCGACGACGACCACCAAGACCACCAAGGCCACGCAGCCCGATACCATCACGACTCCGGTGCGCGTGCGGGTGCGCGAGCAACCGCTGCATCGCCTCAATACCGGCGTCGGTTACACGACCGACACTGGCGCGCAGGTGAGCGGGCGGTACTCCTATTACAACCTGTTCAATCGCGCGTGGGTATTTGACTCACAACTCAGCATCGAACAGAAGCGCCAGTACGCCTATCTGGAAACGGCGATGCCGCCCGACACGCGTACCTTCCGCAACAGCATCTACGGCAGCTACGAACGCACGATCGACGTCGAAAGCACCGATCTGACGAGCTGGCGTGCGGGTCTGAAGCGCTCGCGCTCGCGCGACAAGTACGACACCACGTTCTCGCTGGATTTCTACTACGACAACCTGATGCCGTTCGGGGAGCCGGCCCAGATCTCCAAGGCACTGGTGCCGGCGTTTGCCTGGACGCGCCGCGATGTGGACAACCCCGTGTTTCCGCGCCGGGGCAACGTGATCAGCACGCAGATCGGCGTGGCGGGCAAGGGCTTCCTGAGCGATGCCACGTTCCTGCGTCTCTATGGCCGTATCCGGCAGTACATGCCCGTGGGCAACCGCGACCTGTTCGTGGCCCGTCTGGAACTCGGCGCGGATCTGACCAAGGCCGATCCGGCGCAGGTGCCGGCGTCGCTGCGGTTCCGGGCCGGTGGTACCGACTCGATCCGCGGCTACAGCTTCCAGTCGATCGGCACGCCCGAGGGCGCCGCCGTGGTGCCGGCGCGCTACCTGGGCACCGGCAGTCTCGAATACCAGCATTGGTTCAAGCCGGACTGGGGTTTCGCCGTGTTCTGGGACGCGGGTACAGCGTCGAACAGCATCAAGGGTGTCACGATCTATAACGGCGTCGGCGTGGGCGCGCGCTGGCGCAGCCCGGTGGGCCCGGTGCAGCTCGATGTCGGCTACGGCATCCAGCAGAAGCAGTTCCGTCCGCATATCTCATTGGGAGTGGCGTTCTGATGAGTATCCCGGACATGCCCCCTGTCCCGCGCGAGACGCCGAATGCGCCGCGACCACCACGTCCTCGCCGCCGCGTGTGGCGTGTGCTGGCATGGATCGTCGGCCTGCTGGTGTTCCTGGTGATCGCGGTTATCGGCACGGCCGCGTTCGCGCTGCATAACGAAACCGGTACGCGCCACCTCTGGGGGCTGGCCACACGGCTGTCGGCTGGAATGCTGGCTGGGCAGTTCGATGGTGGCACCGTGGCGAGCGGGCTGCGTCTGCATGACGTGGTGTACGCCAGCGGCGACACGCGCGTCGCGATCGACCGTATCGACAGCAGATGGAAGATGACATGGTCGCCGATGCGGCTGCATGTGGAATGGCTGCGCGTGGGCAAGATCGACGCCCGACTGCCGGCTTCCGAACCCAACACGCCGCCCGCGCAAATGCCGGCGACGCTCGAGTTGCCGCTCGCGATCGATATCGACACCCTCACGCTGGGCGAACTGTCGCTACTGCAGGGCCCGCCCGCTACGTCGAGTCCGCTGGTGCTGTCGGGCTTGTCGGGCGCGGTGCATTCGGACGGGCAGCGTCACCGCATCGTGATCGATCGACTGGTTACCCCCTACGGCAAGTTGCAGGCGAACGGTCAGATCGCCGGCCGCAAGCCGTTCGCGCTGACCGTCGAGGCGTTGGCGGAGGGCCGCTGGCAGGATGAGTCGTATGAGATGACCGCGCGTGTCGATGGCTCGCTGGAGACGCTGCACGCGCAGGTCGAAGCTAACGGCGACCGGATACGTGCCCGTGCCAGTGCCGATGTGACGCCGTTTGGCGAGGTGCCATTCACGCATCTGATGGTGGACGGCGAGCGCATCAATCCACGACTGTTCAGCGCGACCGCGCCGCAGGCGAATCTGAGTGTCCATGCGGACCTGCGTCCGGTGGCCCCGGCTGCTGCTCCCCCCGTGTCAGCGCCAGCCGCCCCTGCTTCTGCCCGTGCTTCAGCTTCTGCATCTGCTTCAGCGCCACCGGCCAGCGGCGCGTCCGCGAAGCCCACGGCAAACGCGACCGCGCCGCTGACCGTGGCGGGCGAAGTGACCGTGAACAACCTCGAACCAGGGCCGCTCGACAAGGAACGCCTGCCTGTCCAGAGCGTGCAGGCCCGCGTCGAGCTCAGCGAAGCGACACAGATTCTGAGCGACCTTCGCATCGCGCTGCTGGGCAAGGCCGAGATCGTCGGCAAGGGATCGTTGCATGAAGGGCGCGGCGGCTTCGACCTCGATGTGCGCCGGCTCGACGTGGCCGCGCTCTACACGAGCCTGATGCCGACGCGCCTGTCCGGCCCCGTGAGCCTGCGCCTCGAACCGGGACGCCAGAGCGTGGCCCTGGATGTGTCGGGCGGTGACATCAAGCTCTTTGCCAACGCGAGCGTCGACAAGGATGCGGTGACGCTGTCCACACTGCGGGCCGGGCTCGGCAGCGGAACGCTGACCGCCGACGGCAAGCTTGGTCTCAAGGACGAGCAGGCGTTCAGCTTCAAGGGCAAGCTGGCCGACTTCGACCCCGCGCGGCTGGCCAAGGTGGCGCCCGGGCGCATCAATGCAGACTTCTCGACGACCGGGTCACTGGCGAAGGTGCTGCGCGTGGCGGTCGATTTCGGGCTCAAGGAGAGCGAGTACGCGGGCCTGCCGATGACCGGCGGCGGCAAGGTGCGGCTCGAAGGCGAGCGCCTGTTGCCCAGTGAGGCGTCGCTGCTGATGGCCGGCAATCAGGTCAACCTGAGTGGCAGCTTCGGTGCGCGTGGAGACCGGCTCAAGGTCAACGTCGACGCGCCGCAACTCGATCGGCTCAAGTTCGGTGTGGCGGGCCGGGCGAAGCTTGATGCCGAGATCACGGGCACGCTCAAGCGCCCCGAGATCGTTGGCGACTACAGTGCCCAGTCGCTGGTCATCGGCCCGCACAAGGTGGCGAGCGCCAGCGGCCATGCGGAACTGCGTGGTGGGCTCGATGGCACGCTGTCGGCGCAGCTTAGCGCGCGTGACTACAGTGGCCCGCAGGCCAGCCTCCGCACGCTCGACGCCAACCTTTCCGGCACGCAAGTCAATCACACCTTCGACGTGAAGGCCGCCGGCTCGCTGCATGAGCACCCCATGCAACTGACACTGGCCGGGCAGGGCGCGTGGCGGGGCGATCAGGGCTGGAACGGCACGATCCACACCTTCGAGGAACGCGGCACCGTCAATCTCCGGCTGGCCGCGCCGACGCAGTTGCTGGTGGCGGACCAGCACATCCGACTCGGCCAGACCCGGCTGGTGCTGGACCGCTCGACGCTGAGTATCGACGGATTCGAATTTGATCACGGGCGCATCCACACGCAGGGCAACCTTGACGGCGTGCAGGTGGCCCATGTGCTGGAGGTGTTGGAGGCGCTGACGGGCGAGCCGCCACCGATCCGGTCGGATCTCGTGCTCGACGGCAAGTGGAATCTGAACCTCGCCGAGACCGCGACCGGGTTTGCCGAAATCCGCCGCCGCAGCGGCGACGTCTCGGTCAATGCCGGCCGGGGCTGGGCCACGCTCGGGCTGGGCGAAACCGCGCTGCGGGCGGAGTTCGTCGGCAATCGCATGACACTGCGTGGCGGCACCACCTCGCAGCGGATCGGCAAGCTCGATGTCGATGCGTCGGCGGGGCTGATCAGCGAGCAGGGTCTGCTGACGATTGGGTCGGCGTCCACGCTGGCCGGCACGGTGACCGCCGACATTCCGCGCCTGAAATCGCTGGAGGCCCTGAGCGGGCCGCAGTTCGCGTACGACGGGAAGATCGCCGCCGCGGTGCGCCTGGGCGGCTCGGTCGGCAGTCCGTTGCTGACCGGGACGGTCGATGGCAGCGACATCGCCGTCACGCTATACGACCTAGGCATCCGCCTGACGGATGGCGTGGTGCAGATCGCGCTGGACCAGAACACGGTGGAGCTCAAGCAGGTGCGCTTCCGTGGCGGCGACGGCACGGTGACGGCGACAGGCGCGGTCAAGCTCGGCGAGGCTGATCCGAACCTGACGGCCAAGATCGTGGCCGACAAGCTGCAGTTGTTCGCCAGCCCCGAGCGCACGCTGATCGTGTCCGGCGAAGCCGGCATTGCCAACGAGAATCGGAAGATCGCGATTCGCGGCAAGTTCCGCGTTGACCGAGGCCTGTTCGACCTGCCCAAGGCCGGCGCGCCGGTGCTTGGCGACGATGTCGTGGTGGTGCGCAGGCGCGACCAGCGCGAAGTGAAGACGGCTGCCACGCAGGCACCCGAGACCAAGCCAGCCAGTCGTTTCAGCCCGCTGATCGATCTTGCCGTGGATCTGGGCGACAACTTCCGCTTCCGTGGCGCCGGCGCCGACCTTTTGCTCGCCGGCCAGCTTGGCGTGCGCAGCGAGCCGCTGACGCCAATGCGCGCCACCGGCACGGTTCGCGTGGTAACCGGCACGTACGAGGCCTTCGGCCGCAAGCTGGAAATCGAGTACGGCTATATCAACTTCAACGGCGCGGTAGACAACCCGGGCATGAATATCCGTGCGATGCGCCGCAACCAGGAGGTGGAGGCCGGTGTCGAGGTGACGGGAACGGTGCGGTTGCCGCGCGTGCGGCTGGTATCGGAGCCGAACGTGCCTGACGAGGACAAGTTGTCATGGCTGATGTTCGGCTACGGCGCCGAGGGCGCCGGGGCGAGCCAGCAGAAGCAACTGAGCGGCGGGGCGCTCGGCGGCGCGGCGCTGGGCATGATTGGCGGCAGGGCCGGCAAGAACGTGGTGTCGCACTTCGGCATCGATGAATTCTCGATCGGACCGAGCACGGCCGGTCTGAGCGACACGCAGGTGGTGAGCGTCGGCAAGGCCGTGACCGACAAGATATCGGTGGGCTACGAACAGAGCCTGACATCGGCATCCAACGTGGTCAAACTGACCTGGGCCTTCTCGCAACGATGGTCGTTGCTTGCCAAGGGCGGTTCGATCAACGGGCTCTCGGTGCTGTTCAACCGGCGTTTCAATAGCTGGGGTAACCTGTTCTCCGGCGGAGGCGGGTCCGGCAGGCGCGCCGCCGAGGCAGCATCCGCGGCAGCCGCATCGGCCGCGGCGGCGGCCGCAGCCTCAGCTCCCGATACGGGCAAGCCCGCCGAAGCCCAGGACGACGCTACCCAGCAATGACATCCATGAAACTCCGACTCACTGACGCGTCACGCCGACGCCTTGCCGCCATGGGACTGATAGCCAGCCTGCTTGCCCTGTTTGGTTGCGACCAGCAGAAGGTCGACGAAGCCATGAAGAAGGCCGGCGACGCCGCGCGCGGCACGTGGAATAGCGTGAAACCCGACAGCCTGCTGTTCAAGGGCATCGAGATCGGCAAGTCCACCGAGGAAGATGTGCGCCGTCAGGCCGGCAAGCCCGAGATCGTGTGGGAAGAGGCAGACGGCGGACGCCGGCTGGAGTACCCGCGTGGCCCGGAAGGCACCACCACCTGGATGGTGACGACGGGCCCGGACGGTACCGTGCGCAAGATCGAACAGGTGCTGTCCGCCGAGTCGTTCTCGCAGGTGCGGCCCGGCATGAACAAGGACCAGATCCGGCGGATGCTCGGCAAGCCGACCAAGGTCGAGGCGTTCGCGCTGAAGCAGGAAGAGGTGTGGGGATACCGCTGGTATGAGAACCCGACCGAACGCGCGTTCTTCAACGTCCACTTCAACAACGACGGTATCGTTACCACGACGTCGCGAAGTGACGATCCTTCGAAGATGGGTGGCGGCTAACCAGGGTTGAGGGGGAGGTGGTGCCGGCGATCGGGGAGACCGCCGGCACGCGGGCCGGGAGGTTGCTACCGGTTAGCGGATACGCATGCCGGGCACGGCGCCGCTGTGCGGTTCGAGGATGTACAGACCCGGGTTGGCCTTTTCATCCGCGGCCGATGCAGCCAGGACCATGCCTTCGGACATGCCGAACTTCATCTTGCGCGGTGCCAGGTTGGCCACCACCACGGTCAGCTTGCCCACGAGTTGCTCGGGCGTGTAGGCCGACTGGATGCCCGAGAACACGTTGCGCGTCTTGCCTTCGCCCAGGTCTAGCGTCAGCTGCAGCAGCTTGTTCGAACCTTCGACCTTGTCGCACGCCACGATCTTCGCCACGCGCAGGTCGATCTTCGCGAAGTCGTCGATCGAGATCGTGTCGGCAACCGGCTCGATGGCCGAAGCGCCTGCTGCGCCAGCTTCGGCGGCCGGCGCTGTAGCCTGCAGCGAATCCCGGTTCGCAGCCAGCAGCGCATCGATCTGTTTGACATCCACACGCGTCATCAGGTGCTGGTACGGCTGCACCGGGCGGTCGGCGGAAAGCTGCTTGTCGATGGCGCGCCAGTCGAGCGGATCGACGTTCAGGAAACGCTCGACGCCAGCGGCCATGGTCGGCACCACCGGCTTCAGATAGATCGTCAGCAGGCGGAAGGCTTCCAGCGACACCGAGCAGGCGGCGTGCAGCGCATCGCGCTTGCTTTCGTCCTTGGCCAGTTCCCACGGCTTGTTGGTGTCGACGAACGCGTTGACCGCGTCGGTCAGGTCCATCACCAGACGCAGCGCCTTGCTGTACTCGCGGCCTTCATAGTACTGGGCCAGTTGCGGTGCGGCCTGGCGCAGTTGCTCCAGCAGCGGGTTGGCCAGCGCAGCCTCATTCACCTTGCCGTCGAAGCGCTTGACCAGGAAGCCGGCGGCGCGGCTGGCGATGTTCACGTACTTGCCGATCAGGTCGCTGTTCACGCGGGCGACGAAGTCGTCCAGGTTCAGGTCCAGGTCTTCCATGCTCGCATTGAGCTTGGCGGCGAAGTAGTAGCGCAGCCATTCCGGGTTCATGCCGGTATCGGTATAGCTCTGCGCGGTGATGAACGTGCCACGCGACTTGCTCATCTTGGCGCCGTCGACGGTCAGGAAGCCGTGCGCGAACACGTTGGTCGGGGTGCGATAACCCGAGAAGCGGAGCATCGCCGGCCAGAACAGCGTGTGGAAGTACAGGATGTCCTTGCCGATGAAGTGGTACTGCTCGGCCGTCGAGTGCGGGCCGACCCAGGCGTCGAAATCGATGCCGCGCTTCTCGGCGAGGTTCTTGAAGCTCGCGTAGTAGCCGATCGGGGCGTCGAGCCACACGTAGAAATACTTGCCCGGCGCGCCGGGGATCTCGAAGCCGAAGTACGGGGCGTCGCGCGAGATGTCCCAGTCGGACAGCGTCGAGGCTTCACCTTCGGCGCCCAGCCATTCCTGCATCTTGTTGCTGGCTTCAGGCTGGGCCAGATCGGCCACCCACTCGCGCAGGAACGTTTCGCAGCGCGGGTCGGAAAGCTTGAAGAAGAAGTGCGTCGACGACTTGCGCACAGGCGTTGCCCCGGAAACCACCGAGTACGGATTCTTCAGATCCGTCGGGACATAGGTTGTGCCGCAAACCTCACACGAATCGCCGTACTGGTCCTTGGCGCCGCACTTCGGGCATTCGCCCTTGATGAAGCGGTCCGGCAGGAACATGTTCTTGACCGGGTCGTAGAACTGCTCGACGTCGCGCTCGGTAATCAGACCCTCGGCCTTCAGGGCCAGGTAGATCTTCTCGCAAAGCTGGCGGTTTTCTTCGGCGTCGGTGCTGTGGTAGTTGTCGAACGACACCAGGAAGTTGTCGAAGTCGCGCTTGTGTTCGGTCCAGACGCGGTCGATCAGCTGCTTCGGGGTGATGCCTTCCTTTTCGGCGCGCAACATGACCGGGGTGCCGTGGGTGTCATCGGCGCCCACGTAGTAGACCTCGTTGCCCATCATGCGCTGGAAGCGCACCCAGATGTCGGTCTGGATGTACTCCACCAGGTGGCCGATATGGATCTGGCCGTTGGCATATGGCAGGGCGGAAGTGACGAGGATGCGGCGTGCTGTCATGAAAAGAGCCGTTCAGAGGGGTTTTGCGCCAGGAGCGCCGGCGGTGACCGGCAGGAGGCACGGGGGTAAAGGCGCTATTTTAGCAATTGCCCCGCGTCGGTGCGCGGTTTGCGTGTGGATTGGGCGCGAACGGGGGGCGAACTTGGGCCGAATTGGGGCGAATATCGCCGAAAACAGCCCGGAAACCGTTAATTCACGAGGCAAATGGGCAAAAAAAAGCGCCGGTTAGTCACCGGCGCAGCTTTCCACAACGGAAAAGGAGGAGAAATCAGGTACCGCCCGGGAGGTCAGCCACCCATCGCGAGCCAGCAACGGTGGCAAGCGGTACCTGAACTCTATGACTGGTCACCCAGAAATTGGTTTCAAGAAAATTTCGACGCGACGATTTTGGGCACGGCCAGCCTCGGTCGAATTGTCCGCGACGGGCTGGGTTTGGCCCCGGCCTTCGGCGCTCAGGCGGGTCCGGGCGACGCCACGGTCACCCAGGTAGCCGGCCACGCTCTGGGCGCGGCGTTGCGAGAGCTGCATGTTGTATTGCGGGTTGCCGGTGCTGTCCGTATGGCCAACGACGTTGGCCGACACGTCCTGGTGCTGCGCCAGCGTCTGGGCGACCTGGTCGAGCACGTTGCGGAACGACGGCTTGATCGTCGAGCTGTCCGTGTCGAACGTGACCTGGCTCGGGATGTTGACCTTCAGGGAGCCGTCCGGCTGCTCGGTGATCTGGGTGCCGGTGCCCGCAGTGTCCTTGTTCAGCTTGCCGCGGATGGCATTCCAGTTGTAACCGGTGGCGCCGCCGAGCGCGCCGCCCACTGCCGCGCCGACCAGCGTGCCAGTGGTGTTGCCGCCGATCAGGTTACCGATCCCCGCGCCTACCGCCGCACCGACTCCGGTGCCGACCGCCGTATTGGTCTGTTGTTCGGTGGCGCAACCCGCCAGGGCCGCAGCCGCGACGAGCGAGACGGTGACGAGCTTGAAATTCATGCTTTCTCCTTCTGGTGATTCCCGTAAATGTTTTGCCAAAGCCATCCTGCATGTTAACGCCTGGCGCGTAATGCCGCCCACTGGCAGTACAACTTTCATCATGCAATCAAAAACACTCAGGACGATCCCGCATACCGCCTGTCGGCACGCGGGATCCCGGGATTGGCGCACTACAATAGGCATATGGCGGCGCGCGCACAAGCCCGAGACTGTGAGAGATGTAATTGTCTGTAATTCCGCACTCGGCAAAGGGGTTTCCCGGCGGCGCAGGCCACAAGACCATATCGTGTGGGCGACTTTGTTAGCATTGCGTGCCTCAACCCCACATATCCATATTAGAAGCGGAGTCTGTCTTGAGTCTCACCATTGAACAGGTAACCGAAGTCCTGCGGACCGTGATCGACCCCAACACGGGCAAGGACCTCGTGTCCACGCGCTCGGCGCGTAACGTGCGAGTCGATGGCGGCGACGTTTCCGTGGAAGTGGAGCTCGGATACCCCGGCAAGAGCCAGTTCGAGCCCATCCGCAAGCTCGTGATCGGCGCGCTGCGCAATCTGCCGGGCGTAACCAACGTCAGCGTGGCGATGTCGATGAAGATCGTCGCCCACGCGGTGCAGCGCGGCGTCAAGTTGCTGCCGGGCGTGCGCAACGTGATCGCCGTGGCCTCTGGCAAGGGCGGGGTGGGCAAGTCCACTACCGCCGTGAACCTGGCGCTGGCGCTGGCCGCCGAAGGCGCGCGCGTCGGCATGCTGGACGCCGATATCTACGGCCCGAGCCTGCCGATGATGCTGGGTATCGACGGCCGGCCCGAGTCGACCGATGGCCAGACCATGGAGCCAATGGAGGGTCATGGCCTGCAGGCCAACTCGATCGGTTTCCTGATCGAACAGGACAATCCGATGGTATGGCGCGGCCCGATGGTCACGTCGGCCCTGGAACAACTGCTGCGCCAGACCAACTGGCGCGACCTGGACTACCTGATCGTCGACATGCCCCCGGGCACGGGCGACATCCAGCTCACGCTGTCGCAGAAGGTGCCCGTCACGGGCGCCGTGATCGTGACGACCCCGCAGGACATCGCCCTGCTCGACGCCCGCAAGGGCCTGAAGATGTTCGAGAAGGTCGGCATTCCGATTCTCGGCATCGTCGAGAACATGGCGGTCTACTGCTGCCCGAACTGTGGCCATGTCGAACACATCTTCGGCGAGGGCGGCGCGGAGCGGATGAGCACCGAGTATGGCGTGGACCTCCTGGGCAGCCTGCCGCTGAACCTGTCGATCCGCGAGCAGGCCGACTCCGGACGCCCGACCGTCGTGGCCGAACCGGACAGCCCGATCTCGACGATCTACCGCGAAGTGGCGCGCAAGGTGGCGATCAAGGTTGCCGACAAGACGCGCGACATGAGCAACAAATTCCCGAGCATCGTCGTTCAGAACACCTGACCTTCACCGGAGCCCGCCGTGGACCAACCCGCTGTTCCCGAGCCGGAAGCCTTGCCCGCTGGCAGGCCGTCGGTGACGATGGCGGTGGTCATGCGCCGCGTTGCGCTGACCAACCGCTGGCAACCCTGGAAGTGGGAGCTCGATGCCGTGCTGCCGGATCTCGGCGAGTTCGGCACGGCGCCGAAGCGGCTCGACGCGGACGAGCACGGTGAGCACTGGGCGCATCCCGGCTATGCGGTCACGCTGTACCGCGACGAGGGTGAGGGCTACTACCTGAACCTGACCTCCACCGCGCCATGCTGGTTCGTGCTCTGGCGCATGGCCGAGGAGCCCGACGAGGATGGCGAGACGCGCCCGGTGCCGGTTACGGTGAGCCTGTCGTATAACGAGGCGGGGCGCTGGCTCGACGCAGGCGAGAACGTCGAGAACGTGCCGCTGGAGCCGGAGCAGCGCGCGTGGCTCCAGGCGTTCACGGACCAGCACTATCGGCCCG
This sequence comes from Cupriavidus sp. SHE, assembly GCF_000812445.1. Taxonomy (NCBI): domain Bacteria; kingdom Pseudomonadati; phylum Pseudomonadota; class Betaproteobacteria; order Burkholderiales; family Burkholderiaceae; genus Cupriavidus; species Cupriavidus sp. SHE. The sequence continues at coordinate 65,166 of NZ_JWMB01000019.1, read as the reverse complement.
AACCCAAGAAGCGGCGCCGGCCGGAATCGTTCAAGGCGCCCGAAGAACGTGCGCGCTATTGAGGGATGGCGATGAGCGACGGCGATAGCTCTTTCCTGTCCCGCTGGTCGCGCCGCAAGGCGGCGGTCCGCGAGGGCAAGCCCGTGCCGGAGGAACAGGTACAGGAACAGGTACAGGAACAGGTACAGGCACCGGCTGTGTTGCCGTCTTCCATCGCGACATCGCCGGATGTGGCAAAGGCTGTTCCAACGCCCGCCGCATCCCCTGTACCCATGCCGACGCTTGCGGACGTGGCCGTGCTGCGCCCGGGCGACAACATCGCCCGCTTCGTGGCACAGGGGGTTGACGAGTCCGTCAAACGTGCGGCATTGAAGACCTTGTTCGCCGATCCGCACTTCAACGTGATGGACGGGCTGGACACTTACATCGACGACTACAGCAAGCCCGACCCGATCCCGCCCGAGATCCTGCGCAAGCTGCGGCAGTCGGAGACGCTGGGGCTGTTCGATCCGGTCGAGGAGGCCGAAGACGTCGCGGAAGTCGCGGAAGTCGAAGAGGCTGGAAAGGCCGTGGATGACGCGGCGGCTCCGCAGGCAGCGCAACCCGGACAGGGTCAGCGCGCAGCAATGGCCGAGGAGCCCACGGCCTCGTCCGAGCCGGACGAAGATCCCGCTGCGGACAAACACGCGTAGCCGCTGACCCGGCACGGGCCTAGAATAGGCCACTCCCACAAATCCGCCGACGCATGATCCTTCCGCGACGAGAAGGCGCGCATCGGCCGCTGCGCAAGTCCAAATGCCGACGCTGATCTGCAATTGCAATGACACCATGCCGCTCGACGGCGCGGCGCTGGCCAAAGCCAGTGGCGGTAACCAGGATGCGACGCAGGGCACCGCGCCGCTGACGGTGCATCGCCTGCTGTGCCGCCGCGAGATCGGCGATTTCCGGAAGGCGCTCGATGGCACGGACGACGTGATCGTCGCGTGCACGCAGGAAAGCCCGCTGTTCACTGAAGTGGCCGCGCAAACGGCCAGTGAGCAAGGTGTGATGACCGCGCCGGTCCGCTTCGTCAACATTCGCGAGACCGGTGGATGGTCGGCCGGGGCGAGGCGCGATCCGGCCACGGCCAACGCCAAGATCGCCGCGCTGCTTGCGGTGGCGGCGTTGCCCGATCCTGATCCGGTGGCCACGGTCGATTACCGCTCCGAAGGCACGGTACTGATCATGGGACCCGCAACTCGCGCGCTGCCGTGGGCGGGTCGCCTCAGTGAGGCGGGGCTCGATGTGACCGTGCTGCTGGGCCAGGCCGACGGCGTGGTGGACAGCGGCGCGAATCCGGCGGATCGCGCGTGGCCGGTTCACAGTGGCAGGCTCGCGTCGCTGGCCGGCTGGCTGGGCACGTTCACTGCCACCTGGGAGACTGGTGCCGGCAAGAGCAATCCGATCGACCTGGATCTCTGCACGCGCTGCAACGCCTGCATTGCGGCCTGCCCCGAGCAGGCGATCGACTTCAGCTACCAGATCGACCTCGACCGTTGCCGAGATCATCGCGAATGCGTGAAAGCGTGCGGTGCGGCGGCGGCTATCGATTTCGATCGCCCGGCTGCGACCGAATCGGGCCGGTTCGACATCGTTTTCGATCTCAACGATTCACCGGCTTTCACGATGCATCAGCCGCCGCAAGGCTATCTGCATGCGGGTGGCGATGTCGCGCGCCAGTACGCGCTGGCACTGACCGCGCAACAACTGGTCGGCGAATTCGAGAAGCCGAAGTTCTTCCGCTACAAGGAAAGCCTCTGCGCCCACGGCCGCAACCAGACCACGGGCTGCACGGCTTGCATCGATATCTGTTCGACGCAGGCAATCAGTTCGCACTGGCGCGACGGCAAGGGCCGTATCGAGGTCACGCCGAACCTGTGCATGGGCTGCGGCGCGTGCACGACGGTTTGCCCGAGCGGTGCCATCAGCTATGGCTACCCTGGCCCGGAGACGTTTGGCGAACGCCTGCGCACGCTGGTGACCACTTACAGCCGTGCCGGCGGCCGTGATGCCGTATTGCTGATCCACGGCGCGGAGCACGGTACGCCAGCCATCCTTGCGCTGGGTCGCGCCGCGCGGGCCGGCCAGGCACGGGGCGTGCCGCCGAACGTGATTCCGGTTTCGGCATTCCATCCTGCCTCGACGGGCATCGAGTTGTGGTTGGCTGCCCTGTGCTGGGGTGCGGGCGGCGTGGCAGTGCTGCTGACTGGCGACGAAGCGCCGCAATACCGTGCGGCGCTGCGCGAGCAGATGGCCGTGGCCCGGACGATCCTGGAAGGCTTCGGCTATCGTGGCCAGCGGCTGGCGCTGGTCGAGGCGAGCGACGTTGCCGGGCTCGATGTGGGGCTGGGCGCAATTTCCACGTCGGCCGAACCGCTGAGCCCGCTGCCCGTCGCGGGATTCCGCGCCGCGCTGGCCAAGCGCGAGACCCTGGATTTCGTTGTGGATCACCTGGCGCGCAATGCTCCGGTGCCCGCCGAAACGATGGCGCTGCCTGCGGGCGCGCCGCTTGGGGCCGTGCAGGTCGACACCGCCCGCTGCACCCTGTGCATGGCCTGCGTGGGCGCGTGTCCGACGCAGGCACTGCGCGACAACGCCGAGCGGCCCGTGCTGGCCTTTGTCGAGCGCAACTGCGTGCAGTGCGGGCTGTGCGAGAAGACCTGCCCCGAGGACGCAATCACGCTGGTGCCACGTTTGCTGGCGGGCGATGCCGCGCGCCGGCCCGTCACGCTCAACGAGACCCAGCCGTTCCATTGCGTCCGTTGCGGCAAGCCATTTGGCACGGCGCAGATGGTGGAATCCATGCTGGTCCGACTGGCTGGCCACCCGGCGTTTGCCGGTGCGGCGGCTGAGCGGCTGAAGATGTGCAGCGACTGCCGGGTCATCGACATGGTGGAAAAGGATAGCGGCGCAGCCACGGGCGCGACGCTGCAATAGGGCAGCGCACGGCATAGAGCCCGACAGAAGGGATAAACGGAAGGGATGCATCACAATATGAGCGATTTCCAGCCGATTCAGCTTACCGCCCAGGCGCCGGCGCACGGCGAGCCCGATCCTGAGGACACCGCGCGCGCCGATCTTTATGGTCTGCTGGCCACGCTGTTCTATCAGGCGCCCGATGCGACGCTGTTGCACCATATCGCGGCCAATCGCGCGTCAGGTGCAGATGCCGATACCGTGCTCGGTCGCGCGTGGAATGCGTTGTGCGACGCAGCATCGATCACGACCGCCGCGGAAGCCGCGGACGAATACGCCCAGCTGTTCGTCGGCGTCGGCAAGCAGGAGATCTTTCTCTACGGCTCGTTCTATCAGGCCGGCTTTCTCAACGAGCGGCCATTGGTGGCATTGCGTGACGATCTGGCCCGCTACGGGCTCACGCGGCACGATAACGTCAGCGAAACCGAGGACCACGTGGCCGCGCTGTGCGAGGTGATGCGCTATCTCGTGGCCGGCGATGACCTGGCGGTGTCGAACCTCGGCGAGCAGCAACGCTTCTTCGCCCGGCATCTGCAGCCTTGGGTGGACCGGTTGTGTGACGCCCTCGAGAACCATCCGCAGGCCCGCTTCTACCGCAGTGCCGCAGGACTGTTACGCGCGTTTTGCAGCGTCGAGGCTGTCGCGCTCGAGATGCACTGAGCGGGGGCGCGGTCGGGGTTTGTCCGATATTTACCGATTTTGCGGCCGCGCGCGTGGTCATTCGGTGGTGTTGCAACTAGAATATGCAAAACACGTCATAAATAAATCATCCATCGGTACGGCATAGCCGAGGAGTCCTCATGGAAGATAAACAACCCCGGGTCGCACGTCGCACCTTTCTGGCAGGTGCCGGCGTGGTTGCCGCAGCCGGCGCCGCCGTTGTGGCCACGCGCGGACAGCCCGCGCTTGCCGAGGCCGTCGCCGCCAAGGCCGAGCCCGCCGATCCCGCGCCGGGCAGTGATGGCTACCGGGTCTCCGCCCATATCCGCAAGTACTACCGGACCACGCTGGTTTAGGCATGTTGCCCCGGGCGTGCTGGCGCGCGCCCGAGTTGTCGCACACGCCAACCGCTCTGATCGAGGCAAGCCATGACCCCCCTGACCCGCAAACGTGCGAACAATGGCGCGAACGACGGCGCCAACCATCGCGCGGACCAAGGCCAGACCGGCCGGCTCACCAGCCGGCTCGCTGATTCCAGTTCGCAATCCCAGTCCCAGTCATCCGGACGCTTGTCCGCGCGCCTTGCCGCAGGCCTGGCCGGCGCCATGCCGACCATGGACCGCCGCAGCTTCCTCAAGCGTTCGGGCATCGGCGTGGGCGCGGGGCTGGCCGCCACGCAACTGACGATGATGCGTCGCGCCGATGCCGACGACGGCAAGGGCGGCGCAGGCGGCAAGGGCGATATCGTCGTGCGCCGCACTGTCTGCGGCCATTGCTCGGTGGGTTGCGCGGTCGACGCGGTGGTGCAGAACGGCGTGTGGGTGCGGCAGGAGCCCGTGTTCGATTCGCCGATCAACCTGGGCGCGCATTGCGCCAAGGGCGCCGCGCTGCGTGAGCATGGTCACGGCGAATACCGGCTGAAGTACCCGATGAAGCTGGTCAACGGCAAGTACCAGCGCATCTCCTGGGATCAGGCGCTCGACGAGATCAGCGCGAAGCTCAAGCAGATCCGCCAGGAAACCGGACCGGATTCGTTGTTCTTCATCGGCTCGTCCAAGCACAGCAACGAACAGTCCTACCTGCTGCGCAAGTGGGTCTCGTTCTTCGGCACCAACAATACCGACCACCAGGCGCGCATCTGCCACTCGACCACCGTGGCCGGCGTGGCGAACACCTGGGGCTACGGTGCGATGACCAATTCGTACAACGACATGCAGAACGCCAAGGCGGCGCTGTATATCGGTTCGAATGCGGCCGAGGCGCATCCGGTGTCGATGCTCCACCTGCTCCACGCCAAGGAGAGCGGCTGCAAGGTGATCGTGGTCGACCCGCGCTACACGCGCACGGCGGCCAAGTCCGATCACTACGTTCGCATCCGCTCGGGCACCGATATCGCGTTCCTGTTCGGCGTGCTGTACCACATCTTCCAGAACGGCTGGGAAGACAAGAAGTACCTGGCCGACCGCGTCTACGGCATGGACAAGGTCAAGGAGGAAGTGCTGGCCAAGTGGACGCCGGACAAGGTCGAGGAAGTCTGCGGCGTGCCCGAGGCCGAAGTCCGGTACGTGGCCGAGACGATGGCGAAGAACCGCCCGTCCACGCTGGTCTGGTGCATGGGTCAGACGCAGCACACGATCGGCAACGCCATCGTGCGTGCGTCGTGCATCGTGCAACTGGCGCTCGGCAACATCGGTGTGTCGGGTGGTGGCGCCAACATCTTCCGTGGCCACGACAACGTGCAGGGCGCCACCGACGTGGGGCCGAACCCGGATTCGCTGCCGGGCTACTACGGCCTGGCTGCCGGCGCGTGGAAGCACTTCGCGACGGTCTGGGGCGTGGACTACGAGTGGATCAAGAAGCAGTTCGCCTCGCAGGCGATGATGGAGAAGTCCGGCACCACGGTGTCGCGCTGGATCGACATCGTCACCGAGAAGCCGGAACTGATCGACCAGGACCACAACGTGCGTGGCGTGTTCTTCTGGGGTCATGCGCCGAACTCGCAGACGCGCGGCCTGGAGATGAAGCGCGCGCTCGACAAGCTCGACCTGCTGGTCGTGATCGACCCGTATCCGTCGGCCACGGCCGCCATGGCCAACATGCCGGCGACCGAAGGCGATACCCCCAACCCGAACCGTGCCGTGTACCTGCTGCCGGCCTGCACACAGTTCGAGACCTCGGGTTCGTGCACGGCGTCGAACCGTTCGCTGCAATGGCGCGAGAAGGTGATCGAGCCGTTGTTCGAGTCGATGCCCGACCACGCGATCATGCAGGCGTTCGCCGAGAAGCTGGGCTTTGCCAACGAACTGTCGAAGAACTACAAGCTGGTCGAGGTCAAGCGCGCCGGGCGCACGTGGCGGGAGCCCGAGACCGAATCGATCCTGCGCGAGATCAACGCCGGCAACTGGACCATCGGCTACACGGGCCAGTCACCCGAGCGGCTGAAGGCCCACATGCGCAATATGCACATGTTCGATGTGCGCTCGTTGCGCTGCAAGGGTGGCAAGGACCCGGTCACCGGCTATGACATCACCGGTGATTACTTCGGCCTGCCATGGCCGTGCTACGGCACGCCGGAGCTGAAGCACCCGGGCTCGCCGAACCTCTACGACACCAGCAGGAACGTGATGGATGGCGGCGGCAATTTCCGCGCCAACTTCGGTGTGGAACGCGATGGCGTGAGTCTGCTGGCGGCCGATGGATCGCACTCGCTGGGCGCGGACATTACCACCGGGTATCCGGAATTCGACGCGGTGCTGCTCAAGAAGCTCGGGTGGTGGGACGAACTGACCGACGCCGAGAAGAAGGCGGCCGATGGCAAGAACTGGAAGACCGACCTGTCGGGCGGTATCCAGCGCGTGGTGATGAAGAACCACGGCTGCCATCCGTTCGGCAACGCCCGCGCGCGGGCCGTGGTCTGGAACTTCCCGGACCCGATCCCGCAACACCGCGAGCCGCTGTACTCGACGCGCCCGGACATGGTCGCCAAGTACCCGACCCACGATGACAAGATGGCCTTCTGGCGCTTGCCCACGCTCTACAAGACCGTGCAGCAGCGCAACATCGAGAACAAGGTCTACGAGAAATTCCCGATCATCCTGACCTCCGGCCGTCTGGTCGAGTACGAGGGCGGTGGCGAGGAAACGCGCTCGAACCCGTGGCTGGCCGAATTGCAGCAGGAGAACTTCGTCGAGATCAACCCGAAGGCGGCATCGGAACGCGGCATCCGCAACGGTGACTACTGCTGGGTCAAGACGCCGACCGGCGCCAGGATCAAGGTGCGCGCGCTGGTGACCGAGCGCGTGGGCGTGGATACGGCGTTCATCCCGTTCCATTTCTCTGGCTGGTGGCAGGGCAAGGATCTCAAGCCTTACTACCCGGAGGGCGCCATGCCGATCGTGCGCGGGGAGGCGGTGAACACCGCCACCACCTACGGCTATGACTCGGTGACGATGATGCAGGAAACCAAGACCACCGTTTGCCAGATCGAACGGTTCGCATAAGGACGGAGACGCAAATGGCCCGCATGAAATTCATCTGTGATGCCGAGCGTTGCATCGAGTGCAATAGCTGCGTCACCGCCTGCAAGAATGAGCACGAGGTGCCCTGGGGTGTGAACCGGCGCCGCGTGGTGACGGTCAACGACGGCGTGGTCGGCGCGGAAAAGTCGATCTCGGTGGCGTGCATGCATTGCTCCGATGCGCCGTGCATGGCGGTCTGTCCGGTCGATTGCTTCTATCGCACCGAGGACGGCGTGGTGCTGCACGACAAGGATGTTTGCATCGGCTGCGGCTACTGCTCGTACGCCTGCCCATTCGGCGCGCCGCAGTTCCCGAGCGAAGGTACTTTCGGCGTGCGCGGCAAGATGGACAAGTGCACGTTCTGCAATGGCGGCCCGGAAGCCAACGGCAGCGAGGCAGAGTTCGAGAAGTACGGCCGCAACCGCCTGGCCGAAGGCAAGCTGCCGCTGTGCGCGGAAATGTGTTCGACCAAGGCGCTGCTCGGCGGCGATGGCGACGTGATTGCCGACATCCTGCGCAATCGCGTGATCAAGCGCGGCAAGGGCGGCGACGTCTTCGGCTGGGGCACGGCCTATGGCGGCGTCAAGGCGCAGCCGGCAGCGGGCACGCCGCCCGCGGCGCCGGGTGGCGCACCCACGGCGCCCGCCGCGCCAGCCAGCGAGGGGAGCGCATCATGAACCGCGCGCTACTGATTGCCCTGAGCGTTGCGGGCCTGCTGATCGCCGGCTGCGGCGAGAAGGCGCAGACATCGACCGCTTCGTTCAAGAAATCGGATACGCCGGCATGGCAGGGCGCCCCCGGCGATCCGTTCGTCGCCAAGGGATGGACGCCAGGCGACAGGGATAGCTGGGTGCGCCAGATCCATGAGCGCAACCAGTACCAGAACGAGTACAACAAGACGCCGTGAGCGCCGGCAAGGAGGGCTTATGACGCGGCTTTCACGTACAGGACGGTGGCTAGCCGGCGCGCTGATGACGCTGGCGATGGCCGGCGCGTTCGCGCAGGCGCCAGCTTCGGCACCGCAGGCGCAACAGGCCGCCACGCAGGCCGCCACGCAGTCCGATAACGCGAACAATCCGGCCACGCACCCCGCGCAGCCGTTCGCGGGCATTGCGAGCGAGAACATCTTCAATGTGCCGCGCCGCGACATGGCCGCGGAGGCGCGCGCCCAGCAGGAACGTTCGCAGACGCAGCCGGGCAACAATGCGCCGGTCTGGCGCGAGGTGAACTCCGACCAGCCGAACTACAGCAGCCTGCCGGCCAAGGAAGCTGGTGTGCTGATCCAGCGCACGGGCCAGAAGTGGCGGCTGTTCCGCAATGGCGTGATCACGGTGTGGGGTGGCTGGCTGGTGTTGATCGTGCCGCTGGCGATCCTGGCGTTCTTCGCTTGGCGGGGCACGATTCCGCTCAAGACACCGCGCACCGGCCGCATGATCGAACGCTTCACGCCGCTGGAACGCATCGTGCACTGGACCATGGCGATCTCGTTCTCGATCCTGGCGATCTCGGGCCTCGTGATCCTGTTTGGCAAGCACGTCCTGCTGCCGATCTTCGGCCATACGCTGTTCGGATGGCTCACATACATCCTCAAGAACCTGCATAACCTGAGCGGGCCGGTGTTCACGGTCGCGATCGTCGTTGCCTTCGTGCTCTTCGTGCGCGACAACCTGCCCAGCCGCGACGACCTGACGTGGATCGCGCGGGCAGGAGGGCTGCTCACGGGCAGCCACGTGCCGAGTCACCGTTTCAACGCCGGCGAAAAGCTCTGGTTCTGGATCGGACTGGTCTTTTTCGGGTTGATCCTGTCTGCGTCGGGGTGGGTGCTCGACATGATCGTGCCGGGCCTGGAGTACTACCGCGCCACGATGCAGATCGCCAACGTCATCCACGCGATCGCCGCGGTGCTGATGATCGCGCTGGCCTGCGGCCATATCTACATGGGCACGATCGGCATGGAGGGGGCCTATCGCGCCATGCGTGATGGCTACGTGGACGAGGCCTGGGCCCAGGAGCACCACGAGCACTGGTACGACGATATCAAGGCCGGCAAGATCCCCGCGCAGCGTTCCACGCCGCCGGAGGACGCGGGCCGTACCCGCCAGCGTCCGGGGCAGGCTTGATCATGCGTATTGGCACGGGATTGCGGTTTGCGGCAGTCGTGTGTGCGGGTCAGGCGTACAATCGCCCGGGCTTTTAACCGCAAGAGGAGGGCTCGGCATGAAACGTGTACTTTTCGGTTTGACGATGGGCGCTGCCGCACTGGCTGTGGCGGGTTGCTCGAGCTGGGGCTGGGGTTCGTCCAGCAGCAGTAGCAGCAGTGGCACGGCGGCAACCAGCGCGTCCACGAAGGCCGCCGCAGCGCTGAGCCCCAAGAGCGGCACGAATACCGCGGGACGCGTCACGTTCGACCAGCAGGCGGGCGGTGGCGTGATGGTGGTGGTATCGGTGACCGGCCTGCCGCCAGGCACGACACATGGCTTCCATATCCACGAGAAGGGTGACTGCTCCGCGCCCGACGCGATGAGCGCGGGTGGACACTTCAATCCGGCGGGCAAGCCGCACGGCCAGATGACGATGCCCGATCATCATGCCGGCGACATGAACAACCTCGTCGCGGACTCCAGCGGCAACGCGCGCGTCCAGTTCATCATGCCGGACGTGACCGTGGCACCTGGCCCGAACAGCGTGGTTGGCCGCGCCGTCGTTGTCCACAAGGATGCCGACGACTACCGCACCCAGCCCACCGGCAACTCGGGCGGCCGCATCGCCTGCGGTGTGATCGCCGCCTCCTGATTCCTCCAGATAGCTTCCGCTGTAGCTGGCCCGACCTTCGGAAGGGCCAGCCCGCCTCCCACATGTCCCTGCGCCCCGAACTGACCCATGCCAGCGTACCCCTGATCGAAGAGGTGGCTGTCCTCGACGAGCAAGGCAGGGAACGTCCGGCCTGGCTGCCAGGCGAGCGCCCGCTGACGGTCTATCTGGACAAACGCGAGCTGGTCACGCTGATGACGCTGGGCGGCGCGCCGGAGCATCTCGTTCTGGGTTATCTGCGTAATCAGCGACTGGTGGAGTCGATCGAGCAGATTGCTTCGGTCCAGGTGGACTGGGAAACCGAGTCGGTGGCCGTGACCACCCGTTCGGGGGTCGATCGCATCGAGGAGCGCACCGCGCGCCGCGTGGTGACCACGGGCTGCGGGCAGGGCACGGTGTTCGGTTCGCTGATGGACGAGGTCGACACCATCGCGCTGCCCCCGGACGCCCGGCTCGACCAGGAAACGCTGTACGCGATCGTCGATACCATCCGGCTTCAGCAATCGGTCTACAAGCAGGCCGGCTCGGTTCACGGCTGCGCCTTGTTCCGGGGCAGCGAGTTGCTGACCTTCGTCGAGGACGTGGGCCGCCACAACGCCGTGGATGCCATCGCCGGGTGGATGTGGCTCGAGGACATGAGCGGCGCCGACAAGATTTTCTACACCACGGGCCGACTGACGTCGGAAATGGTCATCAAGGGCGCCCAGATGGGCATTCCGTTCCTGTTATCGCGTTCGGGTGTGACGCAAATGGGTTACCAGATGGCCAAGCGTGTCGGAATGACGCTATTCGCGCGCTGCACCGGCAAGCATTTCCTGCTCTACACGGGGCGGAAGCGGTTCCTCCACACACCGGCCGAAGCGCTGGCGCCGGCGGTCTAGGAATTCCGCTGCGCGGCACCAGATCGCAACAGAAGCCGGAACAAGAGCGCCAGAAGCGATTGGTTGTACAATGCGCCCCATTCCAGCGGCAGCCCGCCGCCCGACTTTTGCGGCAGCCTGCCGCCCGACTTTTCCGCCCACGCCTTTATGAGCATCAAATCCGACAAGTGGATCCGCCGCATGGCGGAGCAGCACGGCATGATCGAACCGTTCGAGCCCGGCCAGGTACGGGAGTCGGACGGCCGCAAGATCGTGTCCTACGGCACGTCGAGCTACGGCTACGACATCCGCTGCGCCGACGAATTCAAGATCTTCACGAACATCAACAGCACGATCGTCGATCCGAAGAACTTCGACGAGAAGTCGTTCGTGGACTTCAAGGGCGATGTCTGCATCATCCCGCCGAACTCGTTCGCGCTGGCCCGCACGATGGAATACTTCCGGATTCCGCGCAGCGTGCTGACGATCTGCCTGGGCAAGAGCACCTACGCCCGCTGCGGCATCATCGTCAACGTGACGCCGTTCGAACCCGAGTGGGAAGGCTATGTGACGCTTGAGTTCTCCAACACCACGCCGCTGCCCGCCAAGATCTATGCCGGTGAAGGCTGCGCGCAGGTGCTGTTCTTCGAGAGCGACGAGATCTGCGAGACCTCGTATGCCGACCGTGGTGGCAAGTACCAGGGCCAGCAGGGTGTCACACTGCCGAAGACCTGATCGCATTACAATGCCGGCGTCCGTCGCCGGGGGCGCCGCCGGCCATGAACCGGTCAGGCGCCAGACCTGACGAAAGAGCCACATGCCGCCGTTTGCGGGGAAATCCCCGCCGGCCATGTGGCTCAAGTTCTTTCCAAGCACGATCATCAAGGATGCCCGATGAAATTCCGCTTCCCCGTCATCATCATCGATGAAGACTTCCGCTCCGAGAACATCTCCGGCTCGGGCATTCGCGCGTTGGCCGAGGCCATCGAGAATGAAGGCATGGAAGTGATGGGTCTGACCAGCTATGGCGACTTGACGTCGTTCGCCCAGCAGTCCAGCCGGGCATCCACGTTCATCGTGTCGATCGACGACGACGAGTTCGTGCGCGCCGACGACCAGCCCGAAGCGGCCGCCATCGAGAAGCTGCGCGCGTTCGTGACCGAAGTGCGTCGCCGCAACACGGATCTGCCAATCTTCCTGTATGGCGAGACGCGCACGTCGCGCCATATTCCGAACGACATCCTGCGCGAGCTGCACGGCTTCATCCACATGTTCGAGGACACCCCCGAATTCGTGGCGCGCCACATCATCCGCGAAGCCAAGGTCTACCTGGATTCGCTGGCCCCGCCGTTCTTCAAGGCGCTGATCGACTACGCGCAGGACAGTTCGTACTCGTGGCACTGCCCGGGGCACTCGGGTGGCGTGGCGTTCCTGAAGAGCCCGGTGGGCCAGGTGTTCCACCAGTTCTTCGGCGAGAACATGCTGCGCGCCGACGTCTGCAACGCGGTCGAGGAACTTGGCCAGCTGCTGGACCACACTGGCCCGGTAGCGGCGTCGGAGCGCAACGCCGCGCGCATCTTCAATTCCGACCACATGTTCTTCGTGACCAACGGCACGTCGACGTCGAACAAGATGGTCTGGCACGCCAACGTGGCGCCGGGCGACATCGTGGTGGTGGACCGTAACTGCCACAAGTCGATCCTGCACGCGATCATGATGACGGGCGCAATTCCGGTGTTCCTGATGCCGACGCGCAACCACTACGGCATCATCGGCCCGATTCCGAAGAGCGAGTTCGACCCGGAGACGATCCGCAGGAAGATCGAGAACCATCCGTTCGCGAGCAAGGCGAAGAACCAGAAGCCGCGCATCCTGACGATCACGCAGGGTACGTACGACGGCGTGCTGTACAACGCCGAGCAGATCAAGGAAATGCTGACGTCCGAGATCGACACGCTGCATTTCGACGAGGCATGGCTGCCGCACGCGGCGTTCCACGATTTCTATCGCGACATGCACGCGATCGGCCGTGACCGTCCGCGCAGCAAGGATGCGCTGGTGTTCGCCACGCAGTCCACGCACAAGCTGCTGGCCGGCCTTTCGCAGGCCTCGCAGATCCTCGTGCAGGATTCGGAAACGCGCAAGCTGGATCGCTACCGCTTCAACGAGGCGTACTTGATGCACACCTCGACGAGCCCGCAGTACTCGATCATTGCCTCGTGCGACGTGGCCGCAGCGATGATGGAAGCGCCGGGCGGCACCGCGCTGGTCGAGGAAAGCATCCAGGAAGCGCTGGACTTCCGCCGTGCCGTGCGAAAGGTGGAAGCCGACTACGACGTCGCCAACAATGGCGACTGGTGGTTCAAGGTGTGGGGCCCGGACGCGCTGGCCGAAGACGGCATTCCTGACCGCGAAGAGTGGATGCTCAAGGCCAACGAGCGCTGGCATGGCTTCGGCGATCTGGCCGATGGCTTCAACCTGCTGGACCCGATCAAGGCCACGATCATCACCCCGGGCCTCGACGTGGACGGCGAGTTCAGCGAGCGCGGCATTCCGGCGGCAATCGTCACCAAGTACCTGGCCGAGCACGGCATCATCATCGAGAAGACGGGTCTGTACTCGTTCTTCATCATGTTCACGATCGGCATCACCAAGGGCCGCTGGAACTCGCTGGTGACCGAGCTGCAGCAGTTCAAGGACGACTACGACCAGAACCAGCCGCTGTGGCGCGTGCTGCCCGAGTTCGTGGGCAAGCACCCGCAGTACGAGCGACTGGGCCTGCGTGACCTGTGCGACGCGATCCACAGCGTCTACAAGGCCAACGATGTGGCGCGCGTGACCACCGAGATGTACCTGTCGGACATGGAGCCGGCGATGAAGCCGTCGGATGCCTGGGCGATGATGGCGCATCGCGAAATCGAGCGCGTGCCCGTCGACGAACTGGAAGGCCGCGTGACCGCGATCCTGCTGACGCCGTACCCGCCGGGCATTCCGCTGCTGATCCCGGGCGAGCGCTTCAACCGCACGATCGTGAAGTACCTGAAGTTCGCACGCGAGTTCAACAAGCTCTTCCCGGGCTTCGAGACCGACATCCACGGCCTGGTCGAGGACGAGGTCGATGGCCAGAAGGCATACTTCGTGGATTGCGTGAAGCAGTAAGGCTTCACAGTTAGGCTTCATTCGATCCAAACAAAAACCCCCGTGCCGTGAGGCCGGGGGTTTTTTGTGTCTTGCGTGATCTGTGGGGAGAGGGAGAGGGTCAGCGCATCACCCTCCAGCCCCACTTCAATCCAGCTACTTGCTTTTCTCGAACTGGAACGAAGGCGCCACCGGTTCACTCGAGTCGCCGCCGCTCGGCAACTCCAGCGTGCCGGGCGAGGACGCCCCCCCGGGCTTGCCATCGTCCTGTCCGCCAAGCGGGATACTGACCTCGGCGGAATTACTGTGCTTGAGCGATCCCTTGTCGAGCAGGCCAGTCACCATGCCCGGCCAGAACATCACCAGCAGCACCATGACGAGCTGCAGGCCCACCCACGGCAGGGCACCCCAGTAGATGTCCGAGCTCTTGACTTCCTTCGGGGCGATGCCGCGCAGGTAGAACAGCGCAAAGCCGAACGGCGGGTGCATGAACGACGTCTGCATGTTCACGCACAGCATCACGCCGAACCAGACCAGCGCGGCCGTGGCGGCGGCTTCGGGGTTGCCGCCCATCGAATCGGCCACTACCGGGGCCAGCACCTTGACCGCAACCGGTGCCAGCATCGGCACGACGATGAACGCGATCTCGAAGAAGTCGAGGAAGAACGCCAGGAAGAAGATGAACAGGTTCACCACGATCAGGAAGCCGATCCAGCCGCCTGGTAGCGACGTGAACAGGTGTTCCACCCATGCGCCGCCGTCCACGCCCTGGAACACCACCGAGAAGCAGGTGGAGCCGATCAGGATGAACACGACCATGGCGGTGATGCGCGCGGTGGACTGGTAGGCATCCACGATCAGCAGCCGCAGGTCGGTAAGCTGGCCGGCGCGGATCAGGAGCCACAACACCACAAGGTAGGCAATCGCCAGCGGGATGCGGAATGCATGGGAGCCGAACGCGAAGACGCCCACCGCGGCGGCCACCAGCGTTGCCAACAGGCCCAGCCGATAGATGTTGCGGTCGATCTTGTTGAAGCCCTTGTCGCGGATCACGGCCAGCACCAGCGCGCCAACCGCGCCCATCGCTCCGGACTCGGTCGGCGTGGCAATGCCAAGCATGATCGTGCCGAGCACCAGGAAGATCAGCACGGCGCAGGGGATGATGCCGCGCAGGCACGTGCGCCACAGCGCCCAGCCGCGCAGCGTGCGCGCTTCTTCCGGCACCGGCGGCAGCCAGTCTGGCTTGATGCGGGTCAGCACGAAGGTGTAGAGCGCGAACAGCGCGATCTGGATCACCGACGGGCCCCAGGCGCCCAGGTACATGCTGCCGACGTCGGCGCTACCGGCCGGGGTCTTCAGCTGGTCGGCCAGCACCACCAGCACCAGCGACGGCGGCACCAGCTGCGTGATCGTGCCCGATGCGGCCAGCACGCCCGTGGCGTACTTCATGTTGTAGCGGTAGCGCATCATTACGGGCAGCGAGATCATCGCCATGGCGATCACCTGCGCCGCCACCGTGCCGGTGATCGCGCCCAGGATGAAGCCGACGATGATGACCGAGTAACCCAGGCCGCCACGAACCGGGCCGAACAACTGGCCCATCGAGTCGAGCATGTCCTCCGCGAGTCCGCATTTCTCCAGGATCGCGCCCATGAAGGTGAAGAACGGGATCGCCAGCAGCAGTTCATTGGACAGCACGCTGCCGAACACGCGGCTTGGCACGGCCTGCAGGAACTGTACGGGGAAGTAGCCCCATTCGATGGCCAGGAAGCCGAAGGCCAGACCCACGGCCGACAGCGAGAATGCGACCGGGAACCCGATCAGCATAAATACCACCAGGCCGCCGAACATGAGCGGCGGCATATATTCCAATGGAATCATTATTGCACCGGCCTTTCGTATTTCGATTCGATGCGCAGCAGGCCCTGCAGGGCGGCGAAGCGCTTGATCAGTTCGGAAATCCCCTGCAGCGTGAGCAGGGCAAAGCCGATGGGCACGACGAGCTTGATCGGATAACGGGGCAGGCCGCCCGAATTGCCCGATTGCTCGAGGATGCGCCACGAAGGCAGGAACAGCGATTCCCACGACAGCCACGTGAACAGGATCGTGGAGGGCAGCAGGAAAACGACGATGCCGAAGATGTCGATCCAGTGCTGCGCACGCTCGGACACGCTGCCGTAGATCAGATCCACACGCACGTGCTCATTGCGCTGGAACGTGTACGACGCGCCGAACATGACGGCGATGGCAAACATGTACCACTGCAACTCCAGTGGCCAGTTGTCGCTGAGGTTGAAGCCGTAGCGGAGCAGGGCGTTACCTGCGCTGATCAGACACGACAGCAGGATCATGATGTTTGCAAGCCTGCCCGTATGCTGATTCAACCTGTCGATCTGTCGTGACAGACCAAGCAAGTAATTCATGGGTTGTCTCCCCGGTTTTTGCGCCAAATAGTGTATCTGTCACAATTTGTAAGGGCGCTAGGGGATTGTCCTAACAGGCGGACATGGCGTGGGTTTTCTTCTCTTTCCGTCCTTTCCCGCGCTTGGCCGGGCGGAGAAAACCGGAAACAAAAAAGCCGCTGGCCTGACGGCACAGCGGCTTTTTTACGACAGAGACTTACGCGAAACTTACAGCGCCTTGCGTGCGGCGGCGATGGCGGCGCGTACCTGATCCGGCGCGGTGCCGCCGATATGGTTGCGCGATGCCACCGAGCCTTCGAGCGTCAGCACGCTGTGTACGTCGTCGCCAATCAGCGAGGCCTTGTCGCCCAGACCCGAGACTTCGCGCAGTTGCTCGACGGTCAGGTCGGCCAGGTCGCAGTGGCGGTCGTCGCAGGCGCGCACGGCGTGGGCCACGGCCTCGTGCGCGTCGCGGAACGGCAGACCGCGCTTGACCAGGTAATCGGCCAGGTCGGTGGCGGTGGCGTAGCCCTGCAGCGCGGCGGCGCGCATGTTGTCCGGCTTGACGCTGATGCCGGGCACCATGTCGGCGAAGATGCGCAGCGTATCGACCACGGTATCGACCGTATCGAACAGCGGCTCCTTGTCTTCCTGGTTGTCCTTGTTGTACGCCAGCGGCTGGCCCTTCATCAGCGTCAGCAGACCGGTCAGGTGGCCGTACACGCGGCCAGTCTTGCCGCGGGCCAGTTCGGGCACGTCCGGGTTCTTCTTCTGCGGCATGATCGAGCTGCCGGTGCAGAAGCGGTCGGCGATGTCGATGAAGCCGACGCGCGGGCTCATCCAGATCACCAGTTCTTCAGAGAAGCGCGAGACGTGCGTCATGATCAGCGACGCGGCAGCCAGGAATTCGATCGCGAAGTCGCGGTCGGACACGGCGTCGAGCGAGTTGCGGCACACGCCGTCAAAGCCCAGTTGCGCGGCCACGAACTCGCGGTCGATCGGATAGCTGGTGCCGGCCAGCGCGGCGGCACCCAGCGGCAGGCGATTCACGCGGCGGCGGCAATCGGCCATGCGCTCGGCATCGCGCGTAAACATTTCCACATAGGCCATGAGGTGATGGCCGAATGTGACCGGCTGGGCCACCTGCAGGTGGGTGAAGCCGGGCAGGATCGTGTCGGCGTTCTTCTCGGCCAGGTCGAGCAGCGCGCCGCGCAGGTCGCCCAGCAGGCCGACGATGCTGTCGATCTCGCTGCGCAGCCACAGGCGGATGTCGGTGGCCACCTGGTCGTTACGCGAACGGCCCGTGTGCAGGCGCTTGCCGGCGTCGCCCACCAGGGCGGTCAGGCGCGCTTCGATGTTCAGGTGCACGTCTTCGAGGTCCAGCTTCCACTCGAACGCGCCGGACTCGATCTCACCGCGGATCTGCGTCATGCCGCGCTCGATCTCGGCGCGGTCGGCTTCGGCGATGATGCCCTGCTTTGCCAGCATGGCCGCATGGGCCAGCGAGCCCTGGATATCGAACAGCGCCAGGCGCTTGTCGAAGAAGACCGACGCGGTGTAACGCTTCACCAGATCGGACATCGGTTCGGAGAAGCGGGCGGACCAGGCTTCGCCTTTCTTGGCTAGTTGGGAGGTCATGGCGGGGCAGGGCGGAAAATCGGAAACGGCGATTATATCGCCAGAGGCGGGCAGAACTGCTGCGGACCGGTTCCCCTCTCCCACACGTGGGAGAGGAGTCAGGGGAGAGGGCAGGCCGTGCAAGGCACGTTAGCCGCATTCAGGGCCGCCGCACCCTCTCCCCCGCCCCTTCTCCCGCCTGCGAGAGAAGGGAGAAAACCGGCGGATACAGCACATGTCGGCGACGGATCAACCGCTATTACGCAACCCGGCCGCCACCCCGTTGATCGTCAGGTGGATTCCGCGTCGCACGCGCACGTCGTCGCCATCCTTGCCGGCCCGGTACCGCTTGAGCAGTTCCACCTGCAGGTGGTTCAGCGGATCCAGGTAGGCAAAGCGGTTCTTGATCGAGCGCGCCAGCAGCGGATTGTCAGCCAGCCGTTCCTGCCGGCCGGTGATCAGCCCGAGCATGTCACTGGTCAGGTGCCATTCGGCGCTGATGCGTGAGAACACGGCCTTGCGCAGCGCGGTGTCCTCGCACAGCCCCGCGTAGCGCGACGCCACGGCCAGGTCGGTCTTGGCCAGCACCATATCCATGTTCGATAGCAGCGTGCTGAAGAACGGCCACGACTTCACCATCCGCTTCAGCGTGGCCACCGTGGCCTTGCGCGACTTCTCGTCCGGTGCGGCGTCCAGCAGGGCCTGCACGGCACTGCCGAAGCCGAACCAGCCCGGCAGCAGCAGACGGCATTGACCCCACGAGAAGCCCCATGGAATCGCCCGCAGGTCTTCGATGCGGCGGTGCTTCTTGTCCATCAGCTTGCGCGATGCCGGCCGCGATCCGAGGTTCAGGTCCGCGATTTCGGTGATCGGGGTCGTGGCGAAGAAGTAGTCCTTGAAGCCCGGGGTCTCGTAGACCAGGTCACGGTACGCGGAGAACGCATGGTCGGACAGCTGCTGCATGACGCCTTCGAACGTCGCCAGGTCCTTCGGCGCGTTCTGGGTGGGCAGCAGCGAGGCTTCCAGCGTGGCAGCGATCACCGTTTCCAGGTTGCGCCGGCCGATCTCGGCATTCGCGAACTTGCTGTTGATGATTTCGCCCTGTTCCGTCAGGCGGATCTGGCCGTTCACGGTGCCGGGTGGCTGCGACAGGATGGCCTGATAGGTCGGGCCACCGCCGCGACCCACCGTGCCGCCCCGGCCATGGAACAGGCGCAGCTTCACGCGGCGTTCCTCGAACAGCTTCACCAGTGCCAGTTCGGCCTTGTAGAGCTCCCAGTTCGACGTCAGGAAACCGCCATCCTTGTTCGAATCCGAATAGCCGAGCATCACTTCCTGCTCGACGCCATGGTGGGCGATCACCGAATCGAAGCCCGGCAGATCCAGCAGCGACTCCATGATGCCGGCCGCATTGCGCAAATCCTCGATGGTCTCGAACAGCGGGATGACCATCAGCTCCATGCGCGCCGGATCGGTCTTGCTGCCCAGCGTGCCGCGCAACATGCCGGCTTCCTTCTGCAGCAGCATCACCTCGATCAGGTCGGACAGCGTCTCGGTGTGCGAGATGATGTAGTTGCGCGCGATGCGGGCGCCATAGCGGGCGCGCAGGTCGCGGGCCATCGCGAAGATCGCCAGTTCGCTGCGTGTCTGTTCCGAGTAGTCGTGCCACGGCAGCGTCAGCAGGCGCGGCTGGCGCAGTTCGGCCAGCAGCAGTTCCAGCTTGCGCGCTTCCGGCAGTGCAGCGTAGTCGGACTCGATGCCGGCCGTCGCGAACAGTTCGGCGATCACGGCCTCGTGCACGTCAGATACCTGACGCATGTCGATCGAGGCCAGGTGGAAGCCGAAGACCGCGATCGCGCGCACCAGCGCGTCGACGCGGCCGCGCGCCAACGCCTCGCCATGATGGGTGCGTAGCGAATCGACCACGATCTGCACGTCGGCTGCGAATGCTTCGGCGTTCTCGTAGGGAGCGACGTCGGCCACCGGATGGCGTTGCGCGACATGGCCAGTCAGCAACTGCGAGGTGGCGGCCAGGCGCGCGTACATACCGATCAGCGCGCGGCGGTAGGGTTCGTCCGCACGGTGTTCGGAGTGGTCCGGCGAGGCTTCGGCCAGCGCCAGCAGTTCGGGGCTGGCATCGACCATCAGCGACGACAGCGGCAGCTCGGCGCCCAGCGCGTGCAGTTCATCGAGGTACCAGTCGAACAGCAGGGTGGCTTGCTGGCGCGCCGCGTGCTCGAGCGTTTCCGCCGTGACGTTGGGGTTGCCGTCGCGGTCGCCGCCGATCCAGGAGCCCATCTGCAGGAACGGCGCCAGCGGCGCGGGCGTGGCGCCGGTCTTGGAACGGCGCGGGAAGACTTCGGCGATGTCTTCCTCCAGCTCGGCCATCAGGCGCGGAATACCCTGGAGGAACGTGGTGCGGTAGTACGAGAGCGCGTTCTCGATTTCATCGACCACCATCAAGCGCGTGTTCCGCAACATGCGGGTCTGCCACAGCGTGGTCACGCGTGCGCGGAGTTGGGCCGTGTTGTGGTCGCGCTCGCGGGTGGTCATCGGCAGGTCGCGCTCGGCCAGCAGGCGGGCGATCTCGCGCTCCGCGTCCAGGATGCTCTTGCGCTGGACTTCGGTCGGGTGCGCGGTCAGTACCGGCACGATCAATGCGTCGTCGAGGAATTCGCGAAGTTGCTTGCCGGTCACGCCGGCGGCGTCGATGGCCTGCAGCGCACGAGCCAGGCTGCCCGGCTGCGGCGGAGATCCGGCCAGTGCGTGGACCCGGCGGCGGCGATTGTGGTGCTGGTCTTCGGCGATATTGGCCAGATGCGAGAAGTAGCTGAAGGCGCGCACCACCGAATTGGTCTGGTCGCGCGACAGGCGTTTCAGCAGGCGGTCGAGTTCGGTGCCGGCGGCGCGGTCGTTCTCGCGCCGGAAGCGCACGGCGGTCTGGCGAATCGTCTCGACCAGGTCGAAAGCGGCATCGCCTTCCTGCTCGCGCACGCAGTCGCCCAGCAGACGGCCGAGGAAGCGGATGTCCTCGCGCAGCGGCAGGTCCTTGTCGGCGGTGCGGCGGGCGGGGGTAGTGGTGGCCGCGGCGGTTGCCGTGGCGCCCTCGGCGGCCACGACAGCGAGCTTGGGCCTGGCTGCCGCTTTGGAGCGGGCTTTCGTGGTTTTCGTGGTTTTCGTGGCTTTCGGGGTCTTGGGGGATGCGCCTTCGGGGTCAAGCTGGCCTGAGGCTGGCGTAACAGACTTGCGGCCGGTAGAGCGTGAACGGCCGGTGGGGCGCGCAGCAGGCTGCGTCATCAACAATCTCCTCTTTATCGCTTCGTAGCTTTTCTATATTGACCGGCCGCAAAGCCTTGCCGGATCGTACTTTTACGGCTTATCAGGGGCCTGAGGCTACCAGCCTGCGTGCTAACATGCGCGGATGCAAGCACCCGCCAATCCGTCTTCTTCGTCCGCTGCAGTGTCAAGCAGCATGCCGCACAAGCTGGTCATCGCCTCGCGCGAAAGCCGGCTGGCGATGTGGCAGGCTGAACATGTTCGTGCTGCGTTGCAACAATACTATCCCTCCTGCGATGTGTCCATTCTCGGCATGACGACAAGGGGTGATCAAATTCTCGATAGGACCTTGTCCAAGGTAGGCGGCAAGGGCCTGTTCGTGAAGGAGCTGGAGGTCGCCATGTCCGAGGGACGCGCCGACCTGGCCGTTCACTCGCTCAAGGATGTGCCGATGGAGCTGCCCGAAGGCTTCACGCTGACGGCGGTGATGGAGCGCGAGGACCCGCGCGATGCGCTGGTTTCGGCGCAATTCGCCTCGCTCGAAGAGATGCCGGCCGGAACCGTGGTGGGCACTTCGAGCCTGCGCCGCGAAGCCGCGCTGCGCAGTCGCTTTCCGCATCTGGTGATCAAGCCGCTCCGGGGAAATCTGGACACGCGCCTGGGCAAGCTGGACCGTGGCGAGTACGGCGCCATCATTCTGGCTGCGGCCGGGCTCAAGCGACTGGGCCTGGGCGATCGCATCCGCGCGCTGATCGCGCCGGAAAGCTCGCTGCCGGCGGCCGGACAGGGCGCCCTGGGCATCGAGATCCGTGCGGATCGTCCCGAACTGGCCGAATGGCTGGCACCGCTGAACCATCTGCCCACGCTGCTCGCCGTATCGGCCGAACGGGCCGTCTCGCGCCGCCTGGGCGGCTCGTGCCAGGTGCCGCTGGCCGCGCACGCGCGCTGGCGTGACGCCAGTCTTCAACTCGACGCCTTCGTGGCGCTGCCCGACGGTTCGCGTCAGGTGCGTGCCCATGCCACGGGACCCGTCGCCACGGTAGCCGACGCCGAAGCGATCGGAACCGCCGTCGCCGGCGATCTGCTGGCCCAGGGCGCGGACGGCGTGCTGGCCGCGCTTTCCACGGACTCCGCCGCCGGACCTGCTTGAGGAACCCGCAATGCCTCGCCCGACCGTCGTAGTAACACGACCCGCCGGGCAGTCCCGGCAACTGACCGAAGCGTTACAGGCCGCGGGTCTCGACGTGCTCAGTTTCCCGCTGCTGGCGATCGGGCCCGCAGCCGATGACGTGCCGCTGCGTGCCGCGCTTGGCCGGATCGAGGACTACGCGCTGGTGGTGTTCGTGAGCCCGAACGCGGTGTCCTATGGACTGGACACCCTTGCCCAGGTCCAGAACGCCCCGGGCGGAGCCCGGTGGCCGGAAAGCGTGCCGGTGGCCGTGGTGGGGCCATCGAGCGTGGTCGCGCTGGCGGAACGGGGTATCGCCCCGCCCGCGTATCGCGTGATCGCGCCTGCTGGCGCGCAGGGCAATGACACGGCCGGCGACGCAGCGCGCTTCGATTCAGAGGCGCTCTGGTCCGAACTCGACACCTCGCCGGGCGCGTTTGCCGGCCGCAAGGTCCTGATCATCCGGGGCAGCGGCGGGCGCGAATGGCTGGCCGATCGTCTGCGCGACGCCGGCGCGACCGTCGAAGCCGTGGAAGCCTACAGTCGCACGCTGCCCGAGCCGAGCGGCATGCAATGGCAGGCCGTGCGCGACAGCCTCAAGCCCGATGCGCCGCCGTACGCGTGGCTGCTGACCAGTTCGGAAGCCGTTCGCAACCTGGACGGGCTGGCGCGTTTGCATCTGTCGCCTCAGGAACACGAACGTCTGAAGCAGATGCAGTGCATCGCACCACATGCGAGAATTGCCGCGCAGGCTCAGTCGCTGGGATTTGCCCACGTGCTGCCCGCCGCGCCCGGAGATGCCGGGCTGCTGGCCGCATGCACGCAATGGGGCGAAGCCTATGCTGGGCCGGCCACGCCAGCGCCTGCCCCCGTATCGCCTGCACCCGCTCCGGTGGTCGTGCAGCCGGAACCGGAGCCGACACCGGCGCCAATGGCACCCAAGGAACCCACGTCAACCAAAGTCGAACGCGTGACGACAGACACCACGTCCCCCTCGCCGAATCCGGGCGGTAACCCCGGTAGTTCCGGCATGTCCGGCGCATTTGTGGCACCCGCGCGCCGAATGAGTCCATGGTGGCTGCTTGTCGCCGTGCTGGTGGTCGCCATTGCCGGGGGCTTCTGGTGGTTGCAGATGCGGGTCGAGCATCTGACCCAGGAACTGGCGCGCCGCCAGCAGAGCGCGGACACGCTGGTACAGGAAACGCGGGTGCTGTCGCGCGATGCGCAGGAGACGGTCAAGGCGTTGCAGGGCAAGGTGGGCGCGCTCGACGGCCAAATCACGGAGACGCGCGACAAGCAGGCCGCGCTGGAACAGGTCTATCAGGACTTGATGCGCAACCGCGACGACTGGGAAATCGCCGAAATCCAGCAGTTGCTGACCAACGCCGGCCAGCAGCTTCAGCTCACCGGCAACGTGCAGGTGGCGCTGGCCGCGCTGCAAAGCGCCGACGCGCGCCTGGCGCGCTCGGACAAGCCGCAATACAACCAGCTTCGCCGCGCTATTGCGCGGGATATCGGTCGGATGAAGGCCGTGCCGGATACCGACCTGACCGGGGCGGCGATCAAGCTTGACGAGGCGATTAACCAGATCGATTCATTGCCGCTGCTGTCGGGCGAGCGGATGCTCGACCGCACGCCTGGCGAGGGCAACAAGCCGGCACCGGCCGCACCGAAGGGCGCCTCGACCCCCGCGGCTGCCAGCGCGACGGGTGGCAATATGGTGTCGCGACTGTGGACGTACGTGCTTGACGAGCTTGGCCAGGTGATCCGCGTACGCAAGGTCGATGACACCAACGCGCTGCTGCTCTCCGGTGACCAGGGCTGGTTCCTGCGCGAGAACATCAAGCTGCGCCTGCTCAATGCGCGGCTGGCGCTACTGTCGCGTAACGAACCGGTCTTCCGGAACGACCTCGCCGCCGCGCAGGGCATGATCGCGCGCTATTGCGATACCCGTTCGCGCCGTGTGCAGGGCGTGCTGACGATGCTCAAGCAGGCCCAGGCCAGCGCGGTGACGGTATCCCTGCCGACGATGGCGGAGAGCCTCGGCGCGCTGCACGCCCTGAAGAAGGAGTAGCCGTCATGCGACTCCTTTTCTGGGTAGCTGTTTTATTCGGCGGCGCCGTCGGCCTGGCACTGTTTACACAGTTCAACCAGAGCAATGTGGTGCTGTTCTATCCGCCGTACCGGGTGGAAATGTCGCTGAACCTGACGCTGGCGTTGCTGCTACTGGCCTTCTTCATCGTCTGGACGGTGCTTTCGACCTTCCGGCACTTGTCGGAGATGCCGAAGCGTGCCGCCGCCTATCGCGAGCGCAGCCGCATGAGCAAGGCGCAGGCGGCCATGCGCGAGTCGATCGAGAATCTGTTCGCGGGACGTTTTGCCCGTGCCGAACGCGCCGCCCATGAGGCCCAGGCGTGGCCAGAGCAGGCGCAAACCGCCGCGCTGGTGGGCGCCCGTGCCGCGCACCGGATGCAGGAGTCGGAACGCCGCGACGCCTGGATGGCGCAGGTCACCGACCCCGAGCGCGAACAGGCGCGACTGGTCTCGATGGCCGAACTGCTGGTCGACGCGCGCGACGCCGAAGGTGCCTTGGCGACGATCGCCCAGTTGCAGGAAAAGGGTGGCCGCCAGATCCACGTGCAGCGTATCGCACTGCGCGCGCATCAGCATCTGAAGAACTGGAGCGAGGTCCTGCGACTGGCGCGCTCGCTGGAGAAGCGCAACGCGCTGCACCCGGTGCTGGCGCTGCGCCTGAAGCAGATGGCCGTGGAAGCGATGCTCGAGGAGCGCCGCCACGATGCCGAGGCGCTGTTTCATTTCTGGCGCTCGCTGACGGCCGATGAACGCCACGCGGTGCGCATCGCCGAACTGGGGGCGCGCTACTTCTCGTCGCTCGGCAAGCAGAACGAGGCACGCCGCATCGTCGAGGAAGCACTCAAGGTCAACTGGGACAGCCGGCTGGTGCAGCGCTACGCCGACTGCGCGGAGCCGGGCAAGGCGCTGCCGCAGATCCAGCAGGCCGAGAAATGGCTGGTTGATCACCCGACCGATGCCGACCTGTACTACACGCTTGGCGTGCTGTGCCTGGGCGAACAGCTCTGGGGCAAGGCGCAATCGAACTTCGAACGCACCCTGAAGTATGCGGATCGCGACGCGCAACGCCGCATCTGCATTCGCGCGCATCTGGCGCTGGCACGGCTGTTCGAAGAAACCGACCGCGCCGAGGATGCGCAGCGGCACTATCGTGAAGGTGCGATGCTGGCGGCTTGATGAGGCAGGGGAGCGGCCTCTCGGCTGGCAACCACGCCTGCCTGGATGTGTGGGGCAGGTGGCAGAGTGAAAACGGGCTTCGCCATTAGCACCGTGCCTTGTCGGAAGGCGTGCCGTCACCCATTTCGACGTGTGTCTGTCGCGCGGACTCGGGAGCTTTCCCGATTTTCTTGCCCAAGCGGATGCACGGCCTTTCGACGAAGTGATAGGACGCTGCGGCGACGCACACCAGCACAAGTCCAACCGCGATGGTTGTCAGCCAGAACTGCTCCGGCCCCTTGCTGGCAAACGCGCCCAGGACGCGCGGCGAATGGAGCACGGTAATGACGATCCCCTGGAGGAGATAAATTCCGTAGCTCACGCTGCCCAGGCGAACGGCGCTTCTTGATGCAAGCAATCCGAACAACGAAGCCCCGCTGCTGACCAGGATGAAAAACGCGCCCAAGGATAGGATGGATACCCATTCGTAGGCCGTGGACCTGGTCAGGAGCGGAAACGCCAGCAGGGCGACAGCGATGGCCGATTTCAGCACGCTATCGCCACGGAAACCTGGTGAGCGCCGCACAAGGCTTGCCGCCACCATGCCCATGACAAACATCGCCACAAGGTTACGGGCAAACGCACTGGACAGCGTTTCCGGCATGACGAAGACGATCCAGATACACGCCGGCACGAAAGCCAGCGGCGAGCGCTTGATCGCCGCAATCGCAAGGAACGGGAGGGAGAAGTAGAACATCCACTCGTAGTAGAGCGTCCATGTGACCCCCGCCGTGATCGTGAAGGTCTGCTGATAGCCATTGACCGGCGGCATGCCCCTCACGATGGCCGGCAGCGCCCACTGGAAGACCTGCTTTACCAGTTCCGAAGGGGGCACCGCCAGCGTGAAACCCGTCTTGATGGCGACCACCAGCAGCATCAGTGCGACCACCACCCAATAGAGTGGCGCAATGCGCAGGAAGCGGTTGACGTACAGCGCGAACCAGTCGAGCCGCTTCCCTTGATCTAGCAGGCGTCCCCAGAACAGGAACGCCGTGATCATGAAGAATATCGAAACCCCGACTTGGCCGATGATCGAGTAAAAGGACGAAGGCGGCAGCTTCCATTCCCCGGTCTGGTGGAATCCATAGCTGATGACGGAATGATGCAAGACCACCGCGAGTGCAAGGAATCCTCGCAATCCATCGACGGTGACATACCGTTGCCCTTGCCCCGACGGCGGATCATCCAGAAACCTCCACAACCGTTTTGGCCAGACCAGGGCGAGGCAGAGGGCGATGACGGCAGCACTGGGCCAGATCGAGTAGAGGTCCATTTGATCAGTCGGGGGGAAAGGCGCGATTATGCCACTGCCCTTTCCCGCGCCATTGGCCGAGGTGGGACGTAAGTGCTCATATGCTCACGCTTTCGCGCTCTTCACCACACCGTACCGCTCGAGCGCTTCCTTCCGCGCCACATCGTGCTGAACGATCGGGCGTGGATAGTCTTTTCCAAGTGTCACTCCCGCTGCCCGTAGCACCTCATTGGGTGCCGTCCACGGCGCATGGATGTACCTGTCGGGCAGCGCGGCCAGCATCGGCAGGTACTTCCGGATGAACTGCCCCTGCGGATCGAATTTCTCCGACTGCGTGACCGGATTGAAGATACGGAAGTACGGTTGCGCGTCGCAACCCGTCGAGGCCGCCCACTGCCAGCCGCCGTTGTTGGCGGCAAGGTCGAAATCGTTGAGCTGGTCGGCGAAGTACTGTTCGCCACGGCGCCAATCCACGCCCAGGTCCTTAACGAGGAAGCTGGCGGTCACCATGCGCAGGCGGTTGTGCATGTAGCCGCTCTGGCGGATCTGGAGCATCGCTGCGTCGATCAGCGGATAGCCGGTCTGCGCGTCGCACCAGGCTGCGAAGTGCCGGTCGCCCGTGGCCGGCGCGATCCACCGCAGCGCATCGTATTCGGCGTGAAACGACTTACCTTCCGCCACGCGCGGATGGTGATGCAGGATCATGAAATAGAAGTCGCGCCAGATCAGTTCCGAGAGCCAGACGCCTGCGCCTTCGCTCGCAGCACCGCCGCGCAGCATGGCGTCATGCGCGGCGCGGGCGAGTGTGCGGATCGAGATCGTGCCGAAGCGCAGGTGAACCGAGAGATAGCTTGGCCCCCGCACGGCCGGAAAATCGCGCCGACGGCCGTAGTCGCCAATGCGGGACAGGAATTCGTCGAACAGCGCGTGAGCGCCGTCGCTGCCCGTGGGCATGGCGATCCCAGCCAGGTTGGTGGCAGTGAAACCGAGGTCGGCCAGCGTCGGCAATTGCCCCCGGTACCGTTGTGGAACAGGTGCAATCGCTTCCAGGTGTTTCCCGATCGGATATGGCCGCAGGTCGAACGGCCGCACCGTGCGCAGCCAGGCGTTCTTGTAGGGCGTGAACACGCTGAAGGGGCGGCCCTGGCCAGTCAGGATCTCGTCGCGTTCGAAGATGACCTGGTCCTTGAACGTGAGCAGCACCCGGCTGTCGGCGGCTAGCGTCCGGCGCACGGCTTCGTCGCGATCGTTGGCGGCCGGCTCGTAATCATGGTTGGCGAAGACGGCCTCCACTTCAAGCTCTGCGGCCAGCCTCGGAATTGCCTGCCGCGCGGTGCCGTCGAGCACGATCAGGCCGCCGCCCGAATCTTCCAGCGCCCGGCGCAATGGCTCCAGCGAACGCAGGATAAACTCGACGCGGCGATCGGCATGCAGCCCCCGCGCCAGCAGCGGCGCCAGGATTTCCCGGTCGAACACGAACACGCACCATACCTGCCGGCAGTGCTTGAGGGCATAATGCAGCGCCGCGTTGTCATCGGTGCGCAAGTCGCGCCGGAGCCAGACCAGGCCGCGGGTAAAATTCCGGTCGATCCGGTAAGGCAGGCGCGCGGCGTCGGCTTCAGATTCGGGGGAGGGCGATCCAGACATCGCCGTAACCTAACATAGCAACCGGAACTCCAGCAGTCCCATCCAAGCAGCAGAAAGATATTCCCATGGCCACGACACTCGACCGCATCCTGCAATCCCAAGGCTTCGGCACCCGCCGCTATTGCGGCGATCTGGTGGCAGCCGGGCTGGTCGAGGTCAACGGTGAACTCTGCGAGGACCCGGGTGCGCGTTTCGAGGTGGACGGGCTGCGCCTGATGGTCGACGGCGAGGAGTGGCTGGCGTGCACCAAGGCCTACGTGATGCTGAACAAGCCGACGGGCTACGAATGCTCCCAGCGTCCGCGCCATCATCCAAGTGTGTACAACCTGCTGCCGGTACCGCTGCGCCAGCGGGAGGTCCAGGCTGTGGGGCGGCTCGATCACGACACCACCGGATTGCTGCTGCTGACCGACGACGGCCAGTTCATCCACGCCCAGACCTCGCCGAAGAAGCAGGTGCCGAAGATTTACGAAGTGACGACCTTCGACCCGGTTACGCCGGAGCAGGTGGAAGCGTTGCGCACTGGCGTGAAGCTCGACGACGAACCGGCGCCGATTGCCGCCGATGCGTGCAAAGCGACCGGCGAGCGCAGCCTGCGTCTGACGCTGCTGCAGGGCAAGTACCATCAGGTCAAGCGGATGGTCGCCGCGGTGGGCAACCACGTGACCGCGTTGCATCGCAGCGCGATCGGCGGACTGGTGCTCGACCCCGCGCTGGGCCCCGGAGAATGGCGCTGGCTCACGCCCGAAGACCTGGCCGCGCTGCGCGGGTGAGGGCGTTGAGGCAGCAATAAATGTTGCACTGCGGCATGTCGCCGGACGCCGAAGTTTTACGGGAAGTCGCTGCGGTGATTTGGTAGAATGCAAGCCATGGCGACGTCCGAAGCTCCAATCAATCTCACCAATCAGTTCCTGATTGCCATGCCCGGCATGGCCGATCCGACGTTTTCAGGTTCCGTCGTCTATCTTTGCGAGCACAACGAGCGCGGCGCGCTCGGCCTGGTGATCAACCGGCCGATCGACATCGACATGGCCACGCTTTTCGACAAGATCGATCTCAAGCTCGAAATCCAGCCAGTTGCCCATCAGCCGGTCTATTTCGGCGGCCCGGTGCAGACCGAACGCGGCTTCGTGCTGCATGACCCGGTCGGCATCTATGTGTCGTCGCTGGCGGTGCCCGGCGGGCTGGAAATGACCACCTCCAAGGACGTGCTCGAAGCCGTGGCCAACGGCAGCGGCCCGCACCGGTTCCTGCTCACGCTCGGTTACGCGGGGTGGGGCGCCGGCCAGCTCGAGGACGAACTGAGCCGCAATGGCTGGCTGACCGTTCAGGCCGATCCCGAGATCATTTTCAGCGTGCCCCCCGAGGAACGTTTTGCAGCGGCCATTCGCCTGCTCGGCATCGACATCTCGATGCTTTCGGGTGACGCGGGACATGCCTGACCAGCTGGGGCGCGAGACGCCCCTCGACGGCACGGTGCTTGCCTTCGACTATGGCGAGAAAAAAATCGGCGTGGCGCTCGGTAATTTCATCACCCGGCAAGCCAGCGCACTTACGATCCTTCCGAATGTGACGGTCGAGGCCCGCTTCGACGCCGTTGGCGAACTGATTCGCCAGTGGACGCCGGTGCGACTCGTGGTCGGGATGCCGGTCAATCCGGAAGCTGGCCCCGACGACGAGGAACAGCCCTCGATGCGGCTTGCGCGCCGCTTTGGCAACCAGTTGAACGGACGCTTCAATCTGCCCGTGGAATGGGTGGACGAACGCTACTCCTCGCGCGCCGCCGCCATGGCGGGCGCCAAGCGAGGCGCGCTCGACGCCGAGGCAGCCCGGATCATCCTGCAACAGTATTTCGACGAACTCCCGCTATGACCCAGACCTCTACACCCGACGCCGAGGCGCTGTATCACGCGCTGCGCGACCAGGCCCAGGCCCTGATGCCCTCCAGCGAGCGTGCGCGCTGGTCCGTCGCGGGGATCTACTCCGGAGGCGCCTGGATCGCCGAGCGGCTGGCGTCCGACCTGCAACTGGGCGGGCACGGCGTGATCAACGTGGCCTTTCACCGCGACGACTATGCCAAGAAGGGCCTGCACAGCCAAGCGCAGTCGACCACGCTCCCGTTTGAGGTGGAAGACCGCAATATTCTGCTGATCGACGACGTGCTGGCCACGGGGCGCACGATTCGCGCCGCCGTCAACGAACTGTTCGACTACGGCCGTCCGGCCCGCGTGGCGCTGGCCGTGCTGGCCGATCGCGGTGGCCGGGAGTTGCCGATCGCCGCCGAATTTGCCGCTGTTACCGTCGCGCTGCCCCAGGACAAGACCTTGGTGCTGTCGCGCCAGGGCGAGGGTGCGGACACCCGCTTTGCCTTTGCCACTGAAGTCCGTAGCTGAACCCGCAAGCACGCAAGTACCACACAGATAGAACCCGCGCCCGACCTGCCATGACCAAGACGTTTCGCAACCCGCAGCTCACCAAGAACGGCGAACTGAAGCACCTGCTGTCGATCGAGGGGCTGTCGCGTGACATGATCACGCACATCCTCGATACCGCCAGCCAGTTCGTATCGCTCTCCGACTCCGACCGCGAGGTCAAGAAGGTGCCACTGCTGCGCGGCAAGAGCGTGTTCAATCTGTTCTTCGAGAACTCCACCCGGACTCGCACGACGTTCGAGATCGCGGCCAAGCGGCTGTCGGCGGACGTGCTGAACCTGAACATCAATGCGTCGTCCACGAGCAAGGGCGAATCGCTGCTCGATACGATCAACAACCTGTCGGCGATGTCGGCCGACATGTTCGTGGTGCGCCACGCCAGCTCGGGCGCGCCCTACCTGATCGCCGAACACGTGGCCCCGCACGTGCACGTGATCAACGCCGGCGATGGCCGCCACGCGCACCCGACGCAGGGCCTGCTGGACATGTATACGATCCGGCATTTCAAGAAGGACTTCACGAACCTGACGGTGGCGATCGTCGGCGACATCCTGCACTCGCGCGTGGCGCGCTCGGACATCCACGCGCTGACCACGCTGGGCGTGCCGGAAGTCCGCGCGATCGGGCCGCGCACGCTGCTGCCGTCCGGGCTGGAGCAGATGGGTGTGCGGGTCTTCCACAACATGGAAGAGGGCCTGAAGGGCGTGGACGTCGTGATCATGCTGCGCCTGCAGAACGAGCGGATGACCGGCGCGTTGTTGCCGTCGGCACAGGAGTACTTCAAGGCCTACGGTCTGACCCCGGAGCGCCTGGCGCTGGCCAAGCCTGATGCCATTGTGATGCACCCGGGCCCGATGAACCGCGGCGTGGAGATCGACTCCGCCGTGGCAGACGGTCCGCAATCGGTGATCCTGAACCAGGTGACGTTCGGCATCGCCGTACGCATGGCCGTGATGGGCATCGTGGCGGGTAATAACGATTGAGCCGGACCCCGGATACAACGAACAGCACACACCGACAGAACATGAAGATCCATATCCAGGGTGGCCGCCTGATCGACCCGGCCGCGAACGTCGACGCCGAACAGGACCTGTACATCGCCGCCGGCAAGATTGTCGGCGTGGGCCGCGCGCCCGCTGACTTCCATGCCAACAAGACCATCGACGCCCGCGGCATGATCGTGTGCCCGGGGCTGGTCGACCTGTCCGCCCGCCTGCGCGAGCCGGGCTACGAATACAAGGCGACGCTGGAATCCGAACTGGCCGCCGCCACTGCCGGTGGCGTGACCAGCCTGGTCTGCCCGCCTGACACCGACCCGGTACTCGATGAGCCGGGGCTGGTGGAGATGCTCAAGTTCCGCGCTCACAAGCTCAACCAGACGCATGTGTACCCGCTGGGTGCCTTGACCGTCGGTCTGAAGGGCGACGCGCTGACCGAGATGGGCCAACTGACCGAGGCCGGCTGTGTCGGCTTCAGCCAGGCCGAGGCGCCCATCCATGACACCAAGGTGCTGCAACGCGCGATGCAATACGCGCAGACATTCGGCTTCACGCTGTGGCTGCGCCCCGAGGATCCGTTCCTCGGCGGAGGCGTTGCCGCGAGTGGTGCCGTGGCGTCGCGCCTGGGTCTGTCGGGCGTGTCCGTCATCGCCGAGACCGTGCGTCTGCACACGATCTTCGAATTGATACGTGCCACGGGCGCACGCGTGCACCTGTGCCGCTTGTCGTCCGCTGCCGGGCTGGAACTCGTGCGTCAGGCACGCAAGGAAGGCCTGCCGGTCACGTGCGACGTGAACATCCATCACGTGTCGCTGACCGACATGGACATTGGGTTCTTCAATAGCCAGATGCGCTTCACGCCGCCGCTGCGCGGCGCTCGCGATCGCGACGCAATCGTTGCCGCGCTGGCCGACGGCACTATCGACGCACTCTGCTCGGATCACACCCCGGTGGACGACGACGAAAAGCTCCTGCCTTTCGCCGAGGCCTCGCCGGGCGCTACAGGCTTGGAACTGCTGCTGCCGCTGACGCTGCGCTGGGCCAGCGAGCACAAGGTGCCGCTCGTGCGCGCGCTGGCTCGCATTACCAGTGAACCCGCGCGGGTTATCGGCTTGAATGCGGGATCGCTGACCACGGGCAGCATGGCCGACGTGTGCGTGTTCGACCCGAAGCAACTCTGGAAGGTGGAGCGCAGCGTGTTGAAGAGTCAGGGCAAGAACTCGCCGTGGCTCGGCTACGAGATGGAAGGGCGCGTGCGTACGACGCTGGTCTGCGGCCAGGTCGTCTACGAGCAGCGCTGACAGGCCGGGCACCATCGAGGCAACACGGGGTCGACGATGATCTGGTTACGCAAGGCGCGGCTGGCATTTCACTTGCTGCGTGGGATGCTGTTCTGTGCCACTGTCTTTCCGTGGGCGAGCGCGCGTCTGCGCGAACGTCTGATCCGAGCATGGTCCCGCAAGCTCCTGGCCATCTGCGGCATCGAGGTGGAAGTCTTGGGCCTGGCGCCAGGGCAGGCGGCCCCCAAAGGCGCAATGCTGGTGTCGAACCATATCTCGTGGCTCGACATCTATGTCATCCATAGCTGGCAGCCCGTGCGCTTCGTCGCCAAGTCGGAGATCCGCAACTGGCCCGTAGTTGGCTGGCTGTGCGACAAGACCGGCACGATCTTTATCGAGCGCGCCCGCAAGCGCGACGCGCACCGAGTGCTCCACCACATCACCGAAGTGATGCAGCAAGGCGACCTGGTGTGCGTGTTCCCCGAGGGCACGACCACCGATGGCAGCAAGGTGCTGCCGTTTCACGCGAATTTGATGCAGGCGCCAGTGGCCGGGAAACTGCCGGTGCAGCCGGTAGGGTTGTCCTACCTGGACGCCGCAACTGGCAAGCCGACGCTGGCACCGGCCTACATCGACGACATATCGCTGGTGCAGTGCCTGAACGCTATTCTCAAGTCGCCACCGATCAAGGCGAGGCTGGTGATCGGGCCGCAGTTGCATGCTGCTTCAGCCGGACGAAGGGAGCTGGCGGAGTCGGCGCGGGAGGTGGTGACGCATCTGGTGGAGGGCGCGCATGAGGCGGCCCACGGTGCTGCCGAGGCATTTCATTCCCTGCCAGTCGCGGCAACGCCGCCGGTCCTGATGACGGGCGCCGCGCCTGCCGCAGGCCACTGACTTGTACCGGTTTCAGATAATCTTTGATTCCACTAGCCCTTCTGTCGAGGGGTAAATAGATGAAAACCCTGCTGATGCACTTCGTGTATTGTTACGCTTTGTAATTTTTCGCTGAAATCTTATTGTCGCGACTTGATTTCGCTGCTAGCGGCGCATCGCGAGATTGGCTGGCGGCAGTCGATAGTTCGGGGTTTCGGCGAGAAGCGATACAGGGTTTTGTGATGGGTCAGAAGGAAGAGTTTAGTCAGGCGGTGAATTGGTCGCCATTGGCAAAGTCGATCGTCCGCTGGATCTCCGCAAACAGGAAACCGTTCCTGTTGACGATGGCTCTGGCTTCACTGGCATTGTTTGCCTTGATGTCATACCTTCTTCGCCACTATCAGAGCGAGGGCTTCCTGCGGGCGTCCCGGCCTCTGACGGATTTCAATGCCCAGCGTACGACCTTTGAGGACAAGGAAAGCTTCCAGCGCTTCCTGCGGGCCAACAAGCTGACGGACTCCCCGAACGCGGTGTACCTGGCACATGCCATCGGTCCGGGGCTCATGCAAAGGCAAGTGAAGGTTGTCCTGCCTTATACGAAGGACGACCTCAGGTTCCTCGCCGATCTAAAAACTCCGCTGGATTCCAACATCCTGGGCTTCTCCATGACTTTTGCCGGTGCGACGCCGGACGATGCCGCGGCACGTGTGAGTCTGATGGGTGACTACCTCAAGGACACGATGCTTCGTCAGGACTTGCTTGACAACATCCATCAGCGAGCCGGGGAAGTCAGGGCAGAGAAGCAGAAGCTCGATAACAAGCTGATCGCCAAGCGCGTAGAACTCGAAGAGGCCGCACGCAAGCTCAGTGCGCTGAAGGAGATTGCCGCCAAGTATCCCGATGCGTCGAAGTACGAGTCGCGACAGCTGCTATCCTCCGACACCGACGGCGCGCGTTATTTGTCACCGATGATGCAGCTTGTGGGCGTGGAGTCGAGCATTGTGGATATCCGCAATGAGCTGGCCTCGCTGGAACGCGACGAAGCGCAGAATGATCTGCGGCTCAAGTTCTATGCGGGCGCCGAGAAGCTCAATCCCTCCGTGAAGTCAGGTAAGGAGTTGCTGGATGACTTCAGGAGCTTGCGGGCGGAAACGTTCAAGGATGTGAATCTCGACGACGACCGCGCTCGCGAAGTCGTCAACAAGATCGACCTGCTGGCGGAGACACTGCAGACGAAGGACCTGGTGAGTGCGCGCTTCGTCTCAGGCCCGTCTGTGCCCGACCGCCGTACGGGTCCGGGGAATCTGATGATGCTGGTCTTCTCGCTGGTATTCGGTGGGGTTTTCGCAGCTGCGGCGTTGGCGGTGCTGGGCTGGATGAAGGCGCGAAGGAGCAAACGTTCTGTCGGTGGGCTCGTCGAGCCTGGTGTGCAGATTTAAGGACTGTTGCGGTTTAGATGCCCCCGGCTACCGGGGGCTTGGCTCAGGCAAGTGGATCCTGGTACTGCGGACAGTCGACCTGAATGATCGTCCGTAGTTCGGGCCGGGCGGCCAGCTTCGCGGCGGTCAACCTGCCTCCCCAGACGCAGCCAGTATCGAGTGCGATCAGGTTGGGACGCATCACCAACCCCAGCGTCGACCAATGCCCGCAGACCACTGTCACGTCGGCAGTGCGCCGGCCTGGGACATCAAACCACGGCATGACACCCTCCGGTGCGCTGTCCAGTCCTTCCTTGGTTTTGAGGTCCATGACGCCTTCCGCGGAGCAGTAGCGCAGGCGTGTGAGTGCGTTGACGATGACCCGATGCCGTTCGATGCCGATCAGGTCGTCGCGCCACCTGACAGCGGTGTTGCCGAACACCCCGGAGAGAAACTCCCGCCAATTGGGCCCCTGCAATTCGGCTTCGACTTCCTGGGCGAGCGCGATCACCTGGTCGGCGTCCCACTGCGGCAAGATGCCGGCATGCACGATCAAGAAATCGTCCTCACGGATTGCCAGTCGTTGATGGCGCAGCCATGTGAGTAATGCTTCACTATCTGGTGCCCTCAGGATGTCGTCGAACGTGTCCGATTTGCCCTTTTTGCGAACGCCGGCAGCAACTGCAAGCAGGTGGATATCGTGATTGCCTAGCACCGTGCGCACCCGGCTGCCCATGGTCATGATGGTGCGCAGGGTTTCAAGCGAGGCGGGCCCACGATTGACCAGGTCGCCCACCAGGCGGAGCGGTGCGTCGTGCGGCAGGCGCTCCAGAAGCTCGAAAAGCGATGGCGCGCAGCCTTGAAGATCACCAATGGCAACTGGTGTGGAGCATGGGTGGTAATCGCCGGCTATGGGGTATTGCATGCTGTTGCAGACATTTGAGTGGATTTTCCCAGTGGGTTGCGTAAATAGTTACACGGCGCTACAAAAAGTTGTCCGAAGGTCTCGGGAGCCGACTGCGGGTCAGATAGAATACCGCCACTAGAATACCGCCACTTCAAGAAAGACTTATAAATGACCGCTTTTCCTGGGGATCAAGCGGCGCGGTGGCTTTTGTCGGGAACGCGGATACGTTGATAGGTAAAAGGGAGTAAGAGTTTGTCGCACATTTTTGTCACTGGCGGAGCGGGGTTCATCGGCGCCAATTTCGTGCTCAACTGGCTGGCCCAGCCGGGAGCGGACGGCGTCGTCAATGTCGACAAGCTGACGTACGCGGGCAATCGCAAGACGTTGTCGTCGCTGGATGGCGATACCCGTCACGTATTCTCGCAGACGGATATCTGCGACCGAGACGCCCTTGACCGGTTGCTAACGGAGTACAAGCCGCGCGCAGTGGTGCATTTCGCGGCCGAAAGCCATGTGGATCGATCCATCCACGGTCCGGCCGAATTCATCCAGACAAATATTGTTGGCACCTTCACGCTGCTCGAAGCCGTGCGTGCCTACTGGAGCGGCCTGGAAGGTTCGGCCAGGACGGACTTCCGTTTCCTGCACGTTTCCACTGATGAGGTATTCGGTTCGCTCGGTCCAGCCGATCCGCAATTCGCCGAAACTACCGCGTACGCGCCGAACAGCCCGTATTCCGCTTCGAAGGCTGCCTCCGACCACCTGGTCCGCGCTTATCACCACACGTATGGTCTGCCGGTCCTGACGACCAACTGCTCCAACAATTACGGCCCGTATCACTTCCCCGAGAAGCTGATCCCGCTAATGATTACCAATGCGCTCACGGGCAAGCCTTTGCCGGTCTACGGTGATGGCCAGAACGTGCGTGACTGGCTGTACGTTGGGGATCACTGCAGTGCCATTCGCGAGGTGCTGGCGCTCGGTCGCCTTGGCGAAACTTACAACGTTGGCGGCTGGAACGAGATGACCAATCTGGACGTTGTGCACACGATCTGCGATCTGCTCGATCAGCTCAAGCCCAAGGCCAACGGTTCCTATCGCGATCAGATCAGCTTCGTGAAGGATCGCCCCGGCCATGATCGCCGCTATGCGATCGATGCGCGCAAGCTGGAACGCGAGTTGGGCTGGAAGCCGTCCGAGACTTTTGAGAGTGGGCTGCGCAAAACGGTCCAGTGGTACCTGGACAATCAGGCCTGGGTGCAAGATGTGATTTCCGGTGAATACCGCAACTGGGTGGCCAAGCAATATGCAGCCTGAGGCACCCAAGACGCCCACCGTGCTTGTGACGGGATGTAACGGGCAGGTCGGATTCGAACTTAAGCGCAGTCTGGCCCCTCTCGGTCGCGTGATTGCGCTCGATCGCGCCGTATGTGACCTGACTCGCCCGGACGATATCAGTCGGATCGTGCGCGAGATCCGGCCAGACGTCATAGTTAATCCGGCCGCCTATACGGCAGTGGACAAGGCCGAAACCGACGAGGGGACAGCGTTCGCCATCAACGGCGAAGCGCCTGGCGTGCTTGCCGAGGAGGCTAGGATGTTGGGTAGCCTACTGGTGCACTACTCCACTGACTATGTTTTCGGTGGACATGGCGATGCCCCCTATATGGAAACCGACGCCGTCGATCCTCAGTCCGTGTATGGCAAGAGCAAGCTGGCTGGCGAGCAGGCGGTCATGGCATCGGGCGCTACTGCGATTATCTTGCGCACATGTTGGGTAGCGGGCGCCCATGGAGGCAACTTCGCCAAGACGATGCTGAAGCTCGGGCGCGAGCGCGATAGCTTGCGCGTGATTGCCGATCAGTTTGGCGCTCCGACCACGGCATCACTGATTGCAGATGTGACGGCGCAAATCGTGGCACGTCACTGGCTGTTCGGCGAGCGCAGTGCCTTTCCGGCCGGCATCTATCACCTGGCTGCGGCGGGCGAGACCACTTGGCACGGCTATGCGACGGAAGTGCTCACCTACGCCGCACAGAAGGGCGTGGCGCTCAAGGTGAACCCCGCCAGCATCGAGCCAATTCCGGCCACGGCCTATCCGTTGCCGGCTCCGCGGCCACTAAACTCGCGACTGGATACGCGCAAGCTTCGCGAAACTTTTGGCATTCACCTCCCGGAGTGGCAGCAGGGCGTTCGTTTCCTGCTTGACCAGATCCTTCCCTGAGTCAGGACACCATGCGTAAGGGCATCATTCTCGCCGGCGGCTCCGGTACCCGCCTGTATCCGATCACGCGGTCTGTTTCCAAGCAGCTCCTGCCGGTCTATGACAAGCCGATGATTTACTATCCCCTGTCCACGCTGATGCTTGCGGGGATCCGGGACATTTTGATCATCTCAACGCCCGAAGACACGCCGCGTTTCGTAGCAATGCTCGGGGACGGCAGCGACTGGGGTATCAATCTGCAGTACGCGGTGCAGCCGAGCCCGGACGGGCTGGCGCAGGCGTTCATTATCGGTCGCGACTTCATCGGCAATGATCCCGCCACCCTGATTCTCGGGGACAACATTTTCCATGGGCATGATCTGGTGCGCCAGCTCGAGCGGGCCTCTGCCCAGGACAGCGGTGCAACGGTGTTCGCGTATCACGTTCACGACCCCGAACGTTACGGCGTAGTCGAGTTCGACGCCAATTTCCGCGCCGTATCGCTTGAGGAAAAGCCGCTCAAGCCGCGTTCTAGCTACGCGGTAACGGGACTCTACTTCTACGACCGCCAGGTCTGCGATATCGCCGCCGATATCAAGCCATCGGCACGCGGTGAACTGGAAATCACGGACGTCAACAAGCGCTATCTGGAGATGGCGCAACTGGACGTCGAAATCATGGGGCGCGGGTATGCGTGGCTGGACACCGGAACCCACGATTCCCTGTTGGAGGCAGCCAGCTTCATTGCCACGTTGCAGAACCGGCAGGGCCTGATGGTGGCGTGTCCCGAAGAGATCGCTTACCGCAGCAAGTGGATCAGTGCCGAGCAGGTCGCCCGACTGGCTGCGCCGTTGGCCAAGAATGACTACGGAAGATACCTTCAGCAAATTACTTCGGAGGCAATCAAATGAGCCTGACTGTTACCAAAACGGCCATTCCCGAGGTCCTTATCATCGAACCGAAGGTCTTTGGTGATGCGCGCGGCTTTTTTCTCGAGAGTTTCAATCAGCGGGCATTTGCCGATACGACCGGCGTGAACCTGGAATTTGTCCAGGATAATCACAGCCGTAGCGCCAAGGGCGTGCTGCGCGGACTACACTACCAAGTTGTTCAGCCGCAAGGAAAGCTCGTGCGAGTTGTGCGCGGCGCCGTCTTCGATGTCGCGGTGGATATCCGCAAGGGGTCATCCACGTTTGGGGTATGGGTTGGCGTGGAGTTGACCGAGGATAATCATCGGCAGCTTTGGGTGCCGCCGGGCTTTGCTCACGGTTTTGTGGTGCTGAGCGATACTGCGGATTTCCTGTACAAGACGACGGACTATTACGCGCCGCAGCATGAGCGCTGCATTTCATGGAGTGATCCGGAGGTCGGCATCGAATGGCCGCTTGCGAAGTATCAGATCGATGTTCCCCAGTTATCGGAGAAGGATAAACAGGGGGGGCGACTCCAGGATATTTAAGATCGAGAATTATTGGCGCTCCACATGTCGCTTAAACGAGATACGCTCTACAACCTGATTGGCAATGGCGTCCCGCTGCTTGCGGCCGCCATTACCATCCCTTTTCTGCTCAAGACGCTCGGGGCCGAGAAATTCGGAGTACTGACGCTGATCTGGGGGTTGATCGGGTATTTTGGCCTCTTCGACTTTGGTGTCGGGCGCGCCCTGACCTATGAAGTCAGCAGGCGGCTGGCCGACGAGAACAACAATAGCGCAGCCGCGATCCGCCGGGTTATCAAGGCAGGCCTTGTTATCACCACGGTCACAGGGCTGGTCGGGTGTCTGATCGTTCTTTTCGTGGTGGCGCCGTTCTCGGGAACATGGTTCAAGCTTTCGGCCTTGACGCAGGCAGATGCCAAAGTGGCATTTGCCATCACGGCTATTGGAATCTTGCCCACGACAGTGACAAGCGGCTTGCGAGGCGCGCTTGAAGGCTTTGGCCACTTCGCTCCGTCGAACGTGACGCGGGTTATCCTGGGCGCGTTGATGTTCCTCGTGCCGGCAGCGGTGGTGATGGCGGGCAAGGCAGACCTGTATTACATCGCCACAGGCCTGGTGTTTGCCCGCCTGGTGGTTTGCGGCTTGGCGTTCTTTCTGCTGCGCCATCACATTGACGCGCGATTTGATGTCACTTCGAGCGATATCCGGCCGCTGTTGGGATTTGGTGTCTGGGTGACGATCAGCGGTATTGTCAGTCCATTGATGGTATTTGGCGACCGCTTCTTTATTTCGGCGGTGATTGGTGCCCATGATCTGGCTGCTTATGCCATTCCGCAGGAAGGCTTGCAGCGGCTACTGATCATTCCCGCGGCACTTGCGACAGCGCTCCTGCCGAGAATGGCGGGCATGTCCTCTTCGCTGGATCTGGCCGATTTGTACCATCGGAACATGAAGCGCATTGGCGTTGCAATGTTCCTGATCCTGGTGCCGTGCGCGCTTCTGGCAAAGCCAGTCCTGTCCATCTGGATCTCGCCGGCCTTCGCCGCTTCCTCGGAAACCATTGTCTTGGTTCTGTGCCTGGGACTCTGGTTCAACTCTCTTGCGCAAATGCCGATGACATTGCTCCACGCTGTCGGGAGGCCGAAGCTGGCGGCAGTATCGCATCTCATCGAGTTGCCGCTTTACATTCTCATGATCGTTGGCCTGTCCAAGGCGTTCGGTATTACCGGCGCTGCAATGGCATGGTCGCTGCGGGTGATTGTCGATTTTCTGGTCTTCAACTGGTTCGCACGACAGGCGCTCAATGTCTCGGGTCGAGGCTGGGCGACCCGCAAGGGCGCGTTATGAACCGGCAGATCCGCGTGCTAACGGCGCCTGGATGGCACTCTTGCGTCCTTAGAGACGCAGTCTGAGGAGACACATGATGTGGATCTTCATGATGAAGAGCGTAGCCCTTGGCGGAGCGGCATTGCTGCTGTTGGTGGCGATTGCTTCGAAGCGGATTGTTGGCTCGTGGATCAATGCGGCAAGTATCTTTTCATTGTTCTGGTTCGCCTACACGGCATTCCCACTGGTCTTCGCGTGGGACGTGCCGATTAATCTTGGCGCGATCTTTTATATTGTCCTGTTCAATGTGCTGTTTGCTTCCAGTGTGGTGTTCTTCAACTGGGATGCGGCCTTGCACGCCAACAGGAACAAGGTATCGGCTCACGCCGCGTTTGGCTCCCGGTTTCTTGTGCAGGTACTGCTGGTATCGTCGGTACTTACAATCTTGTGCAGCTTCCAGGGAATGCGGCTTCAGGGTGTGGAGTTCAACGGTAATATTTTCGAGTTCGCGGGCAGTTATGCGGCACTACGCTATGCCAACGCTCTGACGGAGAACATCTACTCGAAGCTTGGGGTGCTGCTCAATTTCTTCGTGATTGTCCTGGGAGGACTGGTTTGGGGCGCCGCGCGTGGCGGACGGCTGCGAGGGGTCGTGCTATGCGCGACCTTTGCCCCCGTGTTGCTGCTGATGATCACGCAGAGCGCGAAAGGGCCTTTCCTTCTGTCTCTGGCGATGTTTCTTGGCGCCGTTCTGGTGACCCGAGTCTACGACAAGCAGTACTACCTGATTGACAAGCAGTCGGGGCGGATTCTCGCGAAATGGGGGCTCGCCTGTTTTGCGCTGGTAATGGTGACTTTCCTGTCCCGTGGCGTCGACCGGGAAGGGGGCATTGGCTCCATCTTTCACACGCTCTGGGAATACCTGCTTTCGTATTCGTCGGGACACTTATACGGGTTTGCTGACTGGTTTTCCGGGAGGTATTTCGACTATTCGATGGTCCCGTACGATCGAAGCGATTCCACATATGGCTTTTACAGCTTTATGTCCTTCTTTCGTATGCTTGGTGATGATCGGCCGGTGCCTCTTGGTGTGTACGAAGAGGTGTACGACTATCAAGGCCTGCTGGTTACGAATATCTATACCGCCTTTCGGGGGCTGATTACGGACTTTTCACTCGCTGGTTCGCTGCTGGTCGGCTGGTTTGCGGGGTTCTTCTGTAATTGGATATCTTTCGGGCTCTACAGAAAGGCTAATGGTGCCTTTTTTGTGGTGGCGTTTGTTTATTTTTTTGGATTTGCATATCAATCGTTCGTGATCAGCACGTTCACGTGGGCTTCCGTTCCGGCATCGTTCATCATGCTGGTCGCATTCCTTTCGATCTACTTCAATGTTCGGCTGAGCGCGAAGCATGCCCGCGTAGGCGAGGTTGGTGGTTGAGATTGCTGGTCGGTTGTCCTTTGAGGCGCTGCAGTCAGGCCAGGAGACAGGATGTTTGGACGGCTGAAAGGCGCGATGGACCGAAGTGAGGGGTAAGAATATGAAATGCGCGTTTATTTGTGTCAATTACAACGGCTCGCAGGTTACGTCGAAGTTTGTTTCGAGCGTTAGAAGCCTGAGCGAGAGGGCCGGACCTGGGATGGTTGAGGCGATCATCGTCGACAATGCATCGGAGTCGAGCGACTACGAGTCGCTCAAGGT
The DNA here is from genome assembly GCF_000812445.1 of Cupriavidus sp. SHE. Classification (NCBI taxonomy): domain Bacteria; kingdom Pseudomonadati; phylum Pseudomonadota; class Betaproteobacteria; order Burkholderiales; family Burkholderiaceae; genus Cupriavidus; species Cupriavidus sp. SHE. The sequence continues at coordinate 21,919 of NZ_JWMB01000019.1, read as the reverse complement.
ACTTGTGCGGGAGGCGTGGGAAGACGCGAAGGTGATCCGCTCCGATGTCAATCTGGGATACTTCGGCGGGCTTAACCTTGGTCTGGCCGCGATTGATCCGCGGAAGTACGATTGCGTCATCGTCGGGAACAATGACCTGACTTTTGACGAGGACTTTCTCGAAAAGCTCGCCGCGGGTGTGTACACCGATGACACGCTGGTAGTCGCACCGAACGTCATCACGAAGGATGGCTATCACCAGAATCCGCATTGCATCACGCGTGTACCGGCGACGCGGAAATTTCTGTATCGCCTTTACTACCTCGACTACCGGGTTGCCCGCTTCCTTACCTGGGGGGCGAACTTCCTCAAGTCGCTGAAGGGTGGGAGAAAAAATCTTGCCGCGCACGAGTCCTGTTTTGTCTACATGGGTATTGGCGCGGTCTACGCTCTGAGGCCCGGCTTTTTCAAGCACTACGACCGGCTTGATGATTCGGTGTTCCTGTACGGTGAGGAGGCGCTGCTGGCTGGCCAATTGGTGGCGGTTGGCGGCAGGATGTTCTACGACTCGAACGTAGTCGTGCATCATGCCGAAAGTGCCACACTATCCAAGTTGCCTTCGAAGAAAACATACGATTTCGCAAAGGCCTCGTATCCGAAGTACCGGTCGTTCCTTTGATCTTGGTAATTCCAGGCCCTCAAGAACCATTACGCAAGTCCCTTACGAAATTCCAAGATGCTCAACAGTCATACTCTCCTGATTACCGGCGGAACTGGCTCTTTCGGCAATGCCGTGCTGCGACGCTTTCTTTCTACCGATATCGCTGAGATCCGGATCTTCAGCCGCGATGAAAAGAAGCAGGATGACATGCGGAAACGCTACAACAACCCGAAACTGAAGTTCTATATCGGCGATGTTCGGGATGCGCGGAGCATTGAGTCCGCCATGCGTGGCGTGGACTTTGTCTTTCATGCGGCAGCACTGAAGCAGGTTCCGTCCTGCGAGTTTCATCCGATGGAAGCCGTGCGCACCAACGTGCTTGGTACCGAAAATGTGCTGACCGCCGCGGTGAATGCAGGGGTGAAGCGCGTCGTCTGCCTGAGTACCGATAAGGCGGTGTATCCGATCAATGCCATGGGCATCAGCAAGGCGCTGATGGAGAAGGTCATGGTTGCGGCGAGCCGTAACCTGGAGGGTACCAACACTGTCATCTGCGGTACTCGTTATGGCAACGTCATGGCTTCGCGTGGTTCCGTGATACCGCTCTTCGTTGAGCAAGTCCTCGCGGGCAAGCCCATTACGGTGACTGATCCCACCATGACCCGCTTCATGATGACCCTGGCGGACGCTGTCGACCTGGTGCTGCATGCCTTCGAGCACGGTAACAACGGCGACATCTTCGTGCAGAAGGCGCCGGCCGCCACGGTCGAGGTGTTGACCCGCGCCATTCTCGAGTTGATGGGCAAGCCCGAGCATCCCGTTCACGTTATCGGGACGCGTCACGGAGAGAAGTTGTACGAGGCCCTGCTCGGCCGCGAAGAAATGGCGTGCGCCGAAGACATGGGCGATTACTTCCGTGTACCGCCGGATGGCCGCGATCTCAACTATGCGAAGTTCGTGGAAGAGGGTGAGCAACGCATTACCCAAAGCCTGCATGGTGAAGACTACAACTCGCACAACACGAACCGCTTGGACGTTGAAGGCATGAAGACGCTGCTCCTGAAGCTGGACTTCATGCAACGCATCGCCCGTGGCGAACACGCTGTTGCCGAGGAGTGAGACGATGAGGGTACTGATTACCGGAGCCAACGGTTTCGTCGGCAAGAATCTCCGCCTGCATCTGTCCGAGCGCAAGGATGTGGAGGTGGTGACCTTCACGCGTGACGATGATCCTGCCAACCTGCCCGCGATGCTGCGTGAGGTCGGGTTCGTGTTTCACCTCGCGGGTGTCAATCGGCCGCAGGACCCGCAGGAGTTCGTGACGGGCAATGCCGACCTGACACAGATCCTGGCGCAGGCGATCCGTGCCGAGGCTGAATCCACGGGGCGCAAGGTTCCGGTGATCTACGCGTCGTCCACCCAGGCAGCGCGAGATAATCCCTACGGACTGAGCAAGCGCTCAGCCGAACAGGCATTGTTCGAAGCACTGCGCAGCCAGCAAATCCCTGTTCACGTATTCCGCCTGCCCAATGTGTTCGGCAAGTGGTGCAAGCCGAACTACAACTCGGCAGTGGCCACGTTCTGCCATAACATCGCGCGCGGTCTGCCGATCCAGATCAATGATCCGGCGGCGCCCGTTACGCTGGTCTACGTTGATGATGTCATCGAACGCTTCCTGCAATTGCTGGATGGCGCCGATGCTCAGGTGGATGCGGAGGGATTTGCGCTCGTCGCGCCGCAGTACTCCACCACGGTGGGTGAGCTTGCCGAACGCATCCAGGGATTCCGCGATAGCCGTGATACCTTGACGATCGATCGAGTAGGTACCGGCCTGATCCGTGCGCTGTACGCAACCTATGTCAGTTACCTGCCGGTGGATACGTTCTCCTATCCGGTGCCGAAGTACGGCGATCCGCGCGGCGTGTTCGTCGAAATGCTCAAGACCTCCGATAGTGGCCAGTTCTCGTATTTCACGGCTCACCCGGGAATCACGCGTGGCGGGCACTACCATCACACGAAGACGGAGAAGTTCCTGGTGATCAAGGGCCAGGCGCGCTTCAAATTCCGGCACATGCAGACTGGCGAGGCGCATGAACTGGTGACGACGGGTGCGGAGCCGGAAATCGTGGAAACCGTCCCAGGCTGGACGCACGACATCACCAATATCGGGCAGGACGAGATGGTGGTCATGCTCTGGGCAAATGAGGTGTTCGACCGGCAACGTCCGGACACGTTTGCCTGTCCCCTTTGAATTGAATATTCGACGCTGATGAAGAAGCTCAAAGTCATGACCGTGGTCGGTACGCGACCCGAGATCATCCGTCTGTCGCGTGTGCTTGCGCGTCTGGACGAACACTGCGATCACCTGCTCGTGCACACGGGGCAGAACTACGACTATGAACTGAACCAGATCTTCTTTGACGATCTCGGTATTCGCAAGCCCGACCATTTTCTCAATGCGGCGGGCGGCACGGCCGCGGAAACCATCGGCAAGATCATCATTTCCATGGATGAGGTGCTTGCGGTGGAGAAACCGGAAGCACTGCTCGTGCTTGGTGACACCAATAGCTGCCTGTCGGTCATCCCGGCCAAGCGACGCAAGATTCCGATCTTCCATATGGAAGCGGGTAACCGCTGCTTCGACCTGCGCGTGCCCGAGGAAACGAATCGCCGCATCGTGGACCACACGGCCGACATCAATCTGACCTACAGCTCGATTGCGCGAGAATATCTGCTGCGAGAGGGCTTGCCACCAGACATGGTGATCAAGACCGGCAGTCCAATGGCGGAGGTGCTCGCCCATTACCTGCCAGGTATCGAGAAATCCGATGCACTTGCGCGACTTGGCCTGCAGGAGAATGGCTACTTCGTGGTCAGCGCGCATCGCGAAGAGAATATTGACTCCGATATCAACTTCGGCAAGCTGGTTCAGGTGCTCAACACCGTTGCCGAGCACTATGACCTCCCCGTGATCGTCTCCACGCACCCGCGCACCCAGAAGCGCGTGGATGCCATGGGTGCAAAGTTTCATGGGAATGTGCGCCTGCTGAAGCCACTGGGCTTCACGGACTACAACAAGCTCCAGTGTTCGGCGCGGGCTGTACTGTCGGACAGCGGCACGATCAACGAGGAATCGTCGATCATGAATTTTCCGGCGCTTAACTTGCGTGAGGCGCACGAGCGTCCGGAAGGCATGGAAGAGGCTGCCGTGATGATGACCGGCCTCTCGGTCGATCGCGTCATGCAGGGGTTGGCAGTGCTGCAGACGCAGCCGCGCGGCGAGACACGTCTGCTGCGCCAGGTGGCCGATTACAGCATGCCGAACGTCTCCGACAAGGTCGTGCGGATCATTCATAGCTACACGGACTATGTGAACCGCGTCGTCTGGAAAAAATACTGAAGCGAAAAGGAGACCGTCTTGCGAATCCTGTTCGTTTCGCAGCTGTTCGACCCTGAAAACTCAATCAAAGGCCTGGAGTTTGCCAAGCGGCTACAGGCGTTAGGCCACGAGGTTGAAGTGATTACAACGTTTCCGAGTTATCCGGGAGGCAAGATCTTCCCCGGATACCGGATGCGATGGCATCAGGTCGAGGAGATCGACGGGGTGAGGATCGTGCGGTTGCCGACGATCATCAGCCATGGCCGGTCGGCGGTGAAGCGCATGCTCAGCTATGCCTCGTTTGGCGTGGTGTCGTCATGCCATGCGCTGTTTTTCGCAAGGAAGGCGGACGTTATCTATGCCTACTATCCGCCGGTTATCGTGGGCTTCGCCGCAATGCTGGTGCGCTTTTTCCGGAAGACGCCGTTCGTCTATGACGTCCAGGATCTCTGGCCGGAAGCGTTGGTGGCAACCGGCATGGTTCGGGAAGGGCGCATCACACGATTCGTCGACCGGCTTTGCGGATTCATTTACCGCAGTGCCGCACGTGTCGTGGTGCTGTCGGACGGTTATCAGCGGGCACTCGAATCCAAGAAGACGCCGCGCGACAAGATCAAGCGCATCTTCAACTGGTGCGACGAGGGGCGGACGGCGGCAGTGGCTGAGCCGGAGGAGCCGGTTCTCGATCCGGGATACTTCAATGTTCTCTATGCCGGCAATATGGGGGCAGCTCAGGCGCTGAGCCATGTCGTCGATGCCGCGGCACTGGTCGAGAAGCAGGGCATGGACAGGATCCGCTTTGTGTTCCTGGGCGCTGGTGTGGAGTGCGATGCACTGAAGCGCCAGGCCTCCGAACTCGGTCTGAGCAATGTCCGTTTTCTGCCTCAAGTGACGGTGGATAAGGTAAGTGGCATCCTTGCAGCGGCCGATGTTCTGCTTGTTCATCTGGCCGATGCGAAGGTGTTCGAAATCACGATTCCGTCCAAGACCCAGGCCTATATGAAGACCGGGCGGCCAATCCTGATGGCGGTAAAGGGCGAGGCGGCTGACATCGTCGCCGATGCGCAGGCGGGTGTGGTTGTCGAGCCCTGCCAGCCACGGAAGCTTGCCGAAGCGGTCTTGAAAATGTCCGCGTTGCCACGTGTGGAGCTCGATGAAATGGGGCGCCGCGGACGCGATTACTACACGGATAAAATGAGTATGGAGAACGGAGTCAGGCAGGTAGACTCCATGCTCAGGCAAATTGTCGAGAACGCCTAGTTATCAGAGAGGGTAATTCAGTATGCGTCGTTTGGCCGAAGCCGATGATTTGAGCCAGGTGGTCGAGGTGCACTTGGCGGCCTTTCCGGGCTTCTTCCTGAGTTCCTTGGGGCGTCCGTTCCTGACGGTAATGTATCGTGCATTTCTCAGTCAGCCGGGTAGTGTTTTCGTCATCGCGGAAGATGGCGGGCGGCTGCAGGGGTTTGCCGTGGGTTCATTGAAGCGATCGGAAGGTGACCGGAGCCTGGCATTAAGGTACTTTCCAAGCTTTGTTGCGGCGCTGGTCCCCGCAGTCTTGCGGAATCCTATCAAGGTAACAAGGCGCATCTTTGGCCAGTTGTTTTCCGGACGGGGACAACCCGAATACCCGGATAACTCGGCCGTGCTGAGGAGCATTGGCATCCTGCCCGAAGAGAAAGGGAAAGGCCTGGCCAATGATCTGCTCGGAGATTTCGAAAAGCAGGCACTGGTCAAAGGGGCGGAAGCGGTTGTGTTGACCACGGATGCCGATGCCAATGACCGTGCGATTGGTTTTTACAAGAAGAACGGCTACGAAGTGCGAACCGAGTTTCGGCAGGATGGCGCTCGGCCGATGCTGCTGATGGGCAAGCATATTCGTGTCCCCACACAAGACTACAAGGGTGAACAATGACTGACGTCAAGCAGGAGTTTCTGCCTTTTGCGCTTCCGGAAATCGGCGAAGAGGAAATTGCGGAAGTCGTGAGCGCGTTGCGCTCGGGTTGGGTAACGACTGGCCCGAAGACCCGCCAGTTCGAGGCTGATTTTGCTGAGTTCCTCGGCGGCGGGCTGGAAGCCATCGCCGTCAATTCGGCGACCGCAGGTCTGCATCTGGGTCTAGAAGCGCTGGGCGTGGGCCCTGGTGACGAGGTGATTACCACCACGCATACGTTTACGGCGTCGGCCGAGATCATTCGTTATCTGGGCGCGGATCCTGTTTTTGTGGACGTTGATCCGAAGACGCTCTGCATCGACATTGCCGCGACCGAGCGGGCCATCACACCGCGCACCAAGGCGATCATCCCCGTTCACTTCGCGGGCCGCTCAGCCGACATGGAGGAGTTGCTGGCGATTGCGCGCAAGCACGGCGTGCGGGTGATGGAGGACGCCGCTCATGCATTGCCCACTACGTGTGGTGGCAAGCTGATTGGCACGCTGGACAGCGACGTCACGGTATTCAGCTTCTATGCCAACAAGACCATCACGACCGGAGAGGGTGGCATGCTGGTGACTCGCGATCCCGAGCTCGCCAAGCGCGCTCGTGTGATGCGACTTCATGGCATCAACCGCGACGCATTCGACCGGTTCACGTCGAAGGCCCCGAGCTGGTACTACGAAATCGTTGCGCCCGGTTTCAAGTACAACATGACCGATATCGCCGCGTCCCTGGGGATTCATCAACTCCGCAAGGCCCGCACCTTCCACGAGAAGCGCTCCTGGGTCGCCGGACTGTACGACGAGCTGCTGGCGGATCTGCCTATCGTCCGTCCTCCCCATGCCGCCCCCGGTGACGTTCACTCGTGGCATCTGTATGTGATTCAACTCGACGACACGGTCAAGGTGGGCCGCGACCAGTTCATCGAGCGCATGTTCGCTCAAGGCATCGGCTGCAGCGTGCACTATATCCCGATGCACCTGCACCCCTACTGGCGTGATACTTACAAGCTCACACCGGAAATGTTCCCGGCCAGCCAGCGAATCTATGAGCACACGGTCTCGTTGCCGTTGTACACGCGGATGACCGAGGCCGATGTCCGTCGTGTCGTGAGTGCGGTGAAAGAAGCGCTACGTTAATGGCCAAGCGGATTTTTGATCTTGTCGCCAGCGCTCTGGGGCTCCTGGTGCTGGCGCCATTGCTGCTTGCGCTCGCCTTGCTCGTCAAGCTGGAATCTCCGGGGCCGGTCTTTTTCCGGCAGGAGCGCGTCGGCCGGTACGGGCGCCTGTTCCGCATTCACAAGTTCCGGACGATGGTAACGGATGCGGAGCGGCAGGGCCTGCAGATCACCGTGGGCGCCGACCGGCGTGTGACCAAGGTTGGCACAGTGCTGCGCAAGTACAAGCTCGATGAGCTGCCGCAGCTGATCGATGTGGTGGCGGGAGACATGAGCCTGGTCGGCCCGAGGCCGGAAGTTCCCCGGTACGTGGACTGCTACCCCGCGGATGTGCGCGAGATCGTCCTCTCCGTGAGGCCGGGGATCACTGACTGGGCGTCGATCGAGTTCAAGGACGAGAACGAGATTCTTGGGGCAGCCAAGGATCCGCAGCAGGCCTACATTACCGAGGTACTCCCCATCAAGCTTCGCTACTACGTCAAGTACGTCAAGGAACGCTCGTTCTTTGGAGACTTGTGGGTCATTGTCTCGACAATCAAGAGCCTGGTGCGATAGAGGAAGGATTCGATCCAACCGGTAAGAACCATCGAGAAGTGTGGCGAAGACGACAGACCGCGCTTCTGGAGATGGCTATATGCAAAGGTTGGCGCACACACACGTGCGTCACTGGCTGCTCCCCGGTGCCTTGGCAGTCACAACATGGAGCAGGTTCAACAGAGGCTCGCAATGCTGCGCTTGCCTTGAATGAGTTATGACCAATCAATTCACGCAACCGTTGTTGAAGTTGACGCGTCCGGTCAAGCGTTTCGTGGTGGTAACGCTGGATCTTGTCCTTTCGCTGATAGCGGTATGGGCTTCCTTTTACTTGCGCCTGGACCAGTCCGGGCTACCGCAGTTCCAGCAGAAATATGTCTACCTGCTGGCGCCAGTGCTTGCTTTCCCGTTGTTCGTGTACTTTGGTCTGTATCGCGCGATCTTCCGGTACACCGGCATGGCGGCGCTGGCCAGTACCGCGAAGGCCGTCGGCATCTACGGCGTGACGTTCTTCGGCCTGCTTCTGCTCCTCAAGTTGGATGGCGTGCCACGAAGTGTCGGCCTGATTCAGCCGATGCTGTTCTTTCTTCTGGTCGGAGCCAGCCGCGCAGTGGCCAAGTTCTGGCTGGAGGGCTGGTCGGGCAAGTCCAGGCATGCCGAAGGCCGTCTGCTGATCTATGGCGCCGGCGAAGCCGGTGTGCAGACCGCATCGGCACTTGGTGCGGTTCGGCAATTTGTCTTGCTGGGCTTCGTTGACGATGACAAGACCAAGGTCGGCGGGCATATCAACGGGGTGGACATTCTCAGTCCGGAGGATGTACCTGATGCGATCGAGCGTCTGGACATCACCGACATTTTGCTGGCCATGCCGTCCCTGGACCGGTCCAGGCGCAATGCGATCATTGCGCGGCTGCGCGAACTCCCCGTGCACGTGCGCACGCTGCCGGGCATGGTTGACCTGGCTTCCGGGCGTGTCACCGTTCATGATTTTCAAGAACTCGATATCGAGGATCTGCTTGGGCGCGCTCCAGTGCCACCTGATGCCGAACTGCTGGCGCGCAACCTCGCTGGCAAGACCGTGCTCGTTACCGGCGCCGGTGGCAGTATCGGCAGCGAGCTCTGCCGGCAGATCCTGCTGGAGAATCCCGCAAGGTTATTGCTGGTAGAGCATAACGAATTTGGTCTTTACACCGTCCATCGGGAACTCGAAGGACTGCGTGCCGAGCATGCGCTTGCGGTGGAAGTTGTACCCCTGCTGGGTAGCGTGGGCAATCTCGGCAGGCTGCGCGAGATCTGCGAACTCTATCGTCCGGCGACGGTTTTTCATGCGGCAGCGTACAAGCATGTGCCGTTGGTGGAGAGCAATCCGTCAGAAGGCGTACTGAACAATGTGTATGGCACGCTGAATGCGGCGCGTGCCGCAATGGAGACCGGAGCCGAGTCCTTCGTGCTGGTTTCCACGGACAAGGCTGTCCGTCCGACCAATGTCATGGGCGCTACCAAACGGATGGCCGAACTTGTGCTGCAGGCAATTGCGGCCAGTCAGGCCGTGGATTTTGGCCTGATGGATGGGCAGGCAAACGGTGTGGTCCACAACCATACGGTGTTCGCCATGGTTCGCTTCGGCAATGTGCTGGGTAGCAGCGGCAGCGTGGTACCGCTTTTCCGGCGTCAGTTGCTCGAAGGAGGACCATTGACGGTGACTCACGAGAAGGTGACGCGTTACTTCATGACCATCCCGGAGGCTGCCCAGCTGGTGCTGCAGGCTGGCGCCATGGCGCACGGCGGCGAGGTGTTCGTTCTGGACATGGGCCAGCCTGTCAAGATCATGGATCTGGCGCGACGCATGGTTCAGCTTTCCGGCATGACGGTGTGCGACGATCAGCATCCGGATGGCGATATCGAGATCCGCGTGACGGGTCTGCGCCCCGGCGAGAAGCTCTATGAAGAATTGCTGATCGGCGATAACCCCGAAGGTACGGCCCATGAGCGGATCATGAAGGCGCGAGAGGATTACGTGCCGTGGCCGGAATTTGCGCCCGTGCTTGCATCCATGCGCGTGGCGGCCGACCAGAGCGACGAGAAGCAGATCAAGGAAATCCTGGGCCGTCAGGTCCACGGATATGGTCCGCAGGCAGAGGGCAAGGCTGCGAACGCCTTGCTGGTGTAAGGGGAGTCGTGGAGTCCGCTGGTTTCGCGCGTTTTGGCGCGCGAAACCAGCTTGGTGCGCCGCGTCGCGCGTGCCGACGCGGCGCCGGGCGCTTCACGATCTGCCTAGTTCAGAGGTCCGGCTTCCTCGCCCGACTTGCCAACCGCTGGACGACCAGCAGGGTTCCCAGTGCCAGACCAAAGACGGCGCCGGCTGCGACAAATACCGCCCAGCCGGGGGTGCTGGGGCGGTCGGGGGCGAAAATCTCCCCCATTGGTCGCGTCGGATAGCTCGATGTGGGGTCCAGAGCCTCCTGAAATTGCATAATCCTGTGCCGCAATTCAACTGACTGCCTGTCTGCAAGCATAGTCAAATTGGTCAACTGCACATCCCGCACACTGTTAATGGGATCATTTTTCTGTTTTGCATTTGCCACCAGCCAGGCATAGCTATTGGCATAATCCCTTTCCGCGGCCTTCAGTTTGTCTGTCAGATTGGCGAGATCGCCGCTCATTCTGCTAATCGACGGTGCGAGCAACTTTTGATGCTCCGCAGCAAGCAATTTGACCGAAGAACTCATGGCGGCCACTGCCTGTTCCCGTGAGTAGGCGGAAACCTGCAAATTGATCAGATTGGGGCCTTTGCCTGGCGATCCGAGCAATGATTCGAAAATCAGCCTGGATTCCTTACTGTCACTGCCCGCCTGCAGCCCAAGCTCGTTGAGCACCTTCAGGCGGGATGAGGGCAGATTGTAGCGATCCACCGCCGTCAGCTGATTTTCCACCAGCCGGCTTGTCACGGCGCCACCCTCGGGGCTCGATATCTGCCCAACCTGCACGGTGATTCTGGCGGTCCAGCGGGGTGGAACAAAATGAAACACCGCGAACCCGCACAATGCGCCGATTACGCCTGCCAGGCCAATCAACTTTATGGATTTAGGGGAGAGGCGCCAAGCGTCCGGGAAAGCATTCGAGTTTGCAATGGGCATTTGTGGCGTGCAGTGGGGGACTCTTAGAGTTTCACCATTCTAGCGCGACTACTGCCGCCAACCCCTCGGCGGTCATGTTTTGAAATGCTACCAATAGTTACACAGCCTGTATATCACCCAGCAGGTTTTGCCACAGCGGGCAAATGGCGTCGATTTTGTGGCGGCGTGCATCATCCCGAGCCCGCGACGAAAGCGCCTCGCACAGATGCTTCTCCTGCATCAGTCGCGATAATGCTGCACCGAGCGCTAGCGCGTCTTCAGTCGGTACCTGAAGCCCATTCACTCCGTCCCGAATCAACGCCTTGGGCCCGGCTTCGCAATTCGTCGACACCACTGGCAATCCAAATGCCATCGCCTCCATAAGCACCAGGCCGAACCCTTCATAGCGCGAACTGAGACAGAAGATCGAGGCTTCGCCATAGTAGCTGGCGATCTCCGGGCTGGCGCCGGGCAGGTCGACGCAATGGCCGAGCGCAAGGCTTCGTACCTGCGCCTCCAGTGCGTCCCGTTCTTCGCCTTCCCCGACGATGACCAGTCGCCAATCCGGGTGCGCCGGTGCCACGCGGGCCCAGGCATCGAGCAGAACATCGAAGCCTTTCGCGCGTACGAGCCGGCCGACCGCGAGTACGACCCGGCTATGGCGTGGCGCGGGCTCCGCAGGGAATGCAAAAGGCAACGGATTGCCGATGGTTGCAATCCGACAGTGCTGACCGAGAGCATTTAGCCATCGCTGCCTGTCCCGCTCCGTCAACACCACAACGGAGCTGCTCGTCTTAGCCGCCAACCACCGCGCCACCCTTCGCGCCCTTCTCCCGAGATCCTCATCAAAATGACAATGCTCCCACGCGATCCTGCGCACCTTCATGCCTGACGTCGCCGGCAGCGTGAACAGGGTCAGCATGGTGTCAACCTCGATCAGCACGTCGATACCATGTTCCCGTACGAAGCGTCGAATCCCGAGCACGGTGGATACGTAGGCACGCTTGAACGACGGTCGCTGCTCGAACAACGCGTGGTGCTGCACGCTTTCGTGCAGCGGGAACACGCTGGTCCGGTCCCACAGGCTCAGGACGAACACGCGATAGCCGCGTTCCGCGAGCGCATTGGCGATGACCGCGGTCATGCGTTCCGCGCCAGCGAAGGCATTCAGCGTCCCGGTCAGGAAGCAGATGGTCGGCAGCGGCGTACTCATATGGATGCCACCTCGGGCGCCGGTCGGTGCCGCCACCACAGGGTCAGGCCGACCAGCACGGCCACGCCGTTGCCCAATGCATAGCCCGCGATCGCTCCCCAACTGCCGTAGCGCGGGATGACGATGAGATCGAAGGTCAGCGTGGCGCCAAACACCAGCGCCCATTTGATGGCGACCCAGCGCGGCCTGCGCAGATAGACCGCAAGCAGCGTGAGCGCGACGTCGGCGAACACGAGTGTCGAAGCCACGGCCGCCACACGTAGCAGTGTCACGGTGGCCTCGAACGCGTTGCCGTAGAGCAGTCGCACGATCCAGGGCGCGCAGCCAGCGATGGCCATGCCGCCGACAAGGCCCAGCACGGCGATGCCCAGCGCGATGCGGCCGATGTTGGCATGTGCTTCCGCATAGGCGGCTTTCGCATAGACATAGGCCGGCGCGATGCCAGCCACCAGAATGCTTGCCACCATCGTGAAGTTGTCGAGGATCTGCATGCACGCGGCATAGGCGCCAAAATCGGCGGGTGGCACCGCTGGCTGGAGTACAAGTTGGTCCACCCGGCGCGCGCCCATCATCAGGATGAAACTGATCCAGAACAGGGCGCCGCTCGTGATCAGATCTTGCGCCTGCGGGGCTTGCCAGGCGAAATCGCGATCATGCACGCGCACGAAGTAGTAACTCGTCAGCAGCACAGCCAGAATGATCGCCTCGATGGCGAAAGCGGCGGCGTAGCCGGTGATCTTGTGAACGCCGGCGGCAAACAGGCTTCCCACGAGGATAGCCTTGACTGCCAGCGCGGCCAGGCTGAATAGCGTGCCGGGTCGGTTGTTGGTGTGGGACTGCATCCAGGCTGTCACCACGCCAAACGGCTCGCGCAGGAGGATGGCGATGCCCAGCCAAAGCGCTGCGTGCCATACCTCTGGGCCAGGGGAGGTGATGCCAAGGTAGGCACACATCAGCAGGTACCCGATGGCGCCACCGGCCAGACGTAGCACGAAGGCGTGTGCAAGCAGTGCGTGCTGCGTGGCCGGTGCCGGTGAGGCTACGAGCCTCGGCACCACGACTTCAGCGCCGCAGACCAGTGCGAAGGATGCGGCAATTAGCACGATCGACTGCGCGTACTGGAAGTGTGCGAATCCCGCCGGTCCAAGCGCGCGTGCCAGCATGGCCACCACGGCGATGCCGATACCGATCTGGAAGCCGCGTTCGGCCAACATCCACAGCAGATTGCCCGCCACGCGCCGGCGCATCAGGCGGCCTCCACGTGGGGGCAGGGGGCCGTGCCGGCGAGGCCGGCGTAGATCTCCAGCCAGCGCTGCGCCACGGCGTCGATCGAGAACCTGGCGATCATTGCGGCCCGGCGTGCGGCTTCGTCCGCGGACGAACCTCGCCCGTGGCGCAGCGCTGCATCCAGCGCGACGGCCAGCGCTGTCGCGTCGTCGCGCGGCACGATGGTCCCCTGGTCATGCACGACTTCCCGAACGCCGGGTGCATCGGTGGCTACCACGGGGCAGCCGCTGGCCAGCGCTTCCACGAGCACCATCGGCAGTCCTTCAATGTCGGATGAGAGCACGAACGTATCCGCTGCGTTGAGCAGGGCGGGCACGTCGCTGCGTGGCCCCAGCAGCGTGACACGCGAATTCAGGTTCAGCGCCGTGATCTGCTCGGCCAGGGCCTGATGGAGTGGGCCGCCACCGGCGATCAGCAGGTGGACCGGAAGCGTGGCGGGGTCGATCTGCGCGAAGGCGCGCAGCAGAAGCGCTTGTGCCTTCTCCGGGACCAGTCGCCCGACATTCAGGGCCAGCCTTGTGCCAGCGCTGATGCCCAGACGCGCGCGCGTGCTGCCCCGCAACGCCGCCGAGGGCCGAAACCGTTCGATGTCGATGCCATTCGGCATCACCGTGATGCGGTCAGCTTGCACGGCACCCGAGGCGACCATGCCTTCGCGCCCGTCCTCGCTGACGTGGGTCGTCAACGCGCTCCATCGGTCGGTCAGCCGATACGCGATCATCCGCAGGCGGCCGCCTTCACGAAAGCTGTGCGCGGTACAGATCACTGGCGGGCACTGGACGACTCGAGTCAGCAGGCGCGTGAAGACGTTGGCGTGAATCATGTGCGCGTGAATCACGTCCGGTCGCCACGACTTGACCAGTCCGCGTGCCTGCCAGAGCGCCCGTGCCATGCCGGCCGGCGTCTTGCTCATGCTCAGTTCGACGACGTGCGCATCGGCGGGCACGTCGATCTCGCGGCCCGGCGACAGGCTCAGGATGGCCACCGCGTGGCCATAGGCCAGGAATGCGCGCGCGAGTGCTATTACCTGGTGCTCGGCGCCGCCCATCTTCAGGCCGGTTGTAACCAGCAGGATGCGCATCGGAGCGCCGGTGAGTGGGGTATCCCCGGTCATGCCTGCCATCAACGCGCTCCGTACCCGGTCAGCAGCGTGCGCACGGTTTTGACGGCAATCAGCAGGTCGAGTGCGAAGGAGCAATGCTTGACGTAGTAGAGATCGTAGCTGAGCTTGGTGACCGTTTCCGCGTGCGTGCCGACATAGCCCTGCTGAACTTGAGCCCATCCCGACAGGCCGGGGCGAACCAGATGGCGGTACGGGTAGTACGCGATGGTGTCGGCGAACATGTCGACCATCGGCACCTGTTCCGGGCGTGGCCCAATCAGGCTCATGTCGCCGGTCAGCACGTTCCAGAGCTGCGGCAGTTCGTCCAGACGGTACTTGCGGATCACGCGGCCCACGCGTGTCACGCGCGGATCGTGGCGTTGCGCGAACTGGGCGGTGGCGTCGGGCTGCACGCTCATGCTGCGAAACTTGAGCATCGTGAATGGTTCGCCGAAGCGGCCCACGCGCGCCTGCCGGAACAGGACCGGCCCCGTGGATTCCAGCCGGATCGCCAGCGCCGTCAGCGCGGAGAGCGGCAACGCCAGGGGCGCCAGGCAAAGCACGGCGGCGATGTCCACCAGGCGCTTCACGTATCCGTAGAGATAGTGGCGCGCATAGTCGTCGAGGAAATTCTCGTCGATGTGATCGAGGCCAACGCGGCCCGTGAGCATCTCGCCAACCCGTTCCACCGAATACATGCGCACATGGCTGAGCTTCAGGCGCGCCAGCGCGCGCGTCCGCTCAGGGTCCGCCGTGGCGGATCGGTCCAGCATCAGGCCATCGCAATGGACGGCATCCTCGATGGCATGGATGAACTCGAAACGGGTGGGGGTAGGTGGCGTGGCGCCGGGCATGGCCAGGACTTCTTCAAGCTGTTCAAGCGTGCGCGGATCGGTATAGCCGAACACCGGCACGTAGTTCTGCACGAAGCGCCGGTAGCCGATGCCGCTCCACACCAGCGTCGTGATATAGCCGACCAGCAGGGCGCCGCGGGAATACTCGATATGGAACGCGGCGAAGACGATCAGCAGCAGGCCGAAAGGCAGCGTCGCGGACATGCCGACAAGGCTGTTGCCTTCGATTGCCGGAAGATGCAACGACCGATGCAGCAGCACGAACGTGCACAGGTAGGGGACGATCGCCCACAGCAGGGTGCGCGTGAACACGTAGGTCACGATGCCCGAGTGGTGCAGGTATTCCGCCGCCACGGTATTGATGCCGAACAGCACCAGGCCGACCAGGGCCCAGGACAGCATCCGGCTGGCGCGACGCACGGTTTCGGAACCGCGCGTGTTCGCGGCCGGGCTTCGCTGAGAATGGGTGAGGCGGGCTTGCTTGTTGCTCATCTCAGGCACCCCCGGCCGGCATCGCGGCTGTCTGCCCCGGCCCGAGCACACGCTGGTAAACCTGCCAGGTGGCGTCGGCCATGGTGTCAACGCCGAACGCCTCGCTCCAGCGCGCCCGGGCCGATTGGCCCATAGCCGTCCGCTTGGCGGGGGCGCGGGCAAGGGTGCTCAAGGCTTCGGCCATCGCAGCTTCATCATTGCCAGGCACCAGCAGGCCAGCCTGCGCCTTGCCGAACTCCTCCCGAATACCGGGCAAATCCGATGCGATCACCGGGAGCCCGGCCCGCATCGCTTCGAGAATCGAGACTGGCAGTCCCTCATGGTCGGAGGCCAATACGAAGATCTGTGCCGAGGCCAGCAGGCTGGCGATGTCGTCGACGTTTCCTGGCAGGCGGATACGCCCAGGCGCCAGTTCGTCGGCAAGCTGGCGCATGGCGTCGCGGGTGGGGCCATCGCCGGCGATCACCAGTTCACAATCGGTCAGGTTTGCACGGGCAAAGGCCCGGATGACGAGGTCCGGGCGTTTCGGCGCGGCGAAGCGCGCCACCATGACGATGCGGCGTAGCGGCCCACCTGGTTCTGCGCGAGCCCCGGTGTCGGGAATACCGTTGTGGATCACGCAGACACGTGCCGCCGGCAATGGCAGCGCCGCGGCCAGGGCACGCTCCGAGTCGGCCACGCAGATCAGCCGCGTGGTCAACGGCGCAAGGCACCACTCCGCGATGCGTGCGGCCATGCGCCGGTGCAGCGGGGCCGCTGGCTTGAACGCGAAGCCGTGGACCGTGTAGACAACGGGCACCCCGAGCATCCACGCGGCAATCCGTCCCAGCGCGCCTGCCTTGGCGCTATGGACGTGAATCAGGTCCGGCGCCGCGTGGCGCAGGGCGGCTTTCAGTTGGCGAAATGTGGCGATGGCCTTGCCTACCGACATGGCATTGTCGAGCAGCGAGAGCCGGACGGTTTCGGCGCCAGCGGCCTGCGCGGTCGCGAACAGGGGGCCATCCCCGCCCGCCAGTACGGTGGCGTCGATCCGGCCGCGCAGTGCGCGCAGCAGGTCTGCGACATGCGACTGCGCCCCGCCAATCTCGGTATTGGTAATGACGTACGCGACGCGGGGCCGGGGGGAGGGCAGGTTCTGCACGAACGCGGGAAAAAGTTGGTAAAGAAGCACTGGCAAGCGCCCCGCACATGGCCAAGAACGGGCGTTGCCAGATCCGTGGCGTGGCGCACGGATCGCCCGGGTTTGGGTGATCGAGGGATTATAAACTGGCGCTGACTTCGCAATCCGGCACAATACGAGTTTTTGGCGCCCTGCCCGCGCCCCGTCCGGCTAGCTGTTGCCGGTCGGTATCGCACCGTGAACTTCAGACATGGGAAGCCATATGCAAATTGAACCTTCGATCTTCAAGGCCTACGACATCCGAGGCATCGTTGGCAAGACGCTAACCCCCGAAGTGGCCCGCTTCATCGGCCTGTCTTTTGGCTCTGCCGCCGCCGAGCAAGGCGAGCGGGCCGTGGTGGTCGGCCGTGACGGCCGCCTGTCCGGGCCCGATCTGCTGGGAGGGCTCGTCGAAGGCCTTCGCGCCGCCGGGCTCGACGTGATCGATCTGGGCATGGTTGCCACGCCGATGGTCTACTTCGGCACCAATATCGAGCTGGACGGCCGCCGCGCCACGTCCGGCATCATGGTCACGGGCAGCCACAACCCGCCCGACTACAACGGTTTCAAGATGGTGCTCGGCGGCAAGGCGATCTACGGTGAGCAGATCCAGGCGCTGCGCCAACGCATCGAGGCGGGCAACTTCGCCAAGGGTAATGGCGGCTACAAGCTCGTCGATGTGCGCCAGCAATACCTGGACCGCATCGTCGGCGATGTGAAGCTGGCGCGCCCCATGAAGATCGCGCTCGATGCCGGCAACGGCGTGGCCGGCGCGTTCGTGGGCGACCTGTTCCGCGCGCTCGGTTGCGAAGTGACCGAACTGTTCTGCGATGTCGACGGCCATTTCCCGAACCACCATCCCGATCCCGCCCACGTGGAGAACCTGCAGGACCTGATCCAGTGCCTGCGCGACACGGATTGCGAGCTGGGTCTGGCATTCGATGGTGACGGCGACCGCCTGGGCGTGGTCACCAAGGACGGGCAAGTCATCTTCCCGGACCGGCAACTGATGCTGTTCGCGCAGGAGATCCTCTCGCGCAATCCCGGCGCGCAGGTGATTTACGACGTCAAATGCACGGGCAAGCTGGCCCCGTGGATCCGCCAGCACGGCGGCGAACCGCTGATGTGGAAGACGGGCCATTCGCTGGTCAAGGCCAAACTCAAGGAAACGGGCGCGCCGATCGCCGGCGAGATGAGCGGCCACGTGTTCTTCAAGGATCGCTGGTACGGCTTCGACGATGGCCTGTACACGGGCGCGCGGCTGCTCGAGATCCTGTCGCGCCACGCCGACGCCAGCGCCGTGCTCAACGCACTGCCGAATTCGAATTGCACGCCCGAGCTGCAGCTAAAGTGCGCCGAGGGCGAGGCGTTCACGCTGCTCGACAAGATCCGCGCCAATGCGAAGTTCGACGGCGCGAAGGAAGTCATCACGATCGACGGCGTTCGCGTCGAGTATCCGGACGGCTTTGGCCTGGCGCGTCCGTCCAACACCACGCCGGTGGTGGTGATGCGTTTCGAGGCCGACAACGATGCCGCGCTGGCCCGTATCCAGGCCGAATTCAAGCGTGTGATTCTGGCTGAGAAACCGGATGCGAAGCTCCCGTTCTGACATCGTGCAGGTATCGAACCAGGAGACACCGTCGCCGCAAGCGGCGGTGTCTCCGTTTGGGCTGCCCGCGCGGCCTCGTATCCTGATCGTCAAGGTGTCGTCGCTGGGCGACGTGGTGCACAACATGCCGCTCGTGCACGATCTGCGCGCGCGCTGGCCCGATGCCGAGATCGACTGGGTGGTCGAGGAAGGTTATGTTGATCTGGTGCGGCTGCTGCCCGAAGTGGGCCGCGTGATTCCGTTCGCGCTGCGCCGCTGGCGCAAGCGCTTCTGGCGCGGCGAGACCTGGGCGGAGATTGGCGCGCTGCGCGATGCCATCCAGGCGAGGCCCTATGACGCCGTGCTCGAGACGCAGGGGCTCCTGAAGACCGCCATCGTGGCTCGCACCGCCGCGCGTGTGGCCGGGGCGCCGGTGATTGGCCTGGGCAATGCCACGCAGGGATCGGGCTACGAGCCAGCCGCCCGGTTGTTCTATACGGCCCCCATCAAGGTGCCGCGCCAGACTCACTCGGTGCGGCGCTCGCGTCTGCTTGGCGCCGCGCTGACCGGCATTACCCCGCCCGAGCCGCCACGCTTCTTCGGCCCCGCGGCCAATACGTTGAGCGTCGATGATCCGTTGTGGGCGGACCTGCCCGCGCGTTACGCGGTCTGCTTCCATGCAACGGCTGGCGCGAAGAAGCGCTGGGCGGTGGAGAACTGGCACGCGCTGGGGCGGAGGCTCGAAGCGGAGGGGCTGACTGTGCTGCTGCCCTGGGGCAGTGAGGCGGAGCGCCGCGACGCCGAGGCGCTGGCAGCGGGTATTCCCGGCGCGCGCGTCCTGCCGCGCTTCTCGGTCATGCAGGGATTCGGGCTGATCAATCGCGCCGAGGTTGTCATCGGCGTCGACACGGGGCTCGTGCATATCGCCGCCGCCCTGTGCCGTCCGACCGTCGAGATCTACACGGCCACATGGCGCTGGAAAACCGAGGGCTACTGGTCCGACCGCATTGCCAATGTCGGTGACGATGGCATCGTGCCGACCGTCGATGAAGTCCATGACGCAGCGATCCGCGTGCGCGGAGTGACTGCTTGATGCTGCGTTTCGTCTACTCGTTGCTGTGGCTGCTGATCTTGCCACTGGCGTTGCTGCGGCTGGTCTGGCGTTCGCGCAAGGAGTCGGGCTACATCCAGCATGTTGGCGAGCGGCTGGGGCGCTATGGAGATCTATCGGCTGCCGGCCCATGGCTGTGGGTCCACGCGGTGTCCGTTGGCGAAACGCGGGCGGCGCAACCGCTGATCGACGCGCTGCTGGCGGCCTATCCGCGGCACCGGCTGTTGCTGACGCACATGACGCCGACCGGTCGCCAGACTGGCGCGCAGCTCTACGGTGCCAACCCACGCGTCCAGCAGTGCTACCTGCCATATGACCTGCCCTGGCTGGTCCGACGCTTTCTGGCCTACTTCCAGCCGGATGCCGGCCTGATCATGGAAACGGAAGTCTGGCCGAATCTGGTGCACGTCACGCGGCGCATGGGCGTGCCACTGTTCCTGGTCAACGCTCGGCTGTCGCCGCGCAGCTATCGGCGTACCGCGCGATTCGGCAGTGCCGCCGCAGCGCTGTACAACGACTTCACAATGGTGTTGGCCCAGACCGCTGGCGACGCCGAACGCTATCGAGCGTTGGGCGTGAAGTCGGTGCAGGTCACGGGCAACCTGAAGTTCGATATGCAACCGCCTGAGGCCGGCGTGGCACGCGGACAGCTTCTGCGGCAGGCCTTCGGCAACCGGCATGTGCTGGCGGCCGCGAGCACGCGCGAGGGCGAGGAGCCGTTGATCCTGGAGGCATTCTCGCGCTGGCCGGGCACGGATCGCCCCGCATTGCTGCTGGTGCCGCGTCATCCGCAGCGCTTTGACGAGGTGGCCACGATGGCGACGCGCGCCGGCTTCAGCGTGCAGCGGCGCAGCGCGCTCGATATTGAGCAACTGTCGGCGCCGATTACTGCCGACGTCGTGCTTGGTGATTCGATGGGCGAGATGGCGATGTACTACGCCGCCTCGGACATCGCGTATATCGGCGGCAGCCTGATCCCGCTCGGCGGTCAGAACCTGATCGAGGCCTGCGCCGTGGGCACGCCGGTGCTGATGGGACCACACACGTTCAACTTCGCGCAGGCGACCGAGGACGCGATTGCCGCGGGCGCGTGCCAGCGCGTGGCCGATGCGGACGAACTGATGGTTGCCGCTGCTGCCACCCTCGGTGACGCAACGCGGCTTGCGGACATGCGCGAGCACGCGCTGACCTTCGCCGGCCTCCATCGTGGCGCGACGGCACGCACGCTGGGCGCGCTGGCACCGGTGTTGCGCTGATGCGGCGTAAGCGCCGTTCCACTAGACTGAGTGTTGCCTGAGGCTCTTCAAGCGCTTGCGTCCTCTCCCGTATGTCTCCCATACGGCGAGAGAACGCAAGCATTCGAGCCGCAGGCGTTTCAAGCAAAGGAGTCGACCCATGCAAAAGATTCTTCGTCCCCTGGCCATGACTTTGGCCCTTGCTTCCGCCACCATCATGTCAGCTTGCGCTAGCGGCCAACCTCCCGATACACCATCGGCCAATACCAGCCTCAGTGAAACGCGCTCGAGCGGTCCGAGCCGTTGGGAACTCGTGCGGTGGCAGCGTCCCGATGGCACGCTGCGCGATATTCCCCACGGCGACAATGGTCAGCCGATCATCTTCGACTTCAACGACGGCATCGATTCCCCGCAAGGCACGGTAAGCGGCACCAGCGGCTGCAACCGCTTCACGGGCGGCTACGGCAAGACCAGCACCGGCATTCGCTTTGATCGCATCGCCGGCACGCGAATGGCTTGCCCGGGGCCGCGCATGGAGCTCGAATCGGCGCTGCTCAAGGCGATGGCGTCGCCGTTCACCACGGTCGGCACGCAGCCGTCGGCAGGCTCCACCGGGCGGCAGATCGTCTGGAAGACGGCCGATGGTGATCTGCTGCAGTTCGTCGAGCGTGAAGGCGTGGGCCGGCGCGGTGCGAAGATCGATGCGGCATCCGGCAAGGAAAAGATCGTCTATATCGATTCGCAGCGAGTGGAATGCTCGGGCGTGGGCAAGATGCAGTGCTATCGCTGGCGCGAGTCACCTGATGCCCCTTGGCAGCTCTGGTACGGGGCGATCGAGGGGCTCGATTTCGAGCCCGGCGTCAGCTACAAGCTGCGCGTGCGGGAGTATCAGGTGCCGAATCCACCTGCCGATGCCTCGTCGATCCGCTGGCAATTGCTGGATGTGGAAGAGCGCTCGCGGCCAAAGTGATTGGCTCAGGGCCGGTCGGACGAGACGCCTGCTTGCGTTTTCCGCGCCAAACTGGACACCCATTCCACGGCAAACTGGACACTGATTCCACGGCAATCTGGACGGCCATTCCAGCGCAAACTGGACACT
>NZ_JWMB01000117.1:0-4220 GCF_000812445.1 Cupriavidus sp. SHE | reverse complement strand
GCGTGAAGATCACCAACTGCGGCCCGATGATGGCGCCCGCGAGACCGCCCACCATGACCCAGGAAATGGCCTTGGCCTTAAGCGCGTCCTCGGCGGTGACGGCGGCTGCGAAGCAGTAGCCCACAGCAGGAAATCGAACTATGAAACGAATAACCCCTTTCCTTCTGGTCGCAGTACTCGGGGGCACTGAAGCAGGCCAGCGTGTCTACTCATCGCGCATGAATTGCCTGACAACCTTTCAAATTTAGAGAAGATAAATTGAAGTTCTGACGGGAATTTCTCAGTAAAAGAATCCTATCTTTCTCGTCAACATGACCTGCCCCCTTCAGCCGTACCAGTGATTAGGTTGGGGTCCTGGGGTTGAAGGTTAATGGATTTGGGCAGGGATCTCATGACGAGCTGCGTCGCCTGCGTGCTGACGCAGTTGCTGGGCATACCTGGCTGGCGGTATGCGGCCAATGCTGCTGTGAGGCCGAACCTCGTTGTAGTCCCGACGCCATGCGGCAATCTCGGTGCGTGCCTGGCGCATGCTCTGGAACCAGTGCTCATTGAGGCACTCGTCGCGGAACTTGCCGTTGAAGCTCTCGATGTAGCCGTTCTGCATGGGCCGACCTGGCTCGATCAGGATGTGCCGGATGTGGTGTTCCTGCGTCCAGGCGATGAAGGCCCGGCTGGTGAACTCCGGGCCGTTGTCGGTTCTGACGGCGGCCGGGTAGCCCCTGAAGCGCGCCGCCTGATCCAGCAGCCGGGTGACGTACAGGCCGCTGATGCCGTAGTCCACAGCGATCTCCACGCATTCGTGGCTGAAGTCATCGGCCACGGTCAGGCACTTGATGCGCCGGCCACTGGCCAGGCTGTCGCTGACGAAGTCCATGCTCCACACCTCGTTGATGCGTTGGGCGATGTTTAGGGGCGTGCGCTCCATCACGGGGCGCTTGGCCTTCTTGCGCTTGCGAACCGCCAGATTGGCCGCTCTGTAGAGCCGGTACACCCGCTTGTGATTGACGCCAGGGAAGTCGTTGCGCAGCAGGTCGTGCACGCGCCGGTAGCCGAAGCGCCGACGCACATGCGCGATCTCGACGATCTTGTCCTTCAGGGCCTGGGTCTGTGCGCTGGGCACCGGTGGGTGCAGGTAGCTGTCTCGGCTTAGCCCCACAAGCCCGCACGCGCGACGCTCGGACAGTTGGTGCTCCTGCACCAGCTGCGTGATCAGCTCGCGCCGGGCTTGTGGGGCTACCTTTTTACCCCGAGCACGCTCTTGAGCGCATGCAGATCCAGGTGCGCCTCGGCCAGCAGGTGCTTGAGCTTGGCGTTCTCCGCCTCCAGCTCGCGCAGCCGTCTGGCCTCTGACACCTGCATGCCGCCGAACTTGGCGCGCCACTTGTAGAACGTGGCGTCGGAGAAGCCGCCCTTGCGGCAAATCTCCGCCACCGCCATGCCGACCTCGGCCTGTTGGAGGAACCCGATGATCTGTTCCTCTGTGAACTTGCTCTTCCTCATGTCTGCGATTCTCCTGAATGGCGGACCCCTTGCTACTTCACATTGGTACGGCCTGGGGGGAGCAGGTCAAACAGACTGAACGGCACCCCCTGAGTTTTTATGCATATATTCAAGATCGGCAAATTCTTTAATGATTCACCACAAAAAAGGCGGGAAGCCCATTGAGCGATCCCGCCATAGCAAAAAACTCAAACATGCTCACATCAGGAAACTTTACCCTGAAACGATCCCTTGAAATTTAAGCGCATAGTAATAATAAGATTTAGCCATTAGCCGAATCTTCCAAAGTTGGTGCACTGCTTGCTACGTTTTTAAGCGACTCCGCCATAGTGAAGTACGGAGACCACTGTTTTGCAAGTTGGTCAACCGTAAGTCCTGCGGAGATAATATAGGTTGCAGCTGCAATAACCTCTCCAGCAGATTCGCCTACCATATGAATACCCAGAATCCTTCCTGTCTCACGCTCGGATATCATCTTGATTATCCCTTTGTCGTGACGACTTACAATAGCACGTAGAACAAAGGAAACCGGAATTTCACGAACATCATAGGCAATTTGGGCCGCCTCAGCCTGCATAGGAGTCATGCCGACAGCAGCCATCTCGGGCGACGTGAAAATGACGCGGGGCAAGGCGGTGTAGTCTAGGGACCGAGGCTCGTTGCCCAGAGCATTGCTCGCGGCCACGGTCCCCTGTGCACTAGCGACATACACTAATTGAGCCATACCAGTGACATCGCCCGCTGCCCAGATGCGAGGATTTGAGGTTCGCAGATGTTCGTCCACAATTATTTCGCCTCGATCGCCCCTGGACACATTGACAGCATCCAAGTTGAGTCCTTCAGTTGCCGGACGGCGCCCCGTCGCTATGAGAATCTTATGGGCGAAAATTTGCTGAGTACGTCCTTCGGCGACGACAGTTGCAAGCACCCCGGTCTCGTGTGGTACGACGTTTGTCAGATTGGCGCCAGTATGGAACATGATGCCCTCCGCTGACAGCGCCTGCTCCAGTGCCGCAGAAATCGCGGGATCCTCGAACGGTGCAATTCGAGGAGCTATCTCGACCACTTCAACCTTGCTGCCCAGTCGAGCGAACAATTGACCTTGCTCCAGACCGATCGCATTGCCGCCGACGACCAGCATGGACTCAGGCACCTGCTCAAGGGACATGGCCGAGCCGGAAGTGAGAAAGTCCACCTCACTGAGGCCAGGAATGGAAGGAATGAATGGCGCTGCCCCACTGGCGATCAGTACCTGCTTGGCGTACACCAGGTTTGTGTTTCCGTCTGAGTCCGCGACGACGAGCGCTACGATATCTGGCTCATCTGACGCTACAAAGGTCGCCTTGCCGCGAAATACCGCAATACCTGCATCCTTGGGTGCTTGTACATGGAAAGACTGCCGGAAGTGCCCGATCATTTGATCTTTATCTCTGACAAGCAAAGACAAGTCGACAGGCCCGGCCGAGGTCGCTATACCTGGGAACTTCCCATGCGCAGCAGACATGCGAGCAGAAGCCGCCGCAAGCAACGTCTTTGAAGGAACGCATCCTACATTGAGACAGGTCCCTCCTGCCAACCCCTGTTCGATCATGGCGACTGTTTTGTCGAGCCTACGTGCTTCGTTCGCTGCGGCTCTAGCCGCCGAACCGGAACCTATCGTGACTAGATCATAGATGACGGAGGGCTGTTGTGCGGAAGCCGCTGTTGTCGTGTTCATAAAAGAAGCCTCAAGGAAATTGCAAAGAAAGAGACAGATCGGTCTCCTTGAGGGATTGTAGACAACCCTGTCTCCTTGTGTCAACATGTCGCGTATGAATCCTCACAACGATGAATAACATCATGGACAAAAAAGAACAGTTAGTCGCAACTGCCTTTAACCTTTTTTATAAGTACGGCATTCATGCTGTTGGCATCAATCGGGTACTTGAAGAGTCCGGCATTGCCAAGAAAACGCTATATAACCATTTCTCCAGCAAGGAAGATCTAATTGCTGCGACCGTCGAATATTGTGATCAGCAGTATTTCTCTTGGCTCGATTTGCGTTTGCACGAAGCGACGCCAGGTAGGGACGCCTTGTATGCCATGCTTGATGCTTTTGACGATCTGTTTCAGGGTCTCGATCAATCCAAGCCACTTTTCTTGGGTTGTTATTTCATTAATGTCAGCGCCGAATTCAGCAATCCGGATCATGATATACATAAGCTTTGCGCCCGAAACAAAGAGGCTATGCTGCGATGGATCACACACCACACTTCACTTGTCATAACGTCCAGAGAATCGATAGTTCAAATCTCTGAAACAATTGCTATGTTGCTTGAAGGGGCGATTATTCAGGCTCACGTTCTTGGAGATCTGCACGCTGCTCGCAAAGCCAAAGCCGTGGTTAAACTGCTTCTTGATAAATCTAACTAACTAACTAAATTCATCTGTCCATACAACTCTTTGACCATCAATAAAGGTGGAACGGCAAAGTAGCTTTCCGAAGTTTCAGCAGTGGAGACAAGTCGTGTAGTGCCGGAACGGGCCACTTATCGGCTTCCAGTCCTCGATCAATGCCCCAAGTCAAGTCAGTTGCAACCGTACCGCCCCTGCCACAGCAGCGGCACCAAGATCAGCGCCAAGGCCGGGAAGATCATCCAGTTGACCGCTTGCCAGCCCGAGCTGTGCAGGATCGACCCCGCGAGGAACGACACGGCCGCCGTGGCGGCGAAGACGAAGAA
>NZ_JWMB01000018.1:0-352855 GCF_000812445.1 Cupriavidus sp. SHE | reverse complement strand
CGCCAAGAATGCAGGCTGTCAACAGCAATCTACGAAATCAAAATTGAAATGTAGATGCTGACCTACAACACCGAATCAACAGCCTTTTCCGAATACCCTAAAGAAAAACCCCGCCTTTGTGCGGGGTTTTTCTTTTTTATCAGTGCCCAATGGGCAGTCGTGGGCAGTGGTGGGCAGTGGTGCGCAGCGGTGCGCTGGAAAGATCCGAGGGTGATTTTGCAGTGGGGCACGGGATTTCCGTCGGAAAGCGAAAGCGTCAACTTCGGCGCCCAGGAGTTCAGATCTCAGGCAGGACCTTCAACGTCCAACGACGGTGGATACGCACACATTTTGCGCGGGTGGTTGGGTGTGAGGGCAAACGGGCGGTCAGTGCGATCCCGCCCGCATCCTCTGCCCTCAAGCATCGCCCTCGTTCCGCCGATATTTCGTGAAATGTACCTCTGCTATGTTGCGTGACAGGTACTCCGCATCGGCGAGAAGAACAATGGGCAGGTTCGATAATTTGATTCCGAGCTTTGACGGCGAGGGCGACGATAACAGTGGCAATCACGGCGGTACGGCCGCCGGCGGACATAACTCCGCCCGGAATTACGCCGACAACGTCCCGTTTGGAGCCAGGCAGGGGCACGGCTTTGCCGCGGAACGCGCAAACGACCTCTATGACCGTCTAACGGGCCGAGACGCTCAACTGGTGGGTGGCAACAACGCGAAGGACGGTCCTGATCGGATCGTGGACGGGAGTGTCATCCAGACCAAATACTGCGCGACGGGCAAGAGATGTATTGAAGAGTGCTTCGACGGTGACCGCTTCCGGTACATCGCCGACGGCAAGCCCATGCAGATCGAGGTCGCTTCGGATACCTACCCCGAAGCCCTCGCCGAGATGCAGGAGCGGATCCGTAAGGGGCAGGTCCCGGGCGTAAAGAACCCCAAAGAGGCCGAGAACTTGGTGCGAAAGGGCAATTTCACCTACGCCCAAGCGAAGAACATCGCCCGCTTCGGCACCATCGAAAGCCTGACCTATGACGCGGTCAACGGTATATCGGTCGGCGGCTCCACCATGGGCGTGACAGCCATCATCACCATGGCCGTCAAGCTGTGGAACGGAGAGCAATGGCAAGCAGCATTGGATGCTGCCTGCTTCGAAGGGCTTTGCGTTGGTGGTGTTGCATGGGCAAGCAGCATCGCGGCCGCCCAGATGGGCCGGACCAGCTTGGAAACCAGTATGCGGGCCGGCACAGATTGGTTGGTCAAGCAGATGGGATCGAAGGTGGCCAGCACGCTTGCAAACTCCTTCCGTCCTGCCGGCAAGGAAATCTATGGCCAGGCGGCGAAGAATCACGTGAGTAAGTTGCTGCGCGGAAACATCGCCACAACTATTGCAGTGACCGCCGTGCTCTCTATCGACGATCTGCATTCCTTGTTTGTGAAGGAGATCTCGGGTACTCAAGCCTTCAAGAACATTGCCACGACGACGTCGGGTGTCGCTGGAGGCGCGGCTGGCTGGGCATGGGGCTCCGCTCTCGGATCGCTTGTCCCAGGGCCTGGCACGTTCATCGGGGGCGTAGTTGGCGCCACCGTCGGTGGGCTTGCGAGTTCAACTGTCGTCAAAACGGCCCTGAACAAGGTGTGGGACGACGACTCGGTGAACAACGGACAATTGCTGGAGGCAAGCTTCATCGAAGTCGCGGACGACTACCTCCTCAGCGATAAGGAAGCCGAGGCGGTACTCAAGAAGTTCAAGCAGTTCGTGGACCTTGAGAGCCGCATGAAGCTGATGCAGGCTGTTGAGTACAAGCGGGATTTCGCCATCAAGCTGTGGCTGCCATTCGTCGAAGAACAAGTGCGCAAACGCGCGTACGTCGCGCTGCCGTCATCCAGGCAACTATCGGATTCGATCGTCCGGATCGCGGGGCAGATTGAAACCGGCGAGACGGTTTCAATGGGAGCCGAGACGTATAAAACCCTTGAAGTCCAGGATGAGATACGTCGTCGGATTGCGGCGAAGCTCGGCGACCCGACGCCAAAGGCGGGAGGGCAAAAGCCGCAGCCCACTGGCGACGATCCGGAAGAGAAAGACATGCGTGAACTCATTCGCGAGCATTGGGGGATCGACGTGGACGAACTAGAGCCATCACGGAAGAAGGCTGCGAAGGGCGGGGCGTCCGAAGGTTTCCTCGCGCGCATAGGGGCTCGGGGAGCCAAGATGGCTGGGCAGGCTGCAGCAATGCTCAGTGGAAAGCGCGAAACCACTGACGTACTCTCAGTCCCGCGAGTCGTCGAGCCAAAGCCGATAATCCGCCCGCTCAGCGATTTCATCCAGCCGTATCAGGACATCATCGGCGACGGCAAGCAGGTGTTCGCAGGCAACTCTCTCTTCACCAAGAAAGGTGAGAAGAAGCACGAGTCTGCGCGCAAGAAACTCGGCAACAACGAATACGAGTGGGGCCTGGTGGTGATGGACTCAACCACCTGGGGGTCGGTCGAAGAAGGCATCTTCATCACCGAGCAGTTTCTCTACTGCAAGGCGTTCCTGGAAGACCAGATGGTGTTCCGGATCGACAAGATCGAGGCGATTCACATCGACGCCGAAGACACCGAGCTGGTCGTGAACGGCAAGCGCTGCAAGTACGGGTACGATTCCGCGACCAAGCCGCTGAAGTTGGCTGTTCAATGCATCGAGGAGTACCTGGCTCAGTTCCGTTGACGCCAGCTAGAACAGTGCGCTCCTGCTCGAAATTTGCGCAGCCGGAAATCGTACTCACAGTCCTTGAGGGCGATGATGGCTTGTTCGATGCCCAAGTACTGCATAACCAGGTCATGCTGCCGCTCGATATCGGGCGGCTAACCGGTCCGGCTGAACGTGGTGACTGTGCCGCTTGAGCACGCCTTCCAACATGAAAACATGAGCAAGGTGGTCCTGGGGGCGCTCACTGACTGGCCGGAGAAGTCCGAGCGTTTGAACATGGCGGATGGGAAACGCTAGTTCATGGACCGTGGTGCGTAGCAATTGCAACTGGACTATGTTGTGCTGGTCTTGAGCGGAGCCGATTGCCTGACCGCCATGAGCGTCAAGATTGCCATCAGGCCAAGAGCGGAAGATAACCACAGCGACTTCGCTCCGAACTGGTCCAGACACATCCCGAAAATCCAGGGTGCTAACGCTTGTGCGACGCGGGCTGGGACCATCAATACTCCCTGGCGATGACCGTAGCCGCCCGGTCCGAAAATGACCAACGGCAGCGTGCCCTTGGCAATGGTGAGGATGCCGTTGCCGGCTCCGTGCAACACGCCGAACAAGGCCGCAGCAGGCGCTCCGACCAGGCCGAATGCAAGTGCGCCAAGGGGATGAAGTGCTGCCGCGATCCGGGCGGACAGCAAGGGATGGACCTTGCGCAGTAGGCCGAACTCCAGAATCCGGGCACCAACCTGCGCCGGGCCGATCAGCGCGCCCACCATAACGGCCGTGGCCAGAGACGCGCCACCCGCTTGAAGCAGCCGCGGCAAATGTGCCGCCATCGCAGTGCTGATAAACCAGGTCGCCGCGAAAACGAAGGCCAACGCATAGGAGGCCGCTCGTTGAGAACGCTCGTCAGCAGGGTGCGTCAGCTCGCTGACCGTTGGCGACGCAGGCCCGCTCGGTGGAGTTGCCATGGCGGCTACTCGCGGCATGCTCAGGTTCAGCGCAAGTCCTAGCGTGAGATGCAACGCTGCCCAGGACAGGCAGGCCCCCCGCCATCCGATGTGCGCCTCCATAAAGGTGGAAAGCGGCCAGCCGACCGTGCTGGCAAAGCCAGCGATCAGCGTGATCCCGGTGATGGCACCGCGCGAGCGGTTGCCATAGAGCGCGACCAGCGTTGCGAATGCGGCTTCGTAGAGGCCGGCACCCATGCCGATGCCAAGAATTACCCATGCGGCAAAGAGTCCGGCGACTCCCTGCGCCACACCTAGCCCGGCAAGCCCGATGGTGAAGACAAGACTCGTTGCCACGAGGACAGATCGCCCACCGGTACGATCGATCATCCGTCCGGCTGCAGGTCCGAGCAGTGCCGATACCACCAGCGCGACGCTGAACGCCGCAAAGATCGTGGGCGTCGAGACACCGAGATCCCGCGCCATCGGCGTTGCCAGCATGGCCGGCAGGTAGTACGTCGAACCCCAGGCCAGCGTCTGGGCAATTCCCAGCCTGGCAATCACGCTACTGCTCGGCTCCATGGCCCGTCCCGGTTCTTGTTATTCCACTTCGCCGCTATCGGTGTCGCTAATCTGCGCTTCGCTCTCGTGGCTCATGGCTGCCGCCGCGAGCGTCGTCGCGTTGGCTGGCGCGGCTTCCTTGCGCTCGCTGTAGCGATCGGTCAGGTAGTCGCTGCGATCGCGCACCAGTAGCGTGAACTTGTAGAGTTCTTCCATGACATCGACCACGCGGTCGTAGTAGGACGATGGCTTCATCCGCCCGCTGGCGTCGAACTCCAGGTAGGCCTTGGCGACCGAGGACTGGTTCGGAATCGTCACCATGCGCATCCAGCGTCCGAGCACGCGCAGCGCGTTGACCGCGTTGAAGGACTGCGAACCGCCGCACACCTGCATCACGGCCAGCGTGCGGCCCTGCGTTGGGCGAATGCCGCCCATCTCAAGCGGCAACCAGTCGATCTGGTTCTTGAAGACGGCCGTCAGCGTGCCGTGGCGCTCGGGGCTGCACCACACCTGGCCCTCCGACCACTCCGAGAGCTTGCGCAACTCAACCACCTTCGGGTGATCGGCAGGTACGCTGTCGGCCATTGGCAACTCGCGTGGATCAAACACGCGGGTCTCCGCGCCGAAATGCTGAAGAATTCGTTCGGCTTCCTGCACCAGCAGGCGGCTATACGATGTCTCTCGCAGCGATCCGTAGAGCAGCAGGATGCGCGGCGGGTGTGTGCTGGTGCGTGCCGGCTCCAGTTTATTGAGGTCAGGCGTATCGAGCACCACAGGGACGATATTGGGCAGATCCACGGTCATCGAATCCTCCGGCCTTGTGTGTCGATCACGGCCTCGCCGTCCTCCTTGGTGAAAGCACCTTGCTGCGACGCCGGCAGGATATCCAGCACGACTTCCGACGGCCTGCATAACCGCACACCAAGCTCAGTGACGACAAAGGGCCGATTGATCAGGATCGGATGGGCCAGCATCGCATCAAGCAACTGGTCGTCGGTCAGTGCAGGATCGCCGAGGCCAAGCTCGGCGTAGGGCGTGCCTTTCTCGCGGATTGCTTCACGCACGGAGAGACCGGCGGCGCGGATCATCGACTGCAAGGTCTGCCGGTCCGGCGGCATGTTCAGGTATTCGACAACAATCGGCTCGATGCCCGCATTGCGGATCATGGCTAGCGTATTGCGTGACGTACCGCACGCGGGGTTGTGATAGATGGTGACGGTCATGGGGATACCTCAGTGCGATTCGTACCAGTGCTGCGAGCGGTTCACGACGCCCACTACGAAGAGCATCACTGGCACTTCGATCAGCACGCCGACGACGGTGGCCAGCGCCGCGCCGGATTGGAAGCCGAACAGGCTGATCGCGGTCGCCACGGCCAGTTCGAAGAAGTTGCTTGCGCCGATCAGCGCCGACGGGCCGGCCACGCAGTGCGCTACGCCGAGCTTGCGGTTGAGCAGGTAGGCCAGGCCGGAGTTCAACAAGACCTGGATCAGGATCGGTACGGCCAGCAGCAGGATGATCAGCGGCTGCTCGACGATGGCATTCCCCTGGAAGCCGAACAGCAGCACCAGCGTTGCGAGCAGTGCGGTGATCGAGTAGGGCCCGAGTGCGCCGACCACGCGCTTGTACGTAGGCTCACCTCGCGCCAGCAACATCTTTCGGATGACCTGCGCGACCAGCACCGGCACGACAATGTAGAGCGCAACCGAGGTAATCAGCGTATCCCACGGCACGGTAATCGACGACAGGCCCAGCAGCAGCGCGACGACAGGCGCGAAGGCCACGACCATGATCGCGTCATTGAGGGCAACCTGCGAAAGCGTGAAGTACGGATCGCCCTTGCAGAGCTGGGACCAGACAAACACCATCGCCGTGCAAGGCGCCGCCGCCAGCAGGATCAGGCCGGCGATGTAGCTGTCGAGCTGATCGGGCGGCAGCCAGCCCGCAAACAGATGGCGCACGAAGATCCAGCCCAGCAATGCCATCGAGAACGGCTTGACGAGCCAGTTCACGAAGAGCGTCACGCCGATGCCGCGCCAGTGGCCCGCCACCTGGCCCATCGCGCCGAAATCGATCTTGATCAGCATCGGAATGATCATGATCCAGATCAGTATGCCGACCGGCAGATTCACCTGAGCGATCTCCATGGCGCCGATGGCGTGGAACGCGGCTGGCAGCCATTGGCCGAGCAGGATGCCGGCCGCGATGCAAAGCGCCACCCAGACCGTCAGATAGCGCTCGAAGAAGCCGATGGCACTGGGTTGGGAGGCTCCTGCCGTCCTTTGTGCCGTGCTCATTGCGCGGACTCCACGGGTTGCTCGCCAATGGCGCGCATCTCCTTCTGAATGGTGTTCCGGTCCAGCACGTGCAACGGCAGGTTCACGAACTGGCTGACTCGATTCAGAATCTGCCGGAAAACCTGGGCAAATACCTTGCGCTTCTCGTCATCGGAGCCCTGTATGGCTGCCGGGTCGAGGAAGCCCCAATGTGCCGTGATGGGTGTACCCGGCCAGATCGGGCACACCTCGCCTGCGGCCTGGTCGCAGACGGTAATGACGAAGTCCATCCTGGGCGCATCGGGCAGTGCGAACTCGTCCCAGCTCTTGCTACGCAGGCCAGTCG
Organism: Cupriavidus sp. SHE; assembly: GCF_000812445.1. Lineage (NCBI taxonomy): Bacteria > Pseudomonadati > Pseudomonadota > Betaproteobacteria > Burkholderiales > Burkholderiaceae > Cupriavidus > Cupriavidus sp. SHE. The sequence continues at coordinate 346,039 of NZ_JWMB01000018.1, read as the reverse complement.
TGTCGTAGCCAATTGCCTGGCATCGTTCGATGGCGAAGGGATTGACCGTGCCAGATGGATGGCTGCCGGCGCTGTAGGCGTGAAAGCGTCCTTTGCCGAGGACATTGAACAGCGCTTCGGCCATCACGCTGCGGGCTGAGTTGCCGGTGCACAGCACCAGCACGTTGAAGGTCTTGTCGGTCATGGTCGTAGGGGCGAGCGGGTGCCTCCTCGCCCGAGGTATCGGTACGGGAAGCCGTTAGCGAAAGTTCAGCAGCAGCCGGATTCCGGCGTACAGCAGGCGGTCCTGGTTGATGGCTTCGGCGCGGCGTTCAATTGAACCGGCACGCAGCACGCGGAGGCTTCGGCGCTGCGATCGCGCGATTCGCCATAGGTCGGCGCGTTGCCCAGCGTGTGGAACGATTCCCAGGCGATACCCGTTGGGTCCACTGACCAATGCTTGTTCGAGGTCGCGTAGCAGCAGTTCGTCTCGGACTGGGACTGCATGGGCAGGTCGGCGCTGGCCAGCCGCCCCTGCATCTCGGCAAGCTCGGCGTCCGTCTCCACCTGGATCCCCAGATGATCCACGCCCAGCTTCTCGGTGCGATTGGAGATGGCGAAGTTCACGCGTGGATCGTCCAGCGCCCACTTGGCATAGTCATCCCGGACGACGGTTGGCTCCGCATCAAACAGGGCGGAGTAGTAGCGGATGCTGGCCGGCAGGTCGGCCACGCTGACGTGGACGTGGAAGCGCTTCACGATCAAGACTCCGAGGTAGTGGAACAGCGGGATACCGGCGAACAGGGATTGCCGCCACAGCAGTTTTCCGTGAGATAACCCAGCAAGGCGTTCATGGTCTCGAATTGAGCCATGTAGATGATCGAGCGGCCTTCCTGGCGGCTTGCCAGCAGTCCGGCGCGGTGCAGTTCCTTGAGGTGGAACGACAGCGACGACGCTGGCATCTCCATCAGTTCGGCAATGCGGCCAGCCGGCAGGCCTTCGGGGCCGGCCTGCACAAGCAGGCGGAAAACGGCCAGGCGGATGCCGTGGGCCAGCGCGGCGAGGGCTTCAAGGGCGTTGTCGGTTTCCATGTTTCGACTATATTCGAAACATGGAAACCGTGCAATGGGAGATTGGACGTGTCGGTGGCCGCCAACGCGTGGCAAATGGGCACAAGCGTTTTGATCGTCACCAGTTCGGCCTCAACGAAGGCCACCACAGCCGCAGCAAGGATCCCCGCGCGAGGCGAGGGTCCTTGTGCTCGAAACACCTCTGCCGCAGTGTCTACAACTTCCGCGCCACGAAGTGGAACCAGTTGACGTCGTCGAGGGGATCGCCGGGCTGAAACGCCTTGTCGTTCAAGTTGCCGAACACCGCTTCGGTCTGCAGGCCAAAGGCCTTCAACTCGCGCAACTGCGTGGGCACGTCCGTATAGACGATGACGATGCCGAACTTGTGGGCGGCGCACACGCGCACCGCGTAGCCATCGAACTCGCGGTTCAGTTGTGAGTTACGCAGGAAGTTGATGGTGGCCAGCGGCAGGTTGACGACTGTGCGCGCGACGTTGAAGCCGAGTCGTATCGGGTTGTTGGACCATGCGGGCAAGCGCAGGAACTGTGTCAGGTTCTCGCGATAGGTGGGGCCGTGCAGGTTATGCGTGGAGAACACCAACATGCCGCCCGGGCGCAGCACGCGGGCGAACTCGGCAAGCACGGCGCGGCGTCCGGCGTAGTCCACGGCATCGATGCCATTGAAGCTGAACACCACCAGCCCGAAGGCATTGTCTTCAAATGCTGACAGGTCACGCGCATCCATTTGACTGACGCGTATATCAGGATGATTGTGCTGGCAGATCTCCACCATCTCCGGCATGTAGTCGATGGCCTCGTAATGCTGGCTCAGCTTGCGCAGCATCGGTACCGTTCGGCCGCCACCTACGCCAACGTCGAGGATGGGCGTGTCGCGCACGGCATCGGCCACGAAGGCTAGCGCCGCGGCTTCCCCGGGGTCTGTCCAGTCCGAGAGGATCTTGAACCACCTCCTGGCTCCCCAGCTGCGCCATGCCTTGCGATTGATGGTGTCCTGCGCGACGGCCGTGCTCATGGTTGTCTCCCGACGATCGGTGCATCGCCCTCATGGCGATGGCAGAGAGAGTGTTCCGGCCGTGCACGCCGTTCGGTGCGAAACCCCACATCCGTTTTATACACAGAGCGGGCCCCATCCATACGCATGAGGGCGACGGGCAAGGCGATGTCATCGGTGATCCCCAATACGCCGTCGGTATGAGCCGGGCACCAGACCCGGTGCCGTCGCCAGGCTTTACCCGGCCACCTTCTCCATGGCGCGGCTTCGTTCTTCCTGCGCATCCTCGATCAGTTTGTAGGCGGCGTAGTACTTGAAGATGTTGCGCACGTAGGTGGTGGTCTCGATGCCGATCCGCTCGGAGGTCACGATCTCGACGTTGTTGAACCACTTGTCCGGGTTCAGGCCCCGGGCCTTGGCTTCGGTGCGCATCTTGGAGATGTTTCCCGGTCCAGCGTTGTAGCTGGCGAATGCGAACAGTGGCCGGTCCGTTTCCGAGAAATTCGCATCGGAGAAGTACCTCGTCATCAGTTGGTCCAGGTATTTGGTACCCGCGTGGATGTTGGATTCGGTGATCTTGATGCTGCCGACATTCAGTTCCTTCCCAGTGGCCGGCATGATCTGCATGACGCCGATCGCACCCACATGGCTACGCGCGTTCTGATTCAGCTGGGACTCCTGGAAGCCCTGCGCCGCCAGCATCAGCGGATCGAAATGGTAGAGCTTGCCGTACTTCTCGAAGAACGCCAGGGTGTCCTGGAATCGCTTGATCTCCGCGCCGTTGGTGTTGTCCGAGATCTGCTTGATGACCTTCATGTATTGCTTCAGCCGGTAGTCGGCGATGCCCTGCTTCTTGATGAAGTTGTCGTTGTAGTCCGAGAGGACCGCGTTCAGCTTTGGACTGCCCTTGCGGATAGCCCAGCCGATCTTGCTGCCTTCGCGTACCGCGAGGTCATCGCGAACCTTGATGCGCTTCAGGATCTGGGCCCAGATGCGCGCCTTCCAGTCGTCGACCACCAGGATCTGCAGCGTGCCGGCATTGAGCATCTCCAGTGCGTCCTCGTCCTCCAGCGCGTCGGGCAGTAGCACCAGGCGCATCTGCGGTTTGCCGGCCTTACGGAAGCGGTCGTTCAACGCGGTCAGGCTTTCGTAGTAGCTGCTGCTGGGGCGCACGTGCACGGTCTTGCCAGCCAGGTCGTCGAGAGTGCCAAGCGTGGGGGATTTCGGGCCCGTGATGACCAGCTCACGGATCGGCTTGCTGGTCTGCCCGACAATGAAATCCGCCTGCTTGAGCCGGGAGTCGGTGACCGTGAGATTGCCGGCTGCGATGTCGCCAAGACCGGCATTGAGATCGGGCAGCAAACGGTCGCGCGTGACCGGAATCATGAAGACCGTGAGCGGCCGCTTGGCAAGCTGATTGGCCATGGTCTTGTTGATATAGCGCTCGAAATCCCGCACGGTGTCCGCCGTGACGCCCCGTTCGCGCCCCCGGTCGTTGAAGTACAGGGTGCGGCTGTAGGGCACCAGCACACGAATGCTGCGATGCTTGAACATGCCATCGAAGTCACCGGTCCAGGGCTTATTGGTCAGGTTGAGCTGGCGCGGGGGGGTGAGCCGTTTTTCCTTGGGGGCTGGAATGGCGGGCGTCGCTGCCGCCGCCAGTCCTGACCACGTGATGGAAGCGCCGGCCAGTGCGCGGGCGCCGATGACAAGGAACCGCCTTCGATCGTTGACCATTGCACACCTCGCGACAGTCAGGTCTTGCTGGCACGCGGATGCCGGCCACCGGGAGCGGGCCCGGATGCGCAGGCAATCGCCGTCCGTTGACTAAGCATAGACGGGCAATTGGCGATCGTAGAGGTTCCGTAGAGGTTCCGTAGAGGTTCCGATGAGGGCCGGCCGCGAAGCCGGCGTTGGCCGGTGCGGCCAGGTCAGGCGGGCGCCGCGCCGCTCGCGCCGAATCGCCATGACAGCCGCCGCGCGGCCTGCCGCACCACGTGGGCGGTATCGCTGTCGAGCCGGCTGTCGAAGCTGCCGCTACTGCCCATCACCGCGATCACCAGGGCGAGCGCGCCGGTGTGGTCGAACACCGGTGCGGCCAGCGTGTCGATGCCGGGCACGGGCCGGCTCACGGCGTGGTCGATGCCGCCGGCGCGGATGCCGCGCAGCCGTTCGAGGTATCCGGATGGCAACGCGCCGTCGAAGGCAGTGCCCGCCATGCGGATAGCATCCTGCGCGAGCGCGTCGGCCAGCAGGTCGTCGGGGAGATGCGCCGCCACCACGCGGCCAATCGCCGTATTGACCATCGACAGCACGGTACCCACGCGCAGGCTCACGTGCTGCGGACGGGCCGATTCCTCGAGCCGGATCACGGTGGGCCCGAGCGGCCCCTGCACGGCCATCGCCACCGACAACCCCGTGGCATGGGCCAGAGCGATGACCTCCGGCTCCGCCTCGCGCGTCGGGGAGAGCCGCTGCAGCGCGATCAGGCCGAGTTCCAGACCCAGCGTGCCAGCCTGGAAGTCGCCATCGGCGTTGCGGGAAATCAGTCCGATCTTCTGCAGGCTGACCAGATGCGGAAATGCCTTGGCCGGCACCATGCCCGCCGCGCGCGCCAGTTCCCCGAGCGAGAGTGGCTGCCCCGCATCGACCAGCGCGCCGAGCAACTGGCCCGTGTTGTCGAGCGACTGGATGCCGCGTTGGGGTTTGGCGGCGTCCGCCAGCATCTCGTCGCTCATGCGTCACCTTCCTTCATCGCGCGGGCGATATCGCCGATCGCAGCACGTAGCGCGCTGGCCACCGGACCATCCCACGCGACGTCGATCGCCCCGGTGGAGCCGATGGCGGTCAGCACCAGTCGCAGCGTGCCGTCGTCGTCGAGCAATGGCATCGCCAGACTACTCACGGCCGGGCTCGGCGAATCGATGCTGCGCTCCGTGCCGCGTGCGCGGACGGCGGCAAGTGTTTCGAGAAAGGCGGGCAGGGTGGAGGCCGTGGCCGGTGTCTGCTGCTGCGTCCAGATCGGCTGCCAGTGCGATTCGGGCTGGAACGCGCAGTAGGCGCGTCCCGTGGCGGTGGTGGCCAGCGCCATCACCGTGCCAACGTGCAGGTTCAGATGCAGCGAGGTGCCGGCCGGCGCGTAGTGGACGATGGTCGGCCCTTGCGGCGTGGGCAGGCTGATGGCGACGTTGAAGCCGATATCGGTGGCCAGCGTCCGCACGCGCTGCACTGCGGCACGGTAGGCCGGCTCATTGTCGAGCCGCATCATGCCAAGCCGCAGCGCCAGTGGGCCCGGTTCGTAGTAGCCGTCCACGTGCTCGCGCTTGATCAGTCCCAGCCGCATCAGGCTCACCAGATAGGTGTGCGCCTGCGCCGGAGCCAGTTGCGCGGCAGCCGCCAGTTCGGCCAGCGGCAGTGGACGCCGCGCATCGGCGAGCGCCTGCAACAGGCGGCCGCCGACCTCCACGCTCTGGATGCCGCGTTGCGTCTTGCCCGAACCCTCGCCCGGCGTGCGTGCCATGCCTGTGCCTTGCCTGAAAAGTCCAAATGGTAATCCATGCGCCTCGCAAGGCGCCCCCTGTTGCCATGCTGGATGAGGGTTTTCCCGGGGCGGGCCACGCAACGACAAGGGTTTGCGGGATGTTTAGCGAATAGCAATTGAATTTGCCATTGACTAAAAATGGTCGAATTCCTAAGATTCCCATACCGCTCCCCACGATTCCCATAAAGAGACAGACATGGCAAAAGCATTCGCATCCCAGGCCGACCTGGAAGCCAAGCAGATCACCTTCACCCAGCTTTCCGAAAACGCCTACGCCTACACGGCCGAGGGCGACCCCAATTCCGGCGTGATCATCGGCGATGACGGCGTGATGATCATCGACACCACCGCCACGCCCGCCATGGCACAGGACCTGATCGCCAAGATCCGCGCGATCACGGACAAGCCGATCAAGTACGTGGTGCTGTCGCACTACCACGCGGTGCGTGTGCTCGGCGCGTCGGCGTACTTCGCCGAAGGCGCGCAGCAGATCATCGCCAGCCGTGGCACCTACGAAATGATCGTCGAGCGTGGTGAAGCCGACATGAAGTCCGAGATCGAGCGCTTTCCGCGTCTGTTCGCCGGCGTGGAAACCGTGCCGGGTCTGACCTGGCCGACGCTCGTGTTCGAACGCGAAATCACGCTGTTCCTGGGCAAGCTCGAAGTCCGCATCGCCCATCTGGGCGCGGGCCATACGAAGGGCGACACCGTGGTATGGCTGCCGCAGCAGAAGGTGCTGTTCTCGGGCGATCTGGTCGAATACGACGCGGCCTGCTACTGCGGCGATGCCCAGCTTGAGCAATGGCCTGCCACGCTCGACGCGCTGGCCGCGCTGCAGCCCGAGAAGCTGGTGCCGGGCCGTGGCCCCGCGCTGACCACGCGCGAGGACGTGGCCAAGGGCCTGGCCTACACCAAGGATTTCGTGTCCACGCTGTTCCAGGCTGGCAAGGAAGCCGTGGCCGGAAAGATGGACCTGAAGGCGGCGATGGCGCATACGCGCAAGTCGATGGACCCGAAGTTCGGCCAGGTGTTCATCTACGAACACTGCCTGCCGTTCGACGTGTCGCGCGCCTTCGACGAGGCGGCTGGCGTCACGCATCCGCGTATCTGGACCGCGCAGCGCGACCAGGAGATGTGGGCGGCGCTGCAGGACTGAGCGTCGTTCGGTTGTTGAGTGTGGTTTCCCTCTCCCATGAAGTGGGAGAGGGGAGCAAACAGAAAGCAATATCAAGCGCCGCAAGTGCGTGGATGGAGACACCATGAGCAGTACCAAGGTCGACATCGACTACCAGCGCATCCAGTACGACTACGTACCATGCGCCGAGCAGCGGGGGGCATCGACCAATGCCGCCCCGCATCCCGTGATCGTGGTCGGGGCCGGGCCGATTGGCCTGGCCACCGCCATCGACCTGGCCCGCCACGGCGTGCCGGTGGTGGTGGTCGATGACGACTGCATGCTCTCGGTCGGATCGCGTGCAATCTGCTTCGCCAAGCGCACGCTGGACATCTTCGATCGGCTCGGCTGTGGCGACCGCATGGTCGACAAGGGCGTGCGCTGGAACCTGGGCAAGGTCTTCCTGCGGGACAGCCAGGTCTATGCGTTCGACCTGTTGCCCGAATCCGACCACCAGCGGCCGGCATTCATCAACCTGCAGCAGTACTACCTCGAAGGCTATCTGCTCGAATGCGCGCAGGCGATGCCCAACATCGAGATCCGCTGGAAGAGCAAGGCAGTTGCCATCGAGCAGCACGCGGACCACGTGGCGCTGACGATCGAAACGCCCGATGGCTGCTACGCGCTGCGCGGTGCCTACGTGGTGGCCGCCGATGGCTCGCGCAGCCCGCTGCGCAAGATGTTGGGCCTGGAGAGCCACGGTCATACGTTCCGAGACCGCTTCCTGATCGCCGACGTGAAAATGGAAGCGCCGTTTCCGGCCGAGCGCTGGTTCTGGTTTGATCCGCCGTTCCATCCGAACCAGTCGGTGCTGCTGCACCGGCAGCCCGACAACGTCTGGCGCATCGACTTCCAGCTTGGGTGGGATGCCGATCCTGCATTCGAGAAGACGCCCGAGCGCGTGCTGCCGCGTGTGCAGGCGCTGCTTGGCCCCGATGCGAAATTCGAGCTCGAATGGGTCAGCGTCTATACGTTCTCGTGCGTGCGGATGGACAGCTTCCGCCACGGCCGCGTGTTGTTCGCGGGCGATTCGGCCCACTGCGTCTCGCCGTTCGGCGCGCGCGGCGCGAACAGCGGCGTGCAGGATGCCGAGAACCTTGCCTGGAAACTGGCCTACGTGCTGCAGGGCAAGGCGCCGGAAGGCCTGCTGGATACCTACGCCAGCGAGCGCGAGTTCGCGGCCGACGAGAACATCCTCAACTCGACGCGCTCGACCGATTTCATTACGCCGAAGAGCGCGGTTAGCCGCATCTTCCGCGACGCGGTGCTGACACTGGCGCGCGACCACGCGTTTGCGCGGCAGCTGGTCAACAGTGGCCGGTTGTCGGTGCCAGCGGTGCTGCGCGACTCGCCGCTGAACACTGCCGATGCGGAATCGTTCTCCGGCCAGATGGTGCCGGGCGCGGCATGCGTCGATGCCCCCGTGGCCGGCACGGAAGGCAAACCGTGGCTGCTGCCGCATCTGGGCGACGACTTCGTGGCGTTGATCTTTGGCGCGCCGGCTGGCATCGACGCCGCCTGCCGTGAAGCGCTGACGCGACTGCAGCAGGGAGACATTCCACTGCGCGTGGTGTTCGTGACCGATGCGGCCATTTCGGCATCGGCCGAAGCCTGGCCCGGCGCGGTCGTGTTGCGCGACGCGGGCGGCGTGGCGGCCCGGCGCTATGACGCGCGCGCGGGCACCTGCTACCTGATTCGCCCCGACCAGCACGTCTGCGCGCGGTGGCGCGCGGTCGATGCGAACCAGATCGCCGGGGCGATCGCTCGCGCCACATGCAATGCCGCAGCAAGCGTCGCGGCGCAATCGACAGCCGCGGCACGCACGCCGGCACTGGCCTGATCGACAGTCACCAGGAGACAGGCCCATGCCGCTCAACACCGCTCCCAATCTTGCCTATCCCGACGAGTTCTACGAAGCGCTCATCGAGATGCATCACGACCTCGATGACGCCGAAAGCCAGGCCGTCAACGCGAGACTGATCCTGCTGCTGGCCAACCACATCGGTGATCTCGACACGCTGCGCGAAGCGATGCGCCTGGCGCGCGATGTCGCGCTCGAGCCCGCCGCAACTTAGCCACTTCATTCCTGCCCGCCGGTGACCCGACAGGGGCGCGACAGACGCCCCGGGGCCAACTCGACCCTATTCCGGAGACAACCATGCATACCCAGAGCCTGGGCGCCGCCCCCGTCTTGCCTGAAATCTCGTCACACGCACTACCGCAAGTCCTTCCCGCGCAGCAGGAGGACGCGCTGTACCGCAAGGTCTGGCTGCGCATCATCCCGTTCCTGTTCATCTGCTACGTCGTGTCGTTCCTGGACCGGATCAACATCGGCTTCGCGCAATTGCAGATGAAGCATGACCTTGGGTTCAGCGACGCGATGTACGGGCTGGGCGCCGCAGTGTTCTACGTTGGCTACGTGCTGTGCGAAGTCCCCAGCAACATGCTGTTGGCACGCTTCGGCGCGCGCCGCACGTTCACGCGGATCATGCTGCTGTGGGGTGTCGCATCGGTGGGCATGATGCTGGTGTCGCAGCCGTCGCACTTCTATCTGCTGCGCTTCCTGCTCGGCGTGTTCGAAGCGGGCTTCTTCCCGGGCATCGTGCTGTACCTGACCTACTGGTTTCCGGCGCGCCGTCGCGCGGCGGTGATGGCGATCTTCTTCGCGGGCGTGGCCGTGGCCGGCGTGCTCGGCGGGCTGATCTCGGGCTGGATCATGCGCGACATGGCCGGTGTGCTTGGGATGCGCGGCTGGCAATGGATGTTCGCGATCGAAGGCGCGCCGGCAGTGCTGCTGGGCCTGATCGCCGCCGTGTGCCTCGTCGATGGCCCGCGGCAGGCGCGCTGGCTGACGCCGGCCGAGCAGGATTACCTGGTGGCCCAACATGAGGCGGAATCGCAAGGCGCGGGTGGCCACGCCCATTCGATGCAGGCCCTGCGTCAGGCCCTGGCCAACCCACGGGTCTATCTGTTCGCGTTCATCTACTTCGCGCTGACGTGCGGCTCACTGACGCTGTCATTCTGGATGCCGCTCATGATTCGCGATTTCGGCATCCAGGACGTGGTGGCCGTCAGCCTCTACTCTGTCATCCCGAACGCCATCGGCGCGGTGGGCTTGATCCTCATTGCGCGGCGCTCCGACCGCCTCGGCGAGCGTCACAGGCATTTTCTCTGCTGCACTGCAGGAGGCGCACTGGCGCTGGCCGCGTTGACGCTACATGTGCCGAGCCTTGGCGTGTCGTTGGCGATCCTATCTGTTGCCGCCGTGCTGATCTTCGCCGCGCTGCCGATCTTCTGGGCGCTGCCGCCAAGCCATCTGCCGGCCCAGACCGCCGCCACCGGCATTGCCTTCATCTCCAGCATCGGTATCACCAGCGGCATCGTCAGCCCCTGGGTCATTGGCCAGATCAAGGCGCACACGGGCAGCATGGACAACGCGCTGTACCTGTTGGCCGGACTGCTGCTGGCCAGCGGGCTGGCGCTGTGGAAGGGCGTGCCGCGCACACCGACGGCGCACTAGCCGGGTCGTGTTCCCCGATACCGGGCGCTTCATGCCCGATATCTGGGAAAAATCATTTGTTTCATGGTTATCCATGATGGAACACTTGTTGCTCTATGCCTAGCATTGCAACACCTGACGCTTTCATTCAACAGGAGTGTTCCCATGAACCAGTTCTTCATGACCCGTGCCGCCGTGCTGATGGCGGTGTCGCTCGGCGCCGGTTCGGCGCTTGCGGTCGACGTGGCCGCCAGCCCGACGCTCAGCAAGATCAAGTCGTCCGGCACGATTTCGATCGGTCACCGCACATCGTCGATCCCGTTCTCGTACTACGACGCGAACCAGAAGGTGATCGGCTTTTCGCAGGACATCTGCGATCGCGTGATTGATGCGGTCAAGAAGGAAACCGGCACGCCGAATCTGCAGGTGCGCATGGTGCCCGTGACGTCGCAGAACCGGCAGTCGCTGGTCCAGAATGGCACGGTGGACCTGGAGTGTGGCGTGACCACCAACCTGAAGTCGCGCCAGCAGCAGGTGGCGTTCTCCACCACGTTCTTCGTGGCCGGCACGCGACTGCTGGTGAAGAAGGGCAGCCCGGTCCATGACTTCGGCGATCTGTCGGGCAAGGCCGTGGTGACGAACGCCGGCACCACGTCGGAACGCATCCTGCGCAAGCTCAACGACGAGAAGGGCGCCAACATCACGATCCAGAGCGCCAAGGACTATGGCGAGTCGTTCCTGATCCTGCAGTCGGGCCGTGTGGCCGCGTTCATGATGGACGACGTGCTGCTGTCCGGCTCGCGCACGCTGGCGCCGAACCCCAATGACTGGGTGGTGGTGGGCACGCCGCAGTCGTTCGAGGCGTACGGCTTCATGATGCGCAAGGATGACCCCGGCTTCAAACAAGTCGTGGATGCCACCATGACGGGCCTGATGCGCAGCGGCGAGATCAACACGCTCTACACCAAGTGGTTCCTGAAGCCGGTGCCGCCGAAGAACCTCAGCTTCGACTTGCCGCAGAGCGAGCAGATCAAGAAGGCCTACGCCAATCCGAATGACGAGGCGTTCGAGTAACGCACTGGCGTTTCAGCCGCGCCGCGACGGGAGATAGGCCCCCGTCCGGTGCAGCTGCCCCTCCGTCTGTTCCAGCGCCCGGATCGCCCCCTTGCCCTTCTTTGCCAGCAGATGCTCGACCAGCGCCTCCACCATCGCCACGCCGCTGGTGATCGACGGGAAGAACGATGGGCTGTCGATGGCAAAGAGCAGTGTGCAATCGGCTTCCAGCGCGATTGGCGCCACCGTGCTGTCGGTCAAGGCGATCACCGTGCAGCCAGCCTCGCGCGCGGCGGTGGCCACGCGCATGCTTTCCTGCGAGTAGGGCGCGAAGCCGGCTACCAGCACCGCGTCTTTGGGGCTCAAGGCGCGCAGTTCCATCTCCAGCGTGCCTGCGTCGCCACGGATCAGGCGCACCGAGCTGCGGAACAGTCCGTAGATGTAGTGGAACGAGAACGCGATCGGAAAGCACGAGCGGAAGCCCGCGACGTGGACCATGGGCGCCGCCGCCAGCAGTTCGGCCGCGCGTGGCAGCGCGTCGGCGTTGCTGGCCAGCAGCGCGTCGAGGTTGTGATGCTGCACTTCGATCATTTCCGCGAACATGCGGCTCGAGCCACTTTCCCGCACCACCTTGCGGGCGCGCCTGGCGTAAGGCTGGCTGTCGCCGTCGCGCACTGCCTCGACGAACAGTTCGCGCAATCCCTGCCAGCCTTCGAACCCGAGCGCCTGCGACAGTCGCACCAGCGTGGCGGGCTGCACCCCGGCGTTACCGGCCACCTTGCGCATCGACTGGATGGCGATGTCGCGCGGGTGATCGAGCAGGTATCTGGCGCCACTCTGGAACTGCGCGCTCAGATTCGGGAAATCGGCGCGGAGTTGCGCCAGCAGCGCATCGAGCGACTGCGGCGGCTTGGGCGTGGAGGCGGGCATCTCTGGTTCAGGATTCTTGTGATGCAACGATTGTTGCACAGCTTGGCCCGCCGCAGGGCGCCCTTGTGTTGTGAACGGGTGGCACCGGTGAGGCATCGTATGTTTCGTGGTGGTGCTTCAATGAAACACTTGTTGCGCTGCCGGGACGTTGTTCCTATACTCACACCTGTTTCCGGGCAGACCCCCGCATCCCGCACCTCACCATGACGCACGTATTCCACCGCAATCCGAAGCAAACCTTGCCGGTCGCCGTTGGCGGCCAGGGTATCGAACTGATTGACAGCAATGGCCGGCGCTACCTCGACGCTTCGGGCGGCGCGGCGGTTTCCTGTCTCGGTCATGGCCACCCGCGCGTGATCGAGGCGATCAAGGCGCAGGTGGACACCATTGCCTACGCGCATACGTCGTTCTTTACCACCGAGGTGTCAGAGACGCTGGCCCAGACGCTGGCCGATGCGGCCCCCGGAGATCTCGATCATGTGTACTTCGTGTCAGGCGGCTCCGAGGCGGTGGAAGCCGCGCTGAAGCTGGCGCGCCAGTACTTCGTGGAGATCGGCCAGACGCAGCGCCGCCACTTCATCGCGCGGCGCCAGAGCTATCACGGCAATACGCTTGGCGCGCTGGCGATCGGCGGCAATGCGTGGCGTCGCGAGCCGTTCCTGCCGCTGCTGGTGCCGGCGCACCATGTGTCGCCGTGCTATGCCTATCGAGATCAGGCGGCTGGCGAAACCGACACGCAGTACGCGCAGCGTCTGGCCGACGAACTGGAAGCAAAAATCCTCGAACTCGGCCCCGACTCGGTGGCCGGCTTCGTCGCCGAGACGGTGGTCGGTGCTACCGCAGGGGCGGTGCCGCCGGTGGCCGATTACCTGAAGCGTATCCGCGCAGTGTGCGACAAGTACGGCGTGCTGCTGATCCTCGATGAAGTGATGTCGGGCATGGGCCGGACGGGTTACCTGTTCGCGTGCGAAGAGGACGGCGTGGTGCCCGATATCGTGACGATCGCGAAGGGCCTCGGCGCCGGCTACCAGCCGATCGGCGCGATGCTCTCGACGTCGCGCATCTATGACGCGATCATCGGTGGCAGCGGCTTCTTCCAGCACGGCCACACCTATATCGGCCATGCGACGGCGTGCGCGGCAGCGCTGGCCGTGCAACGCACGATCGTCGAGGACCAGTTGCTGGACAACGTGCTGGCGCGTGGCGAACAGTTGCGCGCACGCCTGCGCGAATCGCTCGGCGACCATCCGAACCTTGGCGACGTGCGAGGCCGTGGACTGTTCGTCGGCGTGGAGTTCGTGGCCGATCGTGCCACCAAGGCCACGCTCGACCCGGCGAAGAAGACGCACGCCGTGCTCAAGCGCACCTGCATGGAGCATGGCGTGCTGGTTTATCCGATGGGCGGCACGGTCGATGGCATCCACGGTGACCACGTGCTGTTTGCGCCGCCGTTTATCTGCACGCCCACCGACATCGACAACATCGTAGACCGCTTCACGCAGGCCGTGAAAACGGTACTGCCGGCCTGAGGAGCGCGACGATGCCGAACCAGAATCCTGTCGCTACCGCTGACACCTTGCGCCGCCCGTTCGCCCTGGCGGTGGCCCCGAATGGCGCGCGCAAGACGCACGCGGACCACGCATGCCTGCCGATCACGCCCGACGAGCTGGCGCAGTGCGCGCGCGAATGCGTGGATGCCGGCGCTGCGATGATCCATCTGCACGTGCGCAAGGCCGACGCCACGCACAGCCTCGAAGTGGCCGACTACGAGCCGGCCATTGCCGCGGTGCGCAAGGCCGTGGGCAATGCGCTGGTGCTGCAGCTGACCACCGAGGCGGTCGGTATCTACCAGCCGGCGCAGCAGATCGCGACCGTGCGTGCGCTGCGCCCCGAGGCCGCATCGGTGGCCGTGCGCGAACTCGTGCCCAATGCCGCCGCGTTGCCTGCCGCCGCCGAGTTCTTCCAGTGGATGCACCGCGAGCATGTGGTGGCGCAATACATCCTCTACGATGCCGACGACGTGCGCCGCTATGCGGCCCTGCGCGAAAGCGGCGCGATTCCGGCCGGGCGGCACTGGGTGCTGTTCGTGCTGGGACGGTATTCGGCCGGACAGAAGTCGTCGCCGGCGGACCTGCTGCCGTTCCTGGCCGCCTGGCGCGAGACCGGACTCGATCAGTCTGGCGTCGAATGGGCGGTCTGCGCATTCGGCAAGCAGGAGGCCGATTGCGCGGCCACGGCCGTAATGCTGGGCGGCCACGCGCGTATCGGCTTCGAGAACAACATGACTTTGCCCGATGGCGCGATGGCGCCGGACAACGCCGCGCTGCTGCAAGCGGTGCGCACGCCGCTCGTCGCGCTTGGCTATGCCTCGATGACGGCTGACGTGCTGCGCGAGCGTTTCGCGGGCTGAAAAAGCCGTCTGACGACGACAGCAGGGCGGGGCGGATTCCGGTACGCTAGGCGTTTCATCGTTCCCCCGAAGGAGTGCCGATGTCGACCAGCCCGTCCCGCCAGTCTTCCCTGACCGAAGCGCCGCCACGGGCGCGTGACGTCGTGCACGCGCTGCGCGCGTCGCGCATCCGTGAAGTGGCCAATGCAGGGATCGGCCTGCCCGACGTGTTGCCGTTCTGGTTTGGCGAATCGGACCAGATCACGCCTTCCTTCATCCGCGATGCCGCGAGTCGCGCGCTCGCCAACGGCGCCACCTTCTACAACCACAATCTTGGCATCGCGCCGCTGCGCGCGGCGTTGTCCGAGTACGTGACCCGATTACACGGGGCCACGCCGGTGGACCATATCGCCGTGACCAGCGCCGGCGTCAATGCGCTGATGCTCGCCGCGCAACTCGTCACCGGCCCCGGCGACCGCGTGGTGGCGGTGACGCCGCTGTGGCCCAACCTCGTCGAGATTCCGCGCATCCTTGGCGCGGCGGTGGAAACAGTGACGCTCGACTATGGCGCGGATGGCTGGACACTCGATGTCGACAAGCTGCTGGCCGCGCTGACGCCGGGCACGCGCGCCGTGATGATCAATTCGCCGAACAACCCGACCGGCTGGGTCATGCCCCGCGCCGCACAGCAGGCCGTGCTCGACCACTGCCGGCGCCACGGCATCTGGATCATCGCCGACGAAGTCTACGAGCGGCTTTACTACGGCGACGAAGGGGCTGTCGCACCATCGTTCCTTGACATCGCTGGCCGCGACGAGCGTGTTATCGCGGTCAACTCGTTCTCGAAGGCATGGCTGATGACCGGCTGGCGGCTTGGCTGGATGGTGGTGCCGTCTTCGATGATGGACGACCTGGGTAAGCTCATCGAGTACAACACGTCCTGCGCGCCTTCGTTCGTGCAGGAGGCCGGCGTGGTGGCCGTGCGTGATGGCGAGGCATTCACCCAGGATCTGGTCAAACGGCTGCGCTCGGCGCGTGATCATCTGGTGAGCGCGCTATCGGCATTGCCCGGTATCGACGCGCACGCGCCGGATGGGGCGATGTATGTGTTCTTCCGCCTGAAAGGCGCGACCGACAGCCTCGATCTGTGCAAGCGGCTCGTGCGCGATGCCCATCTCGGGCTGGCGCCGGGGAGCGCGTTCGGCGACGAGGGCGAGGGCTTTGTGCGGTGGTGCTATGCGTGCGACGAGGCGCGGCTCGATGAGGGGGTGAAGCGGTTGCGGGGCTATCTGCGGCGGTAGTGGTTGATGGGCCCGACCCTCTGGCTCGGCCCCTCCCGCGCTAACGATCCGCTAACGATCGCTAACCACCTCTATTTCAAACTCCCCACCGTTTCCGACTCTCCCCACCATCCACCACCCAGCGCCTGCATCAGCGCGGCTGAATCTGCCAGCCGCGTGGCGCGGGCCTGCGCAAGATCCAGCGCCGCCTGTCGTGCCTGCCGCTCGGCGTCGAGCACCGTGAACTGGCTTACGCCGCCAAGCCGATACTGCTCGTTGACAATCGCCAGTGTGTCGCGCGTTTGCTTTGCGTTGTCCGCGCGCGCCTGCAGCGTGCCAGCGTCCGCGTCCAGCGCGCGCAGGGTGTCGGCAACGTTCTGCAGCCCCTGGAGCACCGCCTGCCGATAGGCGCCCAACGATGCTTCGTACGCAGCTTCCTTCGCACGTTTCTGCGCACGCAACTCGCCCCCGTGGAACACCGGCTGCACGACGCCGGCGGCCAGGCTCCACACATTGAAGCTGTTGAACAGGTCGCTCATGCGCATGGCCTGCGTGCCGCCGCTGGCGGTCAGCGTGATCTGCGGATAGAGATTGGCCGTGGCTACGCCGATATCCGCCGAGGCCTGATGGAGCAGTGCTTCTGCCGCCCGAATATCGGGGCGGCGCCGCGCCAGTTCGGAGGGCAGGCTTACCGGCAGGGTCTCGGGCAACTGCATATCTTCGAGCCGGAATTCTGGAAGCTGGGCGGCGGCGGGGGTCTGGCCGGTGTAGACGGCTAGCTGGTGACGTGTGGCATCGATCTGCTGTGACAGTCCCGGAATCAGCGCCTGTGTCTGCGCTAGTTCGGCCTGCTGGCGCTGCACGTCGACGCGCGCGACACCACCCTGGCCGAGGCGCTGCTGCATGATGGCTAGCTGGCGCTTCTGCGCGTCGGCCATGGCCACGGTATCGGCCAGTTGCGCGCGCAGCCCGGCCTCGCGAATCGCCGCCGTGGCGACGTTGGCCGCGAGCGAAAGCCGGGCTGCCTCGAACTCGTAGCGCTGGTAGTCGACCGCGGCCTGCAAGCCTTCCAGTTCTCGACGCTGACCACCGAACAGATCCAGCGCATAGGACACCTGCACACTCGCGTTGTAGAGCGTGAACGGCCCAGGGCTCGGGAACTGCGTGATGCCGACCGACTGCAGGTTGACCTGCTGCCGCGTTGCGTTGAAATTTGCGTCTACCTGCGGGAAGCGCGTGGCGCTGGTACGGGCCGCGAGATTCTCCTGCGCCTCGCGCAGCTTGGCCTGCGCTTGCGTCAGCGTCGGGCTGTTGGCCAGGGCCACGCGGATGGTTTCATCGAGCTGCGAATTGCGGAACAGCGTCCACCATTGCGCGGGGACGTCACCTTCCACCAGCGATTGCGAGGGATAGTCCTTCGCGTCAAGGCGTTCAGGCTGCGGGCCCGATGTGTAGCGAGCGTCAGCCGGCGCATCGGGCGTGCGGAAATCCGGGCCGACCGCGCAGCCGGCCAGCGACATCACGGCGGCGCACATCAACAGCGTGGGGATCGCGCGCATGGCGGTCTCCTTTCAGTCGAGCGTGCGCTTGTAGAAGCGCACGGCAATGGTGAGGACGATCACCGTGAACAGCGCCACGGGCCACACGTTCGGCCAGAGTTCGATCCAGCCGCTGCCCTTGAGCATGATGCTGCGGATCATCCGGTTGAAGTAGGTCATCGGCAGCACGTTGCCGATCCACTGCGCCCACGTTGGCATGCCCGCGAACGGGAACATGAAGCCGGACAGCAGGATATTGGGCAGGAAGTAGAAGAATGTGAGTTGCAGCGCCTGCAACTGGTTGGCCGCCAGTGAGGACAGCGTGATGCCCACGGTCAGGTTGGCCGCGATGAACAACAAGGCGGCCAGATACACGGCCACGGGTGATCCGACGAATGGCACACCGAACACGAAGTGGGCCGCCAGCAGGATGATCGTCGCCTGAATCAGTCCGATGAAGATGTACGGGATGATCTTGCCCGAGATCACCTCGAGCGGCTGCACCGGCGTGGCCAGCAGGTTTTCCATCGTGCCGCGCTCGCGTTCGCGCGTCATGGCCAGGCCGGTCATCATGACCATCGTCATCGTCAGGATCGTGCCCATCAGCCCCGGCACGATGTTGTACTGCGTGATGCCCTCCGGGTTGTAGAGCCGCTGCACGTTGACGTCGAAGGCGGGCTGCCCGCCGGCCAGTGGCGCCAGCGCGCCCTTCAGGTCGATCCGGGCAACGGTGGCGGGGAGTTGCGCCAGCGCGGCGATGGCCTGGCCCGTCGCGGAAGGATCGGTGGCATCGGCCTCGACCAGGATCGAAGGGCGATCGCCATGCAGCAGGCGTCGCGAGAAATCGGCCGGAATGCTGACCACGAACTGCACATCGCCGCGCATCAGCGCCTCGCGGCCCGCGGCCTCGTCCGGCATCGTGCGCACCACCTTGAAGTACGTGGTGTTGTCCAGCGCGGCAATGAAGGTGCGGGAGAAGTCGCTGTGCTCGGCCACGATGACCGCGGTGGGCATATGGCGCGGATCGCTGTTGATCGCAAAGCCGAACAACAGCAGCTGGATGATCGGTATCCCGATCATCATCCCGAACGTGACGCGATCGCGCCGCAGTTGCAGGAATTCCTTCAGGACGATGCTCCACCAGCGGTGCGCCGAGAAGCGGGAGATCTGACGGCGTACGGCTTTCACGCGTCCCCCTTCGGCCCGCTGGCCCTTTCTGCGCTCTCCTTGGTGGCTTCCTTGGCGGCTGCCTTGGCGGGAACGGCCATGTTGTCCTGCGCGTCACCCATCATGTGGATGAAGACGTCCTCCAGGCTCGTCTCCACCGGCTCGATGCGGTGATCCCGGCCGGCGTACTGCCTGAGCGTCTGTTCGAGCGCGGTGCCGTCCTTGCCCGTGACATGCAGCGCCGTACCGAACGCAACGGTCTGGTCCACGCCGGGCTTGCCCTGCAACTGGGTCGACAGTTCGGCCAGTTCGTCGCCCGATACGCTCCACGTGGTCAGGTGCTGGCTGGCGACGACTTCGGCCGAAGTGCCTTGCGCCAGCAGCTTGCCGTAGGCGATATAGGCGAGCTTGTGGCAGCGCTCCGCTTCGTCCATGTAGTGCGTGCTGACCAGCACCGAGATGCCACGGGCGGCCAACTGGTGCAACTGCTCCCAGAAGTCGCGGCGGGCCTTGGGGTCCACGCCGGCCGTGGGTTCGTCGAGCAGCAGCAACTGCGGTTCGTGCAGCAGGCACGCGGCCAGCGCCAGGCGCTGCTTCCACCCGCCGGAAAGCGACCCGGCCAGTTGTTCGGCCCGCGACGCCAGCCCGAGGTCCTCGAGCGCGCGGTCCACGACCTCGCGCCGGTTCGGCATGGCATACACGCGTGCGACGAAGTCCAGGTTCTCGCGGATCGACAGGTCTTCCCAGTAAGAGAAACGCTGCGTCATGTAGCCCACGTTGCGCTTGATCTCGGCGGACTCCTTGATGATGTCGAAGCCCAGGCAGGTGCCCGCGCCGGAGTCCGGTGTCAGCAGTCCGCACATCATGCGGATCGAGGTGGTCTTGCCGCTGCCGTTCGGGCCCAGGAAGCCGAAGATCTCGCCACGGGCCACCTGCATCGTCAGGTCGTTGACCACGTGCTTGTCGCCGAAGCGCTTGTTGAGGCCGTGCACGTCGATGGCCAGTTCGCCGTTCATGATTGCGTGACCTCGACAGGCTGGCCAGGGCGCAGCTTCGGTGCTTCGGCGGGGTCCGGACGTGCCTCGATCAGGAACACGAGCTTGCGGCGTGTCTCGTTGCTGTAGATGACCGGTGGCGTGAACTCGGCTTCGTTCGAGATATAGGTGATCTTTGCCGCCACCGGGGCCGCGCAACCGTCGCAGCGGATATGGACGGCCTGCCCGTTCTTGAGCGCGCCGACCACGGTTTCAGGTACGTAGAAGCGCACCTTGACGTTGGCGGCGGGCAACATGCGGACCACGGTGCTGCCCGCGGGCACCCACTCGCCGGGGCGGAACGGCACGTCGTAGACCAGGCCCGGCACCGTGGCATTGACGAACTTGCGCGAGAGCTTCCACTCGGCCTGCGTCAGCGCCGCACGCGCGGCATCCACCTGCGCGCTTTGCGCGGCAAGCTGGTCCTTGCGACCCGGCAGGCGCGCGACGTCGATATCGCGCTGCAACTCGCGCACGCGTGCCGCGTCCGCATCCGCCGTGGCGCGGCTGTCGTCGAGCTGCTGTCTGGAGACGCCGCCGATCTCGAACTGGGCTTCGTCACGCCGGCGTTGCGCCGCGCTGCGTTGGGCCTGTGCCTGTGCCTGCGACAGTTGTGCCTGGGTCACGGCCACTTCCACGGGGCGCTTGCCGATCTGGATATCGGCAAGCTGTGCCTCGGCCGCGCGTAGCTGCTCGGCGGCCTGTTGCCGCGCGGCGCGTTCGTCGTCGGATTCCAGCACGAATAGCGGCGCGCCATCGGCCACCTGCTGGCCACGGTCGACCGACAGCTTTTCCAGGCGGCCCGCGAATGGCGACGCCACAGAGACGAACTCGCCCTCCACGTAGCCTTGCCAACTGACGGGCTTGTCATTGCTGCACGCGGCCAGTGCCGTTGCCATGATCAGCAGGGACCACGCATGACGGGGGACGGGATAGGACATACGGGCTCCGGGTGGGCTTATTTGTCTTGGGACGGGGTGCCGGCGGACAGCCCGTGGGTGAGCAGGGTGGTGACGTGGCGTACGAGCGTTTCGGTATCGATATTGGCCGCGCCGGGGAGGCTGCGCCAGATGTGCGTGGTGGCGGGCGGCAGCAGCGCCAGCCCGATCAGCGACACCATGACAAGGGCCGGTTCGAGCCCCGGGGTCAGTTTGCCTTGCGCGTGGGCGGCTGCCAGTGGTCCCATGATCAGCGAGGCACGCCGCAGGGCTACGCGCTCGACCATCCGCTCGCGCAGATGGCCATCGGTACCGACGATCTCCCGGATCCACAGGCCCGGAAACCACGGCGTGGCGGACGCCGTGCGGATCAATTGGCCCGCCAGCGCCGGAATTACTGTCACGATGTCACCGGCGTGCCCGGCCAGGGTCTCGAACACCTGCTCGAACAGCGGCTCCAGCCGTTCGTCGAAGACGGCATCGAGCAGTAGCTCCCGATCGTGGAAGTAGTAGTGGACCAGTGCTGGCGTGACGCCAGCTTCGGCGGCGATCGCCTTGGTGGAGGTGGCGGCCACGCCGTGGCGCGCGAACAGGGTGACGGCGGCGTCGATCAGGCGGTTACGCTGATCGGCATCATTGGCGTTGGCCGTGGGGCGTCCCGGCCGGCGCTGTCGCGGTGCCGGGGACGTATCGGACGAGGACTTGGCTGGCATCAGTCAACTCCAGACGGTATCGAATAGATATTAATTTTCGAATTAATTAATTCAAGATCGGTTACAAAATCGAGTGAGAGCGCAGCGCGTTGGATATGCTGCATTGCAACAATTCACGGTAGACATGTCATGGGGCTTTGGCTAAGCTGCCCGCCAATCCACTGGATGCCTGCATGCGCGCATCCACTGCCCCCAATTCCTATGTCGCGTTCTTGTCCGCCAGCCGCTCCGCAGCGGTTGCGCCCGAGCTTTGCCTGCCGCCTTGCTTTCCCATTTGCCGCCTTGCTGGTGGCGGGCGGGCTTGCATTGCCGTGGGTGGCGCACGCGCAGGAAGCCACCGGGCCGGGGCAGGAAGCCGTGTCCGATGTGGAAAGCCCGTTCGCCTTCCATGGGCAGACCACGTATATCTGGCAGCGCAAGCCGTCCTTCGGCGCGGGGTACTCCGGCGAGAACAGCCTGACGCCCGATCGTGCCAAGAGCTATTCGTTCACGGCCACGCTCGACCTGGGATTGCGGCTCTGGCAGGGCGCCGAGTTCCATTTCAATCCGGAGGTGGCCCAGGGCGTGCCGTTCTCCGAACTGCATGGCGTGGGTGGCCCTTCCAATGGCGAACTGGCCAAGACGGCCAGCACCAATCCGAAGTTCTACCGCGCGCGGGCCTTCATTCGTCAGACGTGGGGGCTGGGAGGCGGCGAGGAAAAGCTCGAGGCCGATTTCAACCAGTTCGCCCGCACCGTCGACAAGCAACGCGTGGTGCTGACCGCCGGCAACTTCAGCGTGCTCGATGTCTTCGACCAGAACCCCTACGGGTCCGATCCACGCACGCAGTTCATGAACTGGTCGTTCCTGACGCACGGTTCGTTCGACTACGCGGCCGACGCGCGGGGCTACAACTGGGGGGCTTCGATCGAGTACATCGGCGATGGCTGGTCGGCGCGTTTCGGCCGTTTCCTGCAGCCGCTCGAATCCAATGGCCAGGAGCTCGACACGCGCATGTTCGAGCACTACGGCGACGTGCTGGAACTCGAAAAGCGCTACCAGATCGGTGGCCGCCCTGGCCAGGCCCGGCTGCTGCTGTGGCGTAACAAGGCGAAGATGGGGGCGTTCAACGACGCCATCGCTTTCGGACTGGCCAACAACGTGACGCCGGACGTGGCCGACGTGCGCCGCGAACACGCGAAGGTGGGCGTAGGGCTTGCGTTCCTGCAGGAGGTCAACGATTCGCTGGGCCTGTTCCTGCGGGCCAACTGGTCCGACGACAAGACCGAAACCTACGCGTTCACGGAAATCGGCCGGCAGGTGGCGTGGGGCGGCACGCTCAAGGGAACGGCGTGGGGTCGTCCCAAAGACGAGGTGGGGCTGGGGATGGCGATCAACATGCTTGGGTCCAACCATCGCAACTATCTGGCGGCGGGTGGCCTGGGCGCGTTCCTGGGGGATGGGGCGCTCAACTACGGCCCCGAGCAGGTATTCGAGATCTACTATAGTTTCGCGGTCTGGAAGACGCTGAGCCTGAGCCCGGACTTCCAGTACATGCGGAACCCGGGCTACAACCGGGATCGCGGGCCCGCCAAGTTCATCGGCATCCGGGCCCACGCGGAGTTTTGAGTCAGTGCGGTCCTACTGCCGCGCATTGCGCCGGTTGTCCGGCCACGGCGTGTTGTAGTTGGTGCGGAACGGATTGATGTCCAGCCCGCCGCGGCGCGTGTAGCGTGCGTAGACCGCGAGCTTCACCGGCTTGCACATGCGCATGACGTCCGTGAAGATCCGCTCGACGCACTGCTCGTGGAACTCGTTATGGTTCCGGAACGAGATCAGGTACTTGAGCAGGCCTTCCTGATCGATCGGCGCGCCCACGTAGCGGATCTGCACGCTGCCCCAGTCCGGCTGGCCCGTGACCAGGCAGTTCGACTTGAGCAGGTGCGACACCAGCGTTTCCTCCACCGGCGACTCTTCCTGCTCGGCCGACAGCAGCGTCGGATCGGGTTCGTAGATATCGGTCTCGATGTCGAGCCGGTCCAGCAGCAGCCCGTCCAGTTCGCCCATCTTCTGCGTGCCGAGGTCGGCCTCGGTCACCAGCCGGACCTGCACCGTGCCGCCCGTGGCCTCGGAGAGGTCGTGATGCAGCAACTGCTGCAGCGCCTCGGGCGAAGCGATCTTGGTCTGGTTGAACGAGTTCAGGTACAGCTTGAACGACTTCGACTCGACGATGTTCGGCGTATCGGCAGGAATGATGAACGTGGCCAGCGCCACCTGCGGCTTGCCCTTCAGGTTCAGCCACGATACCTCGTAGGCATTCCAGATATCCACGCCGAAGAAGGGCAGCGCGCGCCCTTCCGGCAGGCCGATCTCCGCGCGTTTCGGCTGGCGCGGGATCGGGAACAGCAATGATGCGTCGTATTCGGTCTTGTACGCCGAGGGCTTGCCCAGCGGCGAGTGCTCAGGAAGCGTCATGATCGGGGGCGTCAGGAAAGGAACAGCTTGTAGACGGGGTTGTCGGTCTCATCCCAGTGTACGTAACCGAGCGTCGAAAGGAAGCTGCGGAACGCGCGCTTCTCGTTCTTCGGCACCTGGATGCCGACCAGGATGTTCGACGTATCCGCGCCCTGGTTCCGGTAGTGGAACAGGCTGATGTTCCAGTTCGGGCTCATGCTGGACAGGAACTTCATCAGCGCGCCCGGGCGCTCCGGGAATTCGAAGCGATACAGCAGTTCGTCATGCGCCAGCGGCGAATGGCCGCCGACCATGTAGCGGATGTGCTGCTTGGCCAGTTCGTCGTTCGACAGGTCGAGCGTGTCAAAGCCATGGCGGCGGAAGTTGGCGGCGATCTTGTCGCTCTCCGCGCGGCTGGCGATCTGCACGCCGACGAAGATATGCGCCACGCCCTTGTCGGCGATGCGGTAGTTGAACTCGGTCACGCTGCGCGTGCCGACCTGTTCGCAGAAGCGCTTGAAGCTGCCGCGTTCCTCGGGGATCGTCACGGCGAAGACCGCTTCCCGCGCTTCACCCACTTCGGCGCGCTCGGCCACAAAGCGCAGGCGGTCGAAGTTCATATTGGCGCCGCAGGCGATCGCCACCAGGTGCTGGTGCTTGAGCTTCTCGCGCTCGGCGTACGCCTTGAGGCCGGCCACGGCCAGCGCGCCAGCCGGTTCGAGGATGCTGCGGGTGTCCTGGAACACATCCTTCAGGCCCGCGCAGATCGCATCGGTATCGACCAGGATGATGTCGTCGACCAGTTCACGCGTGATGCGGAACGTCTCCTTGCCCACCAGCTTGACGGCGGTACCGTCCGAGAACAGGCCCACATCCTTCAGTTCCACGCGCTTGCCGGCGTCCACCGAGCGCTTCATGGCATCGGAATCGAAGGTCTGCACGCCGATCACCTTGATCTCGGGGCGCACCGCCTTGACGTAGGCGGCGATGCCGGAGATCAGGCCACCGCCGCCGATGGCGACAAAGATCGCGTGGATCGGGCCAGGGTGCTGGCGCAGGATCTCCATCGCGATAGTGCCCTGACCAGCGATGACCTCGGGGTCGTCGAACGGGTGGATGAACGCGAGCTTGTGCTTCTTCTCGAGTTCGGCCGCGTGCAGGTAGGCATCGCTGTACGACTCACCGTGCAGAACGATCTGCACCCACTCGCCGCCGCGCTCGCGCACGGCGTCGATCTTCACCTGCGGCGTGGTGGTCGGCATGGCGATGATCGCCTTGCATTGCATGCGGGCCGCCGCCAGCGCCACGCCCTGGGCGTGGTTGCCTGCCGAAGCGGCGATCACGCCGCGCTTGAGTTCCTCGGGCGTGAGGGACGCCATCTTGTTGTACGCCCCCCGCAACTTGAACGAGAACACCGGCTGGGTGTCCTCGCGCTTGAACCAGACCGCATTGCCGGTGCGCGCCGACAGCGCGGGCGCATAGGTCAATTCGGTTTCCTGGGCCACGTCATAGACCTTGGCAGTCAGGATTTTTTTCAGATAGTCGGGCTTGGCGGGCGTGCGGGTCATGGTCTGCGGAGTGCGGCGCCGGGGGCAGCGGCAAAAAAACCGGAAAAATCGGCGGAAACCGCCAATGATAATGGATGGCGCACTTGGCAGTGCCAGGTTGGCAGTTGCCGTGCGACGGGTGCAGTGACAGCCACAGTTGTAGGACAGCGTCCGGCTGACACCTTCCAAATCGACGTGTTACGGTCTTGCGTGATGTCTTCGCTACCTCTCATCGAACCCGATACCGCGCTGTTTCTGGATTTCGACGGCACGCTGGCTGACCTCGCGCCGCGCCCCGAGCTGGTGCAGGTCGAGCCCGAACTGGTTGGCACGTTGCGCGCGCTGCACACCTGCCTGGACGGCGCCCTGGCCATTATCTCGGGCCGGCCCGTTGCCGAGCTCGATGGCTTCCTGCAGCCGCTGAGGCTCCCCGCCGCAGGCGTGCACGGCGCCGAGCTGCGCCATGACGGCGAAGCGCTGTTTATGCCACCGGCGCCAGGCATCACGGCATTGATGCCGAGGCTCGAAGCCTTCGTCGCGCGCCATCCCGGCCTACGCATCGAGCGGAAATCCGTGGCAGTCGCCATTCACTATCGACAGGCCCCGGAACTCGAGGCGCAGGTGCGCGCGATGGTGGCCGACACCCTGCACGACGTGGATGGGCTGGAAGGCTTGCCCGGAAAAATGGTCGTGGAGATCAAGCCTGCCGGCGTCGACAAGGGGGGCGCGATTGCCACGTTCATGCGCATGGCCCCCTTTGAAGGACGCAAGCCGCTGTTCGCTGGTGACGATGTCACCGACGAAGCGGGTTTCGTCGTGGCGCGTGAACTCGGCGGGGTGGGCGTGCTGGTTGGCGAGCGCGCCACGGCCGCCACGGTCAGCGTGACCGGACCCGCTGCGTTGCGTTGCTGGCTTCATCGATCCGCCCATGCTCTTCTGGCGCTCAGGGCGCAACGCGGCGGCAAGCCGCAGTCCGTCTCATCCACTTCGTCCGAAACGGAGGACTCGCTGTGAACGCCCCCCCCACCCCTACCGCGCATCATCCTGAAGCGCCCGCTTTCAATACCGATACCAATTGCACTGGCCGTCACGCCGATCCGTCGCTATCGCTCGGGATGATTGGCAACTGCGCATTCTCGGCACTGGTCGACGGACGCGGCCGCATCGTCTGGTGTTGCCTGCCGCGCTACGATGCCGACCCCGTTTTCAATGCGCTGCTCGATTCGAGCGAGAACGGCGGCCACTTTTCCATCGAGGTGGAAGACCTGGTGAAGTCCACGCAGTGGTACGAGCCGAATACGGCCATCCTGCGCACGCGCCTGTACGACAAGCATGGTCACTGCCTGGAGATCACCGATTTCTGCCCTCGGTTCTTCCGGCTTGGACGCTATTTCCGCCCGCTGACGCTGGTGCGGCGGATCCGGCCGGTTCGTGGCGCGCCACGGGTGCGGGTCACAGTGGCGCCGCGCTTCAACTGGGGCCGGATCAAACCGCAAATGACACGCGGCAGCAGCCATGTGCGCTATATCGGCGAGGACCTGACGCTGCGGATGACCACTGACGCGCCGCTGGCCTATGTGCTGTCGAACACGCCGTTCCTGGTCACGCGCAACTACAACTTCATTCTCGGGCCAGATGAAACGCTGGCGCATGGCGTGGAGGAGACCGCGCGCGACTTCGAACAGGAGACCACGTCCTACTGGCGCATCTGGAGCCGCCGGCTGGCCGTGCCGCGCGAATGGCAGGACGCCGTGATCCGCGCGGCGATCACGCTGAAGATGTCGCTCTACGAGGAGACCGGCGCGATCGTCGCGGCGATGACAACGAGCATTCCCGAGGCGCCCGGCAGCGGCCGGAACTGGGACTATCGCTACTGCTGGTTGCGGGACGCGTTTTTCGTGGTGCGCGCGCTCAACAGCCTGTCCGAGGTCGGCACGATGGAGGACTACATGCGCTGGCTGACGAATGTCGTCGTGCAGGCGCAGGATGGCCATATCCAGCCGCTCTACGGCATCGGGCTCGAACGCGAGTTGCCGGAGAGCGTTCTCGATCATCTGGGCGGATATCGCAATATGGGCCCGGTGCGCGTGGGCAATCAGGCGCAGGAGCACTTCCAGCACGATGTCTACGGCAACGTGGTGCTCGGCGCCGCGCAGGCGTTTCACGACCACCGGCTGCTGCATCGTGGCGGCCTGACTGAATTTCACCGGCTCGAGGACGTCGGCGAGCAGGCGGTGCGCGTGTTCGGCACGCCGGACGCGGGCATGTGGGAGTTGCGCACGCGCGCGCGGGTCCATACGTCTTCCGCGCTGATGAGCTGGGCAGCTTGCGACCGGCTGGCCAAGATCGCCACCAAGCTCGAGCACCCGCAGCGTGCGGCGTACTGGACGGAACATGCCGACCGCATGAAGCAACGCATCCTGACCGAATCGTGGAGCGAGTCGCGACAGGCTTTCGCGGAGAGTTTCGGCGGCAACGTGCTCGACGCCAGCGTGCTGCTGATGGCGGAAGTGAACTTCATCGATCCGAAAGACCCACGTTTCATTTCGACGCTGAAGGCGCTCGAGGACACGCTCTGCGACGGGCCGTACATGCGGCGCTACGAGGCGCCGGACGACTTTGGCAAGCCCGAGACAGCCTTCAATATCTGCACGTTCTGGCGCATCGACGCGTTGGCACGCATCGGCCGTCGCGAGGAAGCGCGCGAAATCTTCGAAGCGATGCTGGCGGCGCGCAATCCACTCGGGTTGTTGTCGGAGGACACGCACCCGGTCACGGGCGAGATGTGGGGCAACTTCCCCCAGACCTATTCGATGGTCGGCCTGATCAATGGCGCCGTACGGCTGTCGGCCCCCTGGGACAGCGTGATTTGAACGAGGAGTGGATCTCAACCAGAAGCGAGATATGGGAAGACTAGTAGCAGTATCGAACCGGGTTGCCGACCCGCGGAATCATGCAGCGGGTGGACTTGCCGTTGCGCTGTCCGACACGTTGAACAAGACCGGTGGATTGTGGTTCGGCTGGAGCGGCAAGGTGGTGGACGCCAGCCGCGGCGGCACGCCCGGAGAGGGGGAGCTGCACCAGATCCAGGCCGGCAATGTCACGTTGGCCACGGTGGACCTGAGCCGGGAGGACTTCGAGTCCTACTACCTGGGCTACAGCAATGGCGTGCTGTGGCCGGTATTCCACTATCGGGTGGATCTGGCCGACTTCGATTCGGGCGGCAACCTGAATGCCTACCGCCGCGTGAACCAGCTTTTCGCGCGCAAGCTGGCGCCGCTGCTCAAGCCCGACGATGTGATCTGGATCCACGACTATCACCTGATTCCGCTGGCCGCGGAGTTGCGGGCGATCGGTTGCGGCCAGCGCATTGGCTTCTTCCTGCATATCCCGCTGCCGCCACGGCTGATTCTGGCCACCATTCCGCAGCACGAGTGGCTGATGCGCGCGCTGTTTGCCTATGACCTGCTCGGCTTCCAGAGCCACGACGATGTCGAGCACTTCTCCCGCTACGTGCAGGGCGAGGCCGGCGCCGAACCGATGGGCGAGTACCGCTTCCGTGCATTCCATCGCACCGTGCGCGCGCAGGCGTTTCCGATCGGCATCGATGTCGACGAGTTCATCGAACTGGGCCGCGCCGACGAAGCGCGCGAGACCTACGAGATGATGCGCGGCCAGTACGCGCGACGCAGGCTGCTGCTCGGCATCGACCGCCTCGATTACTCGAAGGGCCTGCCCCAGCGCCTCAAGGCTTTCCAGACGCTGCTGGCTGAGTACCCCGAGAACCGTTCAAGCGCCACGCTGATCCAGATCGCCGCGCCGTCACGGGAATCGGTCGACGCCTATGCGGACCTGCGGCGCGACATGGAAGGCATCACCGGCGCGATCAACGGCGAGTATGGCGAGCTGGACTGGATGCCGGTGCGCTACATCCACCGCTCCACCGCGCGTCGCCGGCTGCCTGGTCTGTGTCGTGCGTGCAACGTGGCACTGGTGACGCCATTGCGCGACGGCATGAACCTCGTCGCCAAGGAATACATTGCGGCCCAGGACCCGGAGGATCCCGGCGTGCTGGTGCTGTCCCGCTTTGCGGGCGCGGCGGAACAGATGAAGGAAGCGCTGTTGGTCAATCCGTACGACACGCGTGCCACCGCGCAGGCGATCCAGCAGGCCCTGCATATGTCGCTGTCAGAGCGCCAGGCGCGTCACCAGAAGCTGCTGGAGCGGATTCGCCAGCAGGATGTGCACTGGTGGAGCGGAGAATATCTGCGGGCGCTCATGGAGACGGAAGGGGGGTGATGGTTGAGGCCGCAGGCAGGCGCCGCTAAATCCGCAGCGCCTACACCTACTTCAGATCGCCCGGCACATCCACATCCCGAAACGGACCATCGTCGTCGGTCAGGATGCGCGTCACTGGTTGTGACTTGAGCAGTGCGCGGGCGCCTTCGTCGCCATCGAGCTTCAGCAGTTCTTCGCGCCATGCGGCGCCAAAGCCTACCGGGTGCCCACGCTGGCCATCGCGCCATGGCGCGGCGATGGTGTCGCGCGACGTGATTGTCAGTGCCACGGCGCGCACCAGTTCCATCGACAGCCACGGCATGTCCGCCAGTGCCACGACCCAGCCGCGCGCATCGGCGCAGGCCGTCACGCCGGCGCGTAGCGCCGCGCCCATGCCGGCCTCGGCGTCTGCGGATTCGACTACCTTGCAGCCACCGCGGCGCAGCTCTTCCGATAGCTCGGGATTGCCGGGGCGCACCACGGCGATCGAACCCGGCAGCGCCGCCGCAAGCGTTCGCGCGCTGCGCCATGCCACGGTGCGGCCGTCGGGCAGTTTCTCGAGCAGTTTGTTGCGTGCGCCAGCCGGGTCGAAGCGTCGGCCAAAGCCGGCCGCCAGCAGGATGCCGATGGGCAGGTCGGATTGAGAGAGCACGGGCTTCTTCATGGCTGTGCCGCCGAAGCGGTGGGCAGGATTGGACAGGCCGCCTCGCCAGCGGCGATTTCCCGCGCCGCTTTCGCGCCTTCGACTTGAAGGATGTCAGGGAGCGAGACGTGGTTCTTGGCCGCGACCACTTCGGCCAGGATCGAGATCGCAATCTCCGGCGGCGTGCGGCTGCCGATGTAGATACCCACCGGCCCATGCAATCGCGCGAGCTGCAGCTCTGTCAGGTCGAATTCCTTGAGCCGCTCGCGGCGCGCGTGGTTGTTGCGTCGCGAGCCGAGCGCGCCGACATAGAACGCCGGCGTGCGCAGCGCTTCCATCAGGGCCAGGTCGTCGAGCTTGGGGTCGTGCGTCAGCGCGATCACCGCGCAGCGCTCGTCGAGCTTCATCTCCATGACCGTGTCGTCCGGCATGGTGCGGACCATCGTCACCCCCGCGATGTCCCAGGTCTCGGTGTATTCCTCGCGCGGATCGCAGACAGTGACCTGGAAGCCAAGCCCCACGGCGATCTGGCACAGGTACTTCGACAGCTGGCCGGCGCCGATCACCAGCATCCGGTAGCGCGGGCCGTGGATCGTCAGCAGGGTCTTGCCGTCGAACGCCAGGCCGTCGGTGGCCTCGGCTGGCCCGAGCGTTGCCGCGCCGGTTGCCATGTCGAGCGTGCGGGCGATGAGCCTGCCGTTCTCCACCGCGTCGAGCAGATCGACGATGCCGCTGGCCGCAGACAGCGGCTCGGTCACCAGCTCGATCGTGCCACCGCAAGGCAGGCCGAAGCGGTGCGCTTCCTCCGCGCTGATGCCGTACTTGATCGCTTCGGGGAGGCCCGAATGGATGCCCTCGCGCCGCACGCGGTCGATGATGTCGTCCTCGATGCAGCCGCCGGAAACCGAGCCCACCACGTGGCCATCGTCACGCACGGCCAGCATCGCGCCTTCGGGGCGGGGCGACGACCCCCAGGTTCTGACGACTGTCACCAGCAATACGCCATGCCCTTCCTGCTGCCAGCGCACGCTGCATTTCAGGACTTCGAGATCCACGCTGTCCATGATCGTTTCCGCTTTGTTCCTGTGTCATCGCCGCCGTCGGTCGTTTTCCCCGCGTCGGCTGATTGTTCCGTTTCCGTACTGTTGTCGTCTTCGTTCGCGCCACCGCCACCGACGGCCTCGGTGAAGCGGGTGAAGAAGGTATCGGCCATCTTGCGCGCGGCGGCATCCACCAGCCGCGAGCCGATCTGCGCGATCTTGCCGCCGACCTGCGCGTGAACCGCGTAAGTGAGCAGCGTCTCGTCGCCTTCGGGCGTGAGCTTGACCTGCGCGGACCCCTTGCCAAATCCGGCCGCGCCGCCCTGTCCATCGAACTGGATCGTGTAGCTCTCCGGCGCCTGGATGTCCTGCAGCGCCATGCGCCCCTTGAAGCGCGCCTTGACCGGTCCGACGGCGGCGGTCAGCGCCAGTTGGTAGGCGTTGTCGCCGTCGGGCTCGATGCTCTCACATCCCGGAATACATTGCTTGAGCAGCGCTGTGTCGTTCAGTGCATCCCAGACGACCTGCTGGGGCACGGGCAGTCGCTGGGTCTGGGTCATTTCCATGATGGATATCCTGGTTGGGGGCGTGATGCTTTGACAGGCGGAACGCGCGCGGGATCGGCCAGCAGCGATTCCAGCGCGAACAGGCTGTCCAGGTTGTGCGCCGCACGCAGCGCGTCGACGTGGGGCAGGATCGCCTGAATGCCGCGCGCCTGCGGCGTGAAGCCTTCATAGCGCAGCAGCGGATTGAGCCAGATGATGCGATGCGCAAACCGGCGCAGGCGGGCCATCTCCTGTTCGAGCAGATCGATGTGCTCCAGATCGATACCGTCGCTGACCAGCAGCACCGTGGCGCGGCCGGACAGCGTGCGACGCGCCCATTGCCGGTTGAACGTGGCCAGCGCGGCACCGATGCGGGTGCCGCCAGCCCAGTCGCGGACCTGTTCGGTGATCAGGTTCACCGCGTCGTCCGGATCGCGTTCGCGTAGCGCGCGCGTCACGTTGGTCAGCCGCGTGCCGAACAGGAAGACGTGCAGTCGCTCGCGGGACTGCGTCAGCGCGTGGCAGAAGTAGAGGACGGCGCGCGAGTACTGGCTCATCGAGCCAGAGATATCGAGCAGCAGGACCACGGGCGGTTTGCGCTCGGCACGCTTGCGGTACTTCCAGCGCAGCCATTCACCATGCTGGCGCACCGCCAGTCGCGCGCTGGCGCGCAGGTCGGCGTGCGTCCCGCAGGTGGATGGGCGCAGGCGCCGTGTCTTCTGCAGGGCCAGACGCGCGCGCCGTGTGCGCACCAGATGCTGGAGCGCGCGCCACTCTTCGGCGTTCAGGGTTTCGAAGTCGCGCCCCGCCAGACGCTCCTGATCGGAGAACGTAAGCGGGGCGGTGAAGCGTTCCTCACGGGGCGGCTGGTCCGGCTTTGGCGATGACGGTTGCCGGGCGGCCAGGGCGTCGGCCAGGCGGTTGCTGCGTCGTGGCGGCGGAATCCCCGCATCGACACGCGGCAGCAGCATCGCCCGCAGCTTGCTTTCCCAGTCGGGGTCGCGCCAGAACAGGTCGAAGGCGGCATCGAACAGCGGGCGCTGATCGGGGCCCGATAGCACCAGCGCCGCCAGCGCGGCCCGCACTTCGTCGCGCGCGCCGATATCGATATGCCGCAGGGCTTCCAATGCATCGACGGCATGAGCCGGCGACAGCCCGAACCCGGTGTCACGTAGCAGCCGCATGAAATGCGTGACGTTGCGGGCCAGCATCGGCAGCGGGGGCGGCGTGCCCGATGCGTCTGGTCGGGCAGAGGCGGCAGACGGTGCGGCGCGTGGCATGGTCAGCCTGCCGGTGCTGCCCCGGCGAGCAGTTCGGCGATGGTCGGTCCGTCCGCGCGTGCCAGGTCGTCCTGATACTTGAGCAGGACGCCGAGCGTGTCGCGCACCGATTGCGGATCGAGTTCGGTCACGCCCAGCGCGGCCAGCGCGCGGCACCAGTCGATGGCCTCGGCAATGCCGGGAGCCTTGAACAGGTCGATGCCACGCAGCCGGTGGATGAAATCGACGGCCTGCCGTTGCAGGGCCATCGCCGCTTCGGGCGCGCGCGCCGCGACGATCTGCAACTCACGGTCGCGGCCCGGGTAACCCATCCACTGGTAAAGGCAGCGACGTTTGAGCGCGTCATGCACCTCGCGCGTGCGGTTCGATGTGATCACGATCAGTGGCGGACGTTCGGCCTGGACCACGCCGATTTCGGGGATCGACACCTGGTATTCCGACAGGACTTCGAGCAGAAACGCCTCGAAGGGTTCGTCGGCGCGGTCGATTTCGTCGATCAGCAGCACGCGCGGCACGTTCGGCGCCGCAGGGTCCGGCAACAGCGCCTCGAGCAGCGGGCGCTTGAGCAGGTAGTCGTCGTGATAGAGCGATTGCTGCTCGGGCCGTTCGCCTCGCGCTTCGGCTAGCCGCAGCGCCATGATCTGGCGCGGGTAGTCCCATTCGTAGAGCGCGCTGGCGGCGTCGAGACCTTCATAGCATTGCAGGCGCAGCAGCCGCGTGCCAAGCGCGCGCGCCATGGCTTGCGCCAGCGCTGTCTTGCCGACACCGGGCTCGCCTTCGAGAAAAAGCGGGCGTTGCATCCGAATCGCGAGATACAGCACGGTGGCCGTCTCGCGGTCGGCGAAATATTGCTGCTTTTCGAGCAGCGAGAGGGTTTGGTCGATCGAGGTGGGGAGCATGGTGAGAATGCGAGTTCCGTCGCTATGCGCACCTCTCTCCCGCCGCGCGGGAGAGAGGTACAAACACGACGCAGCCTTAGCCCTTCAGCGCCTGCTCCACGGCTCGCGCCGCCAGCACGGGGATCAGATGCGCGCGGTACTCGGCAGACGCATGCAGGTCCACGTTGAGGCCAGACGGGTCCATCTTCACGGCTCGGGCGGCAGCCGGCGTGAAGCTGGCTGCCAATGCCTGCTCGAGCGCCGGCGCCCGGAACACGCTGTCTGCCGCGCCGGTCACCGCCACGCGCACGGTCTTGCCGGTGCGCGCGACCATCACGCCAACCAGCGCGAAGCGCGATGCGGGGTTGCGGAACTTGATGTAGGCAGCCTGATCCGGCGACGGGAAACGCACCGCGGTGATCAACTCGTCGGGCTCGAGCGCTGTTTCATAGAGCCCCTTGAAAAAGTCGTCCGCCGCGATGCTGCGACGATCGGTGACGACCGTCGCGTTCAGCGCGAGCACGGCGGCGGGATAGTCCGCCGCCGGGTCGTCATTGGCGAGCGAGCCACCGATCGTCCCCATCGCGCGTACCTGCCGGTCGCCGATGCCGTTGGCCAGCGCGGCCAGCGCCGGAATGCGGCGCATCACGTCGGCATTGGCCGCCACATCGGCATGGCGCGTGGCGGCGCCGATCACCAGCGCGTCACCCTCGACGCGAATCCCGTTCATGCCCGGAATGCGCGATACATCGACTAGCGTCGACGGCGAAGCCAGCCGCAGCTTCATCGCCGCCAGCAGGCTTTGTCCACCAGCCAGGAACTTGGCGTCGCCATCGGCCTTCAGCTTGGCCACCGCGGCATTGGCGTCGGCGGCACGTTCATACTGGAATGCATACATGTTGTGCTCTCCCCG
Organism: Cupriavidus sp. SHE; assembly: GCF_000812445.1. Taxonomy (NCBI): domain Bacteria; kingdom Pseudomonadati; phylum Pseudomonadota; class Betaproteobacteria; order Burkholderiales; family Burkholderiaceae; genus Cupriavidus; species Cupriavidus sp. SHE. Next base: position 311,165 of record NZ_JWMB01000018.1, on the reverse strand, counting down.
GTTACGCGGTGCCAGATTGCGCGGACTGGATGGCTTGCCACACGCGATGCGGCGTGGCAGGCATCTGCAGATCGTGCACGCCGAGCGGCGACAAGGCGTCGACCATGGCGTTGATGAAGGCCGGTGGCGAGCCGATCGCGCCGGCTTCGCCGCAGCCCTTCACGCCGAGCGGATTGTGCGTGCACGGTGTGCCGGCGGACGTCTCCACGGTGAAGTCGGGCAGGTCTCCGGCGCGTGGCATCGCGTAGTCCATGTACGAACCGGTCAGGAGCTGGCCGCTCTCGGGGTCGTAGACGCACTGTTCGAGCATCGCCTGACCCAGACCCTGGCCAATGCCGCCATGTACCTGGCCTTCCACGATCATCGGGTTGATCACGTTGCCGAAGTCATCCACAGCGGTGAACTTGACCACGTGCGACTCGCCGGTATCGGGATCGACCTCGACTTCGCAGATGTACGCGCCGGACGGATACGTGAAGTTCGTTGGATCGTAGAACGCGTTCTCGTTCAGGCCTGGCTCGAGCTTGTCGAGTGGGTAGTTGTGCGGCACGTACGCCGTCAGCGCCACCTCGCCAAACGTCTTGGTGCGATCGGTGCCGGCCACGCGGAACACGCCGTCCTTGAACTCGATGTCGGCGTCGGATGCCTCGAGCAGGTGCGCGGCGATCTTCTTGGCCTTGGCCTCGATCTTGTCGAGTGCTTTCATGATCGCCGAGCCGCCCACTGCCAGTGAGCGGGAGCCATAGGTCCCCATGCCGAAAGGCACGCGGCCCGTATCGCCATGCACGATCTCGACGGCATCCAGTGCGATGCCCAGGCGGTCCGCCACGATCTGCGCGAACGTGGTTTCATGGCCTTGACCGTGGCTGTGCGATCCGGTGAAGACCGTCACGGTGCCCGTCGGATGCACGCGGATCTCGCCCACCTCGAACAGCCCGGCACGCGCGCCCAGCGCTCCGGCGATATTCGATGGCGCCAGCCCGCAGGCCTCGATGTAGCACGAGTAGCCGAGCCCGCGCAGCTTGCCGCGTTGCTTCGCTTCCGCGCGCCGGGCCGGGAATCCCGCCACGTCGGCCAGTTCTTCCGCGCGAGCCAGGCAGGGCTCGTAGTCGCCGGTGTCGTAGGTCAGACCCACCGGGGTGGCATACGGGAAGGTGCGGATGAAGTTCTTGCGGCGCAGCGTGGCCGGGTCGACGTTGGTCTCGCGCGCGGCCGCTTCCACCAGCCGCTCGACGACGTAGGTGGCCTCGGGGCGTCCCGCGCCGCGATAGGCATCGACGGGGGACGTGTTGGTGAACACCGCGTGGACTTCGGCATAGATCGCCGGCGTGGCGTATTGGCCGGCCAGGAGTGTCGCGTAGAGGATCGTCGGCACGCTGCTGGCGAACGTCGACAGGTACGCGCCCATGTTGGCGATGGTGTGCACGCGCATCGCCAGGAAGTTGCCGTCGGCGTCGAGCGCGAGTTCGGCCTTGGTCACATGGTCGCGGCCGTGGGCGTCGGTCAGGAAGGACTCGGAGCGTTCCGCAGTCCACTTGATCGGACGTCCCACCTTTTTTGATGCCCAGGTCAGTGCCACGTCCTCGGGGTAGAGGAAGATCTTCGAGCCGAAGCCGCCGCCCACGTCCGGCGCGATGATGCGCAGGCGCGACTCGGGCAGGCCCAGCACGAACGCCCCCATCAACAGCCGCTCCACGTGCGGGTTCTGGTTGGCGACGTAGACCGTGTAGCCGTCATCCTGGCGCGTATAGCTGGCATTGACCGCGCGCGGTTCGATCGCGTTCGGGATCAGCCGGTTGTTGACGATCTGCAGCGTGGTCACGTGAGCGGCCTTGGCGAATGCCGCGTCGGTGGCTGCCTTGTCGCCGTGGCCCCACGTGTAGCAGGTGTTGGCGGGCACATCGTCGTGGACGAGCGAAGCTGCCGACGAGGCATCGGTCAGGCCGATCACGGCCGGCAGTTCCTCGTAGTCGACAACGATCTTCTCGGAGGCGTCGCGTGCTTGCTGGAGCGATTCGGCGACGACCAGCGCCACCTGGTCGCCCACGTGGCGCACCTTGCCGTGCGCCAGCGAGGGGTGGGGCGGTTCTTTCATCGGCGAGCCGTCGATGCTGTGGATCAGCCAGCCGCAGGGCAGGCCGCCGACCTTGTCGGCTGCCATGTCATCGCCAGTCAGCACGGCGATCACGCCGGGCGAGGCCGCCGCCTCGGACGTGTCGATCGATTTGATGCGCGCGTGAGCATGCGGCGAGCGCAGGAAATAACCGTAGCTCTGGTGCGGCAGGACGACATCGTCGGTGTACTGGCCGTTGCCGGTCAGGAAGCGATAGTCTTCCTTGCGGCGGACCGGCGAACCGATCAGCTTTTCGGGTGCGTTCATGGCCGGTCTCCTTATTCCGCGCTGGCCACGGCCGCCGAGCCCTGCATGGCCGCCTGACCTTGCTGCACCGCACGCACGATGTTGTGATAGCCGGTACAGCGGCACAGGTTGCCTTCGAGCTGGTCGCGAATCGCCTGCGCATCGGCATTGGGGCGGTCCTTGAGCAGGGCCGTGGCCGCCATCACCATGCCCGGCGTGCAGAAGCCGCATTGCAGGCCGTGGCATTCACGGAACGCCTGCTGTACGGGGTGCATTTCGCCGTTGACGGCCAGGCCCTCGATCGTCGTCACGCTGCCGCCGTCTGCCTGCACCACGAGCACGTTGCAGGACTTCACCGCGCGGCCATCCAGGTGGACGGTGCAGGCGCCGCACTGGGCGGTATCGCAGCCCACGTGCGTGCCGGTGAGGCGCAGGTGTTCGCGCAGGAACTGGACGAGTAGTGTGTGAGGTTCGACCTGGGCGTCAACGGGCTTGCCATTGACCGTCAGACGGATCGGAATCGCCATGCTTGTCTCCTGTGTGGGTGCACGCATGGCCAGCTCCATCCATCCCGATTCACTGCGCGGGACTGGCCACGACGCGGTACTGCCGTTTGGTTGAGACGGCTATTTCGTGATATTGGTGCTGCCGGGTTTGCCCGGTTTGCGAAAGCGTTGTGAACGATTGGACGCAAAAGGCTCTCCCAGTTAAACACAAAACCACCGGTGCTGCCATGCGGGTTCTCCTGCGATTCGCGGCCCTATGTTTCCTAGCGCATGGACGCCTTCATCCACTGGCTGTTTGACACCCTTGCCCTCCCGACGGTGGGGTTGCCCGCCATTTTTGTGGTCAGCCTGGTGTCGGCCACGCTACTGCCGCTCGGCTCCGAGCCGGCCGTGTTCGGCTACGTCAAGCTCAACCCCGATATGTTCTGGCCGGCCGTGCTGGTGGCCACGCTCGGTAACACGGTCGGCGGGGCCATCGACTGGTGGATGGGTTACGCGGCCAAGCTTGCCGTGGTGCGCTACCGGCTACGGCGCCAGAATCGGCAGCATGAGCGCGAACACGAGCAGCACCTGGAACACCCGAAGAAGGCCAGCAAGCCGGCGCTCGATGCCAAGTACTTCCGCTGGATGCGCCGCTGGGGGCCCCCGACGATGCTGGTGTCGTGGCTTCCCGGTATTGGTGATCCATTGTGCACTTTGGCGGGCTGGCTGCGGATGCCGTTCTGGCCCAGCGTCGGCTATATGGCCATCGGCAAGTTCCTGCGTTATCTGGCGATGACGGGCAGCCTGCTGTGGATTCCGGACTCCTTCTGGCACGGCGTGGGCCAGATCTTCCACCGGTTGTTCTGAGCGGGAATGCGCCGGACGGGCAGAAAACGGCGAGATCCCTGACGAAACCAAGGGTTATAGGGGGTTTTCGGGGTTGTTGCGGTGCGGCAAACATGGGCGTTGAAGTACAATCGCGCTTTAAAGACGAAATCGCGCACCGTCCCCGTGCGCAGCAGGAAGCGGTCCCGCCATGAACGCCCCACTCGTGCTCGATGCCAAGCTCGCCGCCAAGGACGCACCCCCGCGTCTGCGCGAGATCCCCTATAACTACACGTCATTTTCGGATCGCGAGATCGTTATCCGCCTGCTCGGCGAGGAAGCCTGGCGCATCCTGGACGAACTGCGCGGGGAACGCCGCACCGGCCGCTCGGCGCGGATGCTCTACGAGGTGCTCGGCGATATCTGGGTCGTGCGCCGCAACCCGTACCTGCAGGACGACCTGCTCGAAAATCCCAAGCGCCGCCAGATGCTGGTGAGCGCGTTGCACCACCGCCTGGGCGAAATCGAAAAGCGCCGCGCCGCCGACCGTGCCGAGCACGCCGAGCCCGCCGCGGAAGATCGCTCGCACCGTGTGGAGCAGCTGGTCGCGTTCGCCAAGCAGGCGATCGAGGCCTTCAAGCAGGAATTCTCCGACGCGTACGCGCTGCGCAAGCGCGCCCAGCGCGTGCTGGGCAAGGTGACGCAGCACGACAACATCAAGTTCGACGGACTCTCGCGCGTCTCGCACGTGACCGACGCCACCGACTGGCGCGTCGAGTACCCGTTCGTGGTGCTGACCCCGGATACCGAGGAAGAGATCGCGGGCCTGGTGAAGGGCTGTTTCGAACTGGGTCTCACCATCATCCCGCGCGGAGGCGGCACCGGGTACACCGGCGGCGCCGTGCCGCTGACGCCGTTTTCTGCCGTCATCAATACGGAAAAGCTGGAGCAGCTTGGCGAAGTCGAGCAGACCGATCTGCCCGGCGTGACGCGCAAGGTGGCGACGATCTTCTCCGGCGCCGGCGTGGTCACGCGCCGCGTGGCCGATGCCGCCGACAAGGCCGGGCTGGTGTTCGCGGTCGACCCGACCTCGATCGACGCATCGTGCATCGGCGGCAACGTGGCGATGAACGCAGGCGGCAAGAAGGCCGTGCTGTGGGGTACCGCGCTGGACAACCTGGCGTGGTGGCGCATGGTCGATCCCGAGGGCAACTGGCTCGAGATCACCCGGATGGACCACAACCTCGGCAAGATCCACGACGTGCCGGTGGCCACGTTCGAGCTGAAGTGGTCGGACGGCAACCGCAAGCCGGGCGAGAAGGTGCTGCGCACCGAGACGCTGGCGATCGAAGGCCGCAAGTTCCGCAAGGAAGGTCTGGGCAAGGACGTCACCGACAAGTTCCTGGCCGGCCTGCCTGGCGTGCAGAAGGAAGGTTGCGACGGCATCATCACCAGCGCGCGCTGGGTCCTGCACCGGATGCCGAAGCATATGCGCACGGTCTGCCTGGAGTTCTTTGGCCAGCCGCGCGATGCGATTCCGAGCATCGTCGAAATCAAGGACTTCCTCGACGGCGAGTCGAAGCGCGAGGGCGGCGCCATTCTGGCAGGTCTGGAGCATCTGGACGAACGCTATCTGCGCGCGGTGGGCTACGCCACCAAGAGCAAGCGCAACGCGTTCCCGAAGATGGTGCTGATCGGCGATATCGTCGGTGACGACGAGGACGCCGTGGCCCGCGCCACCTCGGAAGTGATCCGTATGGCCAACGGCAAGAGCGGCGAGGGCTTCATCGCCGTGAGCCCCGAGGCCCGCAAGAAGTTCTGGCTCGACCGCTCGCGCACTGCCGCCATCGCGCGCCATACCAACGCCTTCAAGATCAATGAAGACGTGGTGATCCCGCTGCCACGCATGGGCGAGTACACCGACGGCATCGAGCGCATCAACATCGAGCTGTCGATCAAGAACAAGCTCAAGCTGACCGACGAGCTTGAGGCGTTCTTCGCGCGCGGCAACCTGCCGCTTGGCCGCAGCGACGACGCCAACGAGATTCCCAGCGCCGAACTGCTGGAAGACCGCGTGCAACACGCGCTGACGCTGCTGCGTGAAATCCGCGCGCGCTGGCGCTATCTGCAGGACCACCTCGACACGCCGCTGGCCGCCGCGCGCGCCGCGCTGATCGGGCATGGTCTGGGCCTGCTCGGCCCGGCGTTCGAGCAGCGTCTGCAAACGCAGCCGGACGCGACCGTGTTCCACCTGATGCAGGACCGCACGATCCGCGTAAGCTGGAAGAACGAGATCCGCGCCGAGCTACGCAAGATATTCTCCGGCGGCGAGTTCAAGCCGATCCTCGACGAGGCGCAGAAGATCCACAAGCAGGTGCTGCGCGGCCGCGTTTTCGTGGCGCTGCACATGCACGCCGGCGACGGCAACGTCCACACGAACATCCCCGTGAACTCGGACGACTACGACATGTTGCAGGACGCGCACCGCGCGGTGGCCCGCATCATGACGCTGGCGCGTTCGCTGGACGGCGTGATCTCGGGCGAGCATGGCATCGGCATTACCAAGCTCGAGTTCCTGACCGAAGACGAGATCTCCGAATTCCGCGACTACAAGCAGCGCGTCGATCCGCAGGGCCGCTTCAACAAGGGCAAGCTGCTGCCGGGCGCCGACCTGCGCAATGCCTACACGCCGTCGTTTGGCCTGATGGGGCATGAGTCGATCATCATGCAGCAGAGCGACATCGGCGCGATCGCCGAGAGCGTCAAGGACTGCCTGCGTTGCGGCAAGTGCAAGCCGGTGTGCGCCACACACGTGCCGCGCGCCAACCTGCTGTACAGCCCGCGTAACAAGATCCTGGCCACGTCGCTGCTGATCGAGGCCTTCCTGTACGAGGAACAGACGCGCCGTGGCGTGTCGATCAAGCACTGGGACGAGTTCTCTGACGTGGCCGATCACTGCACGGTCTGCCACAAGTGCGTGACGCCTTGCCCGGTCAAGATCGACTTCGGCGACGTGTCGATGAATATGCGCAACCTGCTGCGCAAGATGGGCCAGAAGAAGTTCAACCCAGGCACCGCCGCGTCGATGTTCTTCCTGAATGCGACCAACCCGCAGACGATCAACATGACCCGTGCGGCCATGATCGGCTGGGGTTACAAGGCGCAGCGCCTGGGCAACGAACTGCTGAAGAAGTTCGCCCGCAAGCAGACCCAGCATCCTCCCGCCACGGTCGGCAAGCCGCCCGTGCAGGAGCAGGTGATTCACTTCATCAACAAGAAGATGCCGGGCAACCTGCCGAAGAAGACGGCGCGCGCGCTGCTCGATATCGAAGACAACGAGATTGTGCCGATCATCCGCAACCCGAAACAGACCACGGCCGAAACGGAAGCCGTGTTCTATTTCCCGGGCTGTGGTTCGGAGCGTCTGTTCTCGCAGGTGGGTCTGGCCACTCAGGCTATGCTCTGGCATGTGGGCGTGCAGACCGTGCTGCCGCCGGGCTACCTGTGTTGCGGTTACCCGCAGCGTGGCGCCGGCCAGTATGACAAGGCCGAGAAGATGGTCAGCGACAACCGCGTGCTGTTCCATCGCGTGGCCAATACGCTGAACTACCTCGACATCAAGACCGTGGTGGTGAGTTGCGGCACGTGCTATGACCAGCTCGCCGGGTATGAATTCGACAAGATCTTCCCGGGCTGCCGCATTATCGACATCCACGAGTATCTGCTCGAGAAGGGCGTGAAGCTCGAAGGCGTCACCGGCACGCGGTACATGTACCACGATCCCTGCCATACGCCGATCAAGACGATGGACCCGACCAAGCTCGTCAATGACCTGATGGGCGGTAACCAGGGTGGCGGCAAGATCGAGAAGAACGAGCGCTGCTGCGGGGAATCGGGCACGCTGGCCGTTACGCGTCCGGATATCTCGACGCAGATCCGCTTCCGCAAGGAAGAGGAAATGCGCAAGGGCGCCGACAAGCTGCGTGACGGCGACTTCAATGGCGACGTGAAGATCCTGACGAGCTGCCCGTCGTGCCTGCAGGGTTTGTCGCGCTACAACGAGGACGCGTCGGTGACGGCGGACTATATCGTCGTGGAGATGGCCAAGCACCTGCTGGGAGAGAACTGGCTGCCGGAGTACGTGGCAAAGGCCAACGCGGGTGGTATCGAGCGGGTGCTGGTTTAAACCGCCGGCCGTAGTCATGAGTTCCTCTCTCCCATGTATGGGGAGAGGAGCAAAACAACACTCTCCAGTCAATCCACATGACCCGAGCCCCCAACTGCCCCCTCTGTGAAGCCGATGGTGGAGAACTCGTCTGGATGGGCGACCGCGCGCGCGTCATCCTGGTCGAGCACGATCGCTTTCCCGGCTTCTGCCGCGTGGTCTGGAACGACCATGTGGCCGAGCTGACCGATCTGGACGAGCACGACTTGGCCTGGCTGATGCGGCTGGTGGCGCGTGTGGAGCGGATCGTCCGCGAGGTGATGACGCCGGACAAGGTCAATCTGGCCGCGTTCGGCAACATGGTGCCGCACCTGCACTGGCACATCATTCCGCGCTATCGCTGGGATTCGCATTTTCCGGAAGCGATCTGGGCCGCGCCGCAACGGACGGCCGACACGGCGCGCGTCGCCGAACTTGCCGACCGGCTGCCGGCGCTGCGTGCAGCACTTTCGACGCTGGATTTGGCCGACTGAAGCATCCCTCGGCACGACGCCGTGCCACCTTGGTAAAGTGCCGTTGCCGTCTGGTAAGGAACCCACCGCCGTGGCGGTGCGTCTGACACCAGTCAAACAACAACATGCCTGCCGGCGTCCCCAGGCCGCGGGCCATTCCGGGCGTCTTCCATGTCCACCACACCGTCGTCTGTCATCGTCCCCGGCCCGGCCGTACCGGCCAAGGCGCTCAAGGACCAGAGCCGCCTGCGCCTGGCTGCCACCTGGGCGCTGATCATGCCCTACTGGAAATCCGAAGACCGCAAGGCGGGGCTTGGCCTGCTGACCCTGGTCGTAGCGCTGAACCTCGGTATCGTCTATATCAACGTGCTGCTCAACGAGTGGAACCGCGTGTTCTACAACGCCATCGAGCAGCGCGACTTCGTCTCCTTCAAGGCATTGCTGCTGCGATTCTCCTGGATCGCGGCCTGCTTCATCGTGCTGGCGATCTCGCGCCAGTACTACCAGATGATGCTGCAGATGCGCTGGCGTACATGGATGACCGGCCGGTTCATGCAACGCTGGCTTGGCCACCAGGCCTACTACCGCATCGAGCAGACCCATTCGACCGACAACCCTGACCAGCGGCTGGCCGACGACCTGCGCCAGTTCACGGATGGCGCGCTGTCGCTGTCGATGGGGCTGCTCAACTCGGTGGTCACGCTGGTGTCGTTCATCGGCATCCTTTGGGTGGTGTCCGGCCCGATCAGCCTGGCGCTCGGCGGGTCCGAACTGACCATCCCGGGTTATATGGTGTGGTTCGCGATCGGCTACGCCGTGGTCGGGTCGCTGATTACCCACTTCGTCGGCCGTCCGTTGATCGGCCTGTCGTTCCAACAGGAACAGTACGAAGCAAACTTCCGTTTCATGTTGGTTCGTCTGCGCGAGAACAGCGAGCCGGTGGCGCTGTACCGTGGCGAGGCGACCGAGCAGGCCGGCCTGCGCGCGCGTTTCGAACGCATCAGGGAAAACTGGAACCAGTTAATGCGCTATACGCGACGGCTGACGTTCGTGAACTCGGGCTACGGCCAGTTCGCGATCATCTTCCCGCTACTGGTGGCGGCGCCGCGCTACTTCTCCGGCAAGCTGACGCTGGGCGGCCTCATGCAGATCAACTCGGCGTTCGGGCAGGTACAGGGCGCCCTGTCATGGTTCGTCGATAGCTACGCCACGCTGGTCGGCTGGAAGGCGGCCGCCAACCGTCTGATCGACTTCCAGCAAGCGATTCGCGTGGCTGAGCGCGAGGATCTGACTCACGAGGGTCCGGGCGACATCGAGGTGGTCGAGTCCACCGACAAGGCCGACAACAGCATCACGATTACCGGACTAGGTCTGGCCCTGCCGGTGCGCGGCGGCCCCGGCCCGGACGACGAAGGCGTCGATCCGCTGAAGCGCCCGGGACAACGTCCACTGGTGGCGCCGTTCTCGCTGTCGATCGGGCCAGGCGAGCGCTGGCTCGTCAATGGCCCTTCCGGCTGCGGCAAGAGCGTGTTGTTCCGCGCGCTGGCGGGCATCTGGCCGTACGGTCATGGCCAGATCATGGTGCCGCACAAGCGCATGCTGTTCCTGCCACAACGCAGTTACCTGCCGATCGGCACGCTGGCCGATGCGCTGTCGTACCCCGATGCCGGCAACGCGCATTCGCGCGAAGCGCTGGCCAACGTGCTGCGCCAGGCTCGCCTCGGCATGCTGATCAAGCATCTGGATGTGTTCGACAACTGGTCGCTGCGGCTGTCGCCGGGAGAACAGCAGCGGCTGGCGTTCGCGCGTGCATTGCTGCAGAAGCCCGACTACCTGTTCCTCGATGAGGCGACGAGCGCGCTCGACGAGGAAACCGAAGGCGCGATGTACCGGCTCATGGTCGAGACCCTGCCGGATGCCGCGATCATCAGCATCGCCCACCGTAGCACCGTGGCCGCGTTCCACGACCGCCGCTTGCATTACCAGCCGGTCGGCGATGCCTCGGATGAGAGCGGCGGCGGGCCGCGGGATGGGCAATTGGAGGGCGGTGGAGTAAGCTATCGGGTCGTACAAGACGCGTGACGGCGCCGTCGCGGCCGGCCTCGCAGCAGTGGCGGAGGGCGGTCGGGTCGCGGCATCGTGCCCTTCATCTATGGCTGGCCTCGAAAAAGACACCCCTCATCCCACCGCGCTGACCGTGCATACGCAGTCGCGTGTGCTCGAAATCGGCTTCGACAATGGCAATACCTGGCGGCTGCCGTTCGAGTTGCTCCGCGTATACTCCCCGTCCGCCGAGGTCCAGGGTCATGGCCCAGGACAGGAAACGCTGCAGACCGGCAAGCGCGACGTCGGCATTGCCGCCGTGGAGCCGGTGGGCAACTACGCCATCCAGATCCGGTTCGACGATGGCCACGACACCGGCATCTATTCGTGGGAATTGCTGTACCGGCTGGGCGACCAGCAGGAAGCGCTCTGGGCCGATTACCTGAAGCGTCTGGCAGACGCGGGGCTGGATCGCGATGCGCCCATGGCGGCCGCCGGCGGCCATGCATGTGGTCATCACCATTGACCACTATTGATTGAAAGAATCCTGGAGTCCGAGAGATGAGCGAAACCCACTTCGGTTTCGAGAAGGTCGACGAATCTGAAAAAGCCGGCAAGGTTGCTGGCGTTTTCCATTCGGTGGCAAGCAAGTACGACGTGATGAACGACCTGATGTCCGGTGGGATGCACCGGCTCTGGAAGGTGTTCACCATCGCCCAGGCCAATGTGCGCCCGGGCCAGAAAGTGCTCGACATTGCCGGCGGCACCGGCGATCTGGCAAAGGCCTTCGCGAAGCAGGCCGGCCCCACCGGCGAAGTCTGGCTGACCGACATCAACGAGTCGATGCTGCGCGTCGGCCGTGACCGCCTGCTCAACAAGGGCGTCGTGACGCCGGTGGCGCTGTGCGATGCCGAGAGGATCCCGTTTCCAGACAACTACTTCGACCTCGTCACGGTAGCGTTCGGCTTGCGGAACATGACCCACAAGGACGCCGCGCTGGCCGAGATGCGCCGGGTGATCAAGCCGGGCGGCAAGGTCATGGTGCTCGAGTTCTCGAAGGTCTGGAAACCGCTCGAGAAGTTCTACGATGTCTATTCCTTCAAGGTTCTGCCGTGGCTTGGCGAGCGCGTGGCGGGGGATGCCCCTAGCTACCGTTATCTGGCGGAATCGATCAGAATGCATCCTGACCAGGGTTCACTTGTACGCATGATGGAACAAGTTGGGCTCGAACAGGTCGAATACTTCAATCTGACGGCCGGAGTAGTGGCGCTCCACGTCGGGAGAAAGTATTAATTCGCCATGTTCGGTCAGCAATGCAAGGCTTGTTGGCTGAGAATGACAGGGGATAGAAGAATATGTCATCTTTTCGCGGAAAATTCCTGGCTATGTCGCTCATCGCGACACTGGCTCTCGGGGCAGCGCTCGACGCCAATGCCAAGCGTCTGGGCGGATCGCGCAGTATCGGCAAGCAGTCGTCGGGCGTGACGCAGCAGCGCCAGCAGGCGCCGGCGCAGCAAAACACGCCGCCGGCCCAGCAACCGGCGCAGGCAGCACCGGCCACGGCAGGTGCGGCAGGTGGCGCAGCCGCCGCGGCGGCGCCCAAGCGTAACTGGGGTGGGATGCTGGGTGGTCTGGCAGCCGGCCTCGGCATCGGCTACCTGCTTTCACACTTCGGCCTGGGCGGCGCGGCCGCCAGCATCCTGTCCAACGTGATCCTGTTCGGCGTGATCGCGCTGGTCGCAATGTGGCTGATCCGCAAGTTCCGCGGTGGCTCGGCTCGCACGCAGCAGCCTTCGTACGCCGGCATGGGCGGCAATGGGTCGAATTACGGTGGTCCGTCGCATGCCGAACCGACGCTGCGCACGGCCGAGCCTGTTGGCAATGGCGGCGCCGCCAGCAATCCGGTCATGGGTGGCGCGGCAGCGGCCGCAACCGCGGCTGTCCAGCAGCCGTGGGGCGTGCCGGCGGATTTCGACACCGAGTCCTTCCTGCGTAACGCCAAGGTTCACTATGTGCGTCTGCAGGCTGCTTGGGATGCGGGCAATCAGGATGACATCCGCGAATTCACCACGCCGGAAATGTTTGCCGAGATCAAGATGGACCTGTCCGAGCGCGGCAGCGAGGTCAACAAGACCGACGTCGTGACGCTGGACGCCCAGTTGCTCGGTATCGAGTCGACCCCGGCCCAGCACATCGCCAGCGTGCGTTTCTCGGGCATGATCCGCGAGAAGGCAGGCGAACCGGCTCAGCCGTTCGGTGAGGTCTGGAACCTGGCAAAGGCGACGTCGGGCAACGGTGGCTGGCTGCTCGCCGGCATCCAGCAGGAATCCTGAGCGCCGCATGAATCCTCCGCCGCATCGGTGACATGATGCGGCGGGCGAGTAGCTTAGAATGGAGGCCCGCGCATTGCGTGGGCCTTTTTATTTGGGCTGTCTGCCCGAGCACCGGATGCCATGAACGCATTGCCGACCCCGCTGGCCGCACCGATCGTTGCCGCGCTGAATCACCTGATCGAACAGGAGCCGTGGGCTTGCAGCCTGCTCACGCCGTTTGCCGGACGCGTGATCCGGTTCGACGCGTCAGCGTTCGCGCTGTCCCTCAAGGTCACGGAGCAGGGCGGCATCGACCAGGCACCCGAGGCCGAGGCGGCCGCCGTCACGCTGATCGTGCCGTTGCAGCAGTGGCCGCTGGTCGTGGCCGATGTTGCCGAAGGCGGCCAGGCGGCCGCGATGCGTCACGTGCGCATCGACGGTGATGCGGAACTGGCCAATGTGGTGTCGACGCTCGCACGCAACCTGCGTTGGGATGCGGCCGAGGATCTGTCCCGCGCGCTGCGTGGCGTGATGGGCGGGCCGGTCAGCGACAGCGTGGCGCAGCGCGTGGTGGACGGCGCGCGTCAGGTGCACGAAAGCGCCACGCGAGCCGGCCGCGCCTTGCTCGACAACGTCACCGAATACCTGCTGGATGAACAGCCGACGCTGGTACGGCACGCAGCGCTGGAGGGCTTCGGCGACGACCTGGCGCGGCTGCGCGACGATCTGGCCCGCCTGGAAAAACGGCTCGAACGGCTGGAGCGTGCTCCGGGCGCGGGCTCCCCGGATGCCTTGCCCTCGGCCCATCGCTGACCTGCCCTGACCCGCCACGTGTCGTTTCCTGAAGATTTCGCATGACCCGCCTGCTGCGTCTCTGCAAGATACTGTTTGTCATCCTGTACTACGGGCTCGATGAACTCGTGCTGTCCGGCTTCAAGAACCGGCGCATCAAGTTCCTCGTCCGAGTCATCACCATCGGTCGCAAGCTCGATCAGCCGCGCGGCGAACGCCTGCGTATGGCGCTGACGGCGCTGGGCCCGATCTTCGTCAAGTTCGGCCAGGTGCTGTCCACGCGCCGTGACCTGATGCCGCCCGATATCGCCGACGAACTGGCCAAGCTGCAGGACCAGGTGCCGCCGTTCGAGTCAGCGGTGGCGGTGAAGATCATCGAAAAATCGCTGGGCCGCCGGCTGACGGAGCTGTTCGAGACGTTCGAGCACGAGCCCGTGGCCAGCGCGTCGATCGCCCAGGTTCACTTCGCCACGCTGCGCGGCGGTCCGAGCCATGGCCGCGAGGTGGCCGTGAAGGTGCTGCGTCCGGGCATGTTGCCGGTAATCGACAGCGATCTGGCGCTGATGCGCGACATGGCCACGTGGCTCGAGCGCGTCTGGGTGGACGGTCGTCGGCTCAAGCCCCGCGAGGTGGTGGCGGAGTTCGACAAGTACCTGCATGACGAACTCGATCTGATGATCGAGGCCGCCAACGCCAGCCAGTTGCGCCGCAATTTTGCCGAAAGCGATCTGCTTTGCGTGCCCGAGGTGTTCTGGGACTGGTGCACGAGCAGCGTCTTCACGATGGAGCGGATGCATGGCATTCCGATCTCCCGCACCGAATCGCTGAAGGCGGCGGGTGTCGACATGCACAAGCTGGCCGAAGAGGGCGTCGAGATCTTCTTCACGCAGGTGTTCCGCGACGGGTTCTTCCACGCGGACATGCACCCCGGCAACATCCTGGTATCGGTCAGGCCCGAGACGTTCGGCCGGTATATCGCGCTGGACTTCGGCATCGTCGGCGCGCTGTCCGAGTTCGACAAAAACTATCTGGCGCAGAACTTCATCGCGTTTTTCCGCCGCGACTACCACCGTGTGGCGCTCCTGCACGTGGAGTCGGGCTGGGTGCCGCCGGAGACCCGGGTCGAGGAACTCGAATCCGCCGTGCGTGCCTGCTGCGAACCGTACTTCGACAAACCGCTGCGCGAGATTTCGCTCGGCATGGTGCTGATGCGGTTGTTCCAGACCTCGCGCCGCTTCAACGTCGAGATCCAGCCGCAACTTGTGCTGCTGCAGAAGACGCTGCTCAATATTGAAGGCCTGGGCCGCCAGCTTGACCCGGACCTCGACCTCTGGAAGACCGCCAAGCCCTTCCTGGAACGCTGGATGTACGAGCAGGTGGGCTGGCAGGGCGCCTGGGAGCGGATCAAGATCGAGGCGCCGCAATGGGCGAAGATGTTGCCCGACTTTCCACGGCTGGCCCACCAGTTCCTGGAGCGCCGCGCGCTGCAGAACAGCGAAGGGCAGGAGCGTCTGCTTGCCCAACTGGTGGTCGAGCAGCGCCGCACGAACCGCCGGCTGTCCACGGCCCTGCTGCTGATGGGCGGATTCCTGGCCGGCATCGTGATCGTCCAGGCACTGGCCTGGGCAGGATACTGGTAGTCACCAGGCCCGAAGCGTCACTGGTTTTCCCTTTCTCCCGCAGGTGGTGGGAGGGGAGAACCACCATACAACACCCAAGTGAACCAAGATGGGGATTTGCCCGCCCTCGGGGGAATTTTTGCCCCCCGGATGGGGGCGCGTCGCTATAATCCGCGTTTTGATTCGGCTACGACCGCCAAATGCCCGCCCGGGCGCCCGCGGCCCCGACCGATGAATTGGACTCCGGCTGGCCCCAACCCTTGACCCGGTCAAGGGCGTCAGGTGCCCCGCCGGCATTCGGTTTTTCGCCGCCAGGGCACATCAATTCTGGCCATTCTGGGATAAGGGCAGCGGTATGCTGATCTGGTTCGTCATCATCTATTGGATCATCTCGGTCGGTATCGGCCTGTGGGCGGCGCTTCGCGTCAAGGGAACCGCCGACTTCGCCGTGGCCGGCCGCAGCCTGCCGTTCTATATCGTCACCGCCACGGTCTTTGCCACCTGGTTTGGCTCTGAAACCGTGCTCGGCATCCCGGCCGTGTTCCTCAAGGAAGGCTTGTCCGGGGTGGTATCGGATCCCTTCGGTTCCTCGCTCTGCCTGATCCTGGTGGGCCTGTTCTTCGCCCGGCCGCTGTACCGGATGAACCTGCTGACGATCGGCGACTACTATCACAACCGCTATGGCCGGCTGGCCGAAGTGCTGACCACGCTATGTATCGTGGTCTCGTATCTGGGCTGGGTGGCTGCGCAGATCAAGGCGCTGGGGCTGGTGTTCTATACGGTGTCGGACGGCGCGCTGTCCCAGGATGCCGGGATGATGATCGGCGCGGCCAGCGTGCTGGTCTATACGCTGTTCGGCGGCATGTGGTCGGTGGCCGTGACCGACTTCATCCAGATGATCATCATCGTGATCGGCATGCTCTATATCGGTTACGAAGTCAGCGGCCAGGCGGGTGGCGTGACGGCCGTGGTGTCGCACGCGGCGGCGGCCGGCAAGTTCGAGTTCCTGCCGTCGCTGGACCTGGTGCAGATCATCGGGTTTGCCGCGGCGCTGTTCACGATGATGCTCGGCTCGATTCCCCAGCAGGACGTGTTCCAGCGGGTCACTTCCTCGCGCACCGAGCAGATCGCCGGTCGTGCGTCGGTGCTGGGTGGCGTGCTGTACTTCTTCTTCGCGTTCATTCCGATGTTCCTGGCCTATTCGGCCACACTGATCGACCCGGCGATGGTCGAGAAGTACATCAACTCGGATTCGCAACTGATTCTTCCGCAACTGATCCTGACGCACGCGCCGATGTTCGCCCAGGTGATGTTCTTCGGCGCGCTGCTTTCCGCCATCAAGAGCTGCGCCTCGGCCACGCTGCTGGCGCCGTCGGTAACCTTCGCCGAGAACATCCTGCGCCCGTACTTCCGCCATCTCGCAGACAAGCAGTTCCTGCGCGTGATGCAGGTGGTGGTGCTCGTCTTCACGTCGCTGGTCACGCTGTTCGCGCTGAACTCGCACCTGTCGATCTTCCACATGGTCGAGAACGCCTACAAGGTGACGCTGGTGTCGTCGTTCGTGCCGCTGGCCTTCGGCATGTTCTGGAAGCCGGCCACCCGCCAGGGCGGTCTGGCCGCGATCCTGCTTGGCCTGGCCTCGTGGCTGACCTGCGAGATCGCCTTTGCCGATGCCACGGTGCCACCGCAAATGGTAGGGTTGCTGTTCTCGATCAGCGGGATGGTATTCGGGTCGCTGCTGCCTCAATGGATCAGCGATCGGCCGCCTGTTCGTGAAGTGCATATTGCGTAACTTTATGCCTTCGAGGCCTTATCTGGCCTGCTTGCGGACGTTTGCGGCCCCGAATGTCCCCTTTTCCGGTCGGTAGCCGGTCCGGCAACGGTTTATAATCAACGGCTTTGCATCGCCGAGCGCCCCCGATCTCGCGCAATTCGCCTTGATCGACGCCCTTGTCATTTGGCGTGGCGCTGCCATCTATCAGTTTTACGTTTCAGTTTTCCGCGAAAGAACCACCATGCCGATCTATGCCTACCGTTGCGACGCCTGCGGATACGGGCGCGATGTGCTGCAGAAGATGAGCGATGCCCCGCTCACGGACTGCCCATCCTGCGGCGCCGCCGGAACCTACAAGAAGCAGCTGACCGCCGCCGGCTTCCAGCTCAAGGGATCGGGCTGGTACGTCACGGACTTCCGCGGTGGCAGCGGCGGCACCAGTGCCCCGGCCACCTCGGGCAACGCCGCCGCGCCTGCCGCCCCGGCGGCATCCGCCGAGCCGTCTACCGCATCGACCACTTCCGCGGCTCCGGCCGCCGGTGGATGCGGCGGTTCGTGCGCCTGCCACTGACGCGCAGGCAAGCCGTGGTCACCAAGAAAACCTCCGCCTTGAAGACCTGGTTCCTGACCGGGCTGCTCGTGCTGGTGCCGCTGGGCATCACCCTGTGGGTGCTCAACGCCGTCATCAGCACGATGGATCAGAGCATGGCGCTGCTGCCGCTGGCATGGCAGCCCGAAAATCTGTTCGGGCTCCGCATTCCGGGCCTGGGCGCCATCCTGACGCTGCTGTTCATCCTGGTGGTGGGCGTGCTGGCCCATAACTTCATCGGCCAGCGGCTGGTGAAGTGGTGGGAAGCGCTGCTCCGTCATATCCCCGTGGTCGGTCCGATCTATACCAGCGTCAAGCAGGTCTCGGACACGCTGCTGTCGTCGTCGGGCAACGCGTTCCGCAAGGCGCTGCTGGTGCAGTACCCGCGCGAGGGATCGTGGACCATCGCGTTCCTGACCGGCCGGCCCGGCGGTGACGTGCAGAATCACCTGCAGGGCGATTACGTCAGCGTCTACGTGCCGACCACGCCGAACCCGACCTCGGGCTTCTTCCTGATGATGCCCAGGGCCGATACGATCGAACTCGACATGACCGTCGACGCCGCGCTGAAGTACATCGTGTCGATGGGCGTCGTGGCCCCGGCGGACCTGCCGCGCAAGTCCGGTGCCGACACGCGCCCGGCGCATGGCGCAGTGGCCGATGCCGATGCCGATGCCGACGACGCCGTAGCCGATACTCATACCAATTGATTGCGCGCGGCCGTTCATCGCGGCCGCGCATTACAGGGAATCTCTCCTATGTCCTCCATGCGTACTCACTACTGCGGTCTGGTGACCGAACAACTGATCGGCCAGGAAGTGGCCCTGACCGGCTGGGTGCAGCGCCGCCGCGATCACGGTGGCGTGATCTTCATCGACCTGCGCGATCGCGAGGGCCTGGTGCAGGTGGTGTGCGACCCGGATCGTCCGGAGATGTTCAAGGCCGCGGAAGAAATCCGCAACGAGTTCTGCATCCGCATCACCGGCAAGGTGCGCCCGCGTCCGGCCGGCACCGAGAACGCCAACCTGACCTCGGGCAAGATCGAGGTGCTGTGCCATGAGCTGACCGTGCTGAACCCGTCGGTCACGCCTCCGTTCCAGCTCGACGATGACAACCTGTCGGAAACCACCCGCCTGACGCACCGCGTGCTGGATCTGCGCCGTCCGCAGATGCAATACAACCTGCGCCTGCGCTACAAGGTGGCGATGGAAGTGCGCAAGTACCTGGACGCACAGGGCTTCATCGACATCGAGACGCCGATGCTCGGCAAGAGCACGCCCGAAGGCGCGCGCGACTATCTCGTGCCGTCGCGCGTGAACCCGGGTCACTTCTTCGCGCTGCCGCAGTCGCCGCAAATCTTCAAGCAGATGCTGATGGTCTCGGGCTTCGACCGTTACTACCAGATCACCAAGTGCTTCCGTGACGAGGACCTGCGCGCTGACCGCCAGCCCGAATTCACGCAGATCGACTGCGAAACGTCGTTCCTGACCGAACAGGAAATCCGTGACCTGTTCGAGGACATGATGCGCACCGTGTTCAAGAACGCGATCGACGTGGACCTGGACGCCAAGTTCCCGGTGATGGAGTTCCGCGAGGCGATGGCCCGCTTCGGTTCGGACAAGCCGGACCTGCGCGTCAAGCTCGAATTCACCGAACTGACCGAAGTAATGAAGGACGTCGACTTCAAGGTGTTCTCGGGCCCGGCCAACAGCGACAACGGTCGCGTGGTCGGCCTGCGCGTGCCGGGTGGCGGCGCGATCTCGCGTGGCGAAATCGATGCCTACACGCAGTTCGTGGCGATCTATGGCGCTAAGGGCCTGGCGTGGATCAAGGTCAATGAAGTGGCCAAGGGCCGCGACGGCCTGCAATCGCCGATCGTGAAGAACCTGCACGACGCCGCGATTGCCGAGATCCTGAAGCGCACGGGCGCCCAGGACGGCGACATCATCTTCTTCGGCGCCGACAAGGCCAAGATCGTCAACGACGCGATCGGCGCGCTGCGCCTGAAGGTCGGCCATTCGGAGTTTGGCAAGAGCACGGGCCTGTTCGAAGACACCTGGAAGCCGCTGTGGGTGATCGACTTCCCGATGTTCGAGTACGACGAGGAAGACGCCCGCTGGGTGGCCATGCACCACCCGTTCACGAGCCCGAAGGACGAGCACATGCAGTACCTGGAAACCGATCCGGGCAAGTGCATCGCCAAGGCCTACGACATGGTGCTGAACGGCTGGGAAATGGGCGGCGGCTCGGTGCGTATCTACCGTGAGGACGTGCAGAGCAAGGTGTTCCGCGCCCTGAAGATCAACGCCGAGGAAGCTCGCGCCAAGTTCGGTTACCTGCTCGACGCGCTGCAGTACGGCGCACCGCCGCACGGTGGCCTGGCTTTCGGCCTGGACCGTATCGTGACGATGATGGCCGGCGCCGACTCGATCCGTGACGTGATCGCGTTCCCGAAGACGCAACGTGCACAGGATCTGCTGACGCAGGCTCCGAGCACGGTCGACGAGAAGCAGTTGCGAGAACTGCACATTCGTCTGCGTGCCCAGGAGCCGAAGACCACGGCCTGATCGTTGTTCAGACCTGCAAAAAAGCCGCGCCGATGCGCGGCTTTTTTGTTCTTGGCGCAAGGATGCGTTTCCATTTGTTACTACCCGGAACGAAGCCGGCGGGGAGAATGTCTTTCTGCGTTGATACGCGTGATGCAGGCCCGCCTCGAAGGCCGCCACGACGTGGGAGGACCAAGGCGTGAATCTAGATACCGAACTGATCCGTGCGTTCCTGCAAGTTCATGCGGAAACGATCCTGACCTGGCTGGCGGCCGGGTTGCTCATGATGCTGCTGGCCCGCTTCGAACTGCGCCGCGCGGTACGCAAGTCGGCGCAGGCGATGTCCCAATCGGTGGCCGCCACGGTGGCCGCTTGTGTACCTGATATCGCGCACGCGGCGCAGCAAGGACATACGGTGCCGGGCGAACTGGCTGCTACCGGCGCCGAACCGGTGGCCACCCAGCGCGCGGACGCGCTGCGCAAGCTCGCGCTCGACACCGTGGCTACCGTGATGACGCGTGGCCGCTGGCTCGAAGACGTTGGCAACCTGCGCCTGGGCGAGGATGCGCTGTTGTCCGGCCGGCGTGCCGGTGGCGCGGATCCGCTGCTCGTGGTGGCGCCGCAACCGGTGGTGCAGGCGTACCTGAACGCCCAGCGCACCTTTGACGATGAAGCGACCACACTGCAGAACCATCGGCGCGAGGCGCTTCGGCTTCAAGAGGCGTTGCAGGCACTCAATGCCGAGGCGGCTCATGTCGAGCAGGAAACGGCAAGCATTGTGATGCGCTTCGAGCAAGTCAATGCGCAGGTCGCCCAAGGCGTGGAAGCGGGCGACTACCAACGGTTCCTGATCCAGAAATACAACCAGCTCGGCGTGCGCGAGAAGGAAATCGGGCAGGAACGCGCGTCCATGGCAGCACAGGCACGCGAGGCCGCCGATGCGCTGGCCAGCCTTGCGCATACGGCCTCGCAACGCTATACGCAGGCACTGGCGCCACTGATGCAGCAGCTTCGCTCGGCATGGGGGCATGGCGATTCGCCCGAGGTGTTCGATACCTGGCTCCGAGCCGCGCCGGCCGCGCAGCCCGGTGACCGTCAGGCGACGATCCGCCCCGGCGAACATACATTGGCCTGAGCAGGGGGTAGGCAGCGGCCGGAGCGCGCCATTGGCGTCCGGCTGCGCTATGCTTTGGTTTGTCCCTGCCACCCTTCCCATGCGCTACAAGATTCCCGAATCGGTACTGGTCGTTATCCACACACCAGACCTGCAAGTCCTCCTGATCGAGCGCGCCGACCGGCCCGGCTATTGGCAGTCGGTGACCGGCAGCCTCGATGCCGAGGACGAGCCGCTACCCATGACCGCCGCGCGCGAGGTGGCCGAGGAAACCGGACTTATTGCCAGCCGCTATTCGCTGACCGACTGGCAACACACCATCGACTACGAGATCTATCCGCAATGGCGCCACCGCTATGCGCCGGGCATCACTCGCAATACCGAGCACTGGTTCGGATTGTGCGTGCCCGCGCCGATGCCGGTGACGCTGGCGCCGCGTGAGCACCTGCGCTTCGAATGGCTGCCCTGGCAGGCGGCCGCGGCGCGTTGCTTCTCCAGCAGCAATGCCGAAGCGGTGCGCCAGCTTGCCTGGCGCGTGGCTGGCGGCCAGGGCGCCGGGCTCGACGTCACGAACGGAGCCGCCGCACCATGAAGTTGCGCGTTGTCACCTACAACATTCACAAGGGCGTAAAGGGGTTCACCGGCAAGCCACGCATCCAGAGCGTGCGAACCGGCCTGCAGTCGATGGACGCGGATATCGTGTTCCTGCAGGAAGTGCAGGACCGCAACGATCGCCTGGTCGCGGCCGAGTTGTTCGACCCCGATCACACCCAGCTCAACTACCTGGCGACGGATGCCTATCCGCATTCGGTCTATGGCCGCAACGCGGTGTATGACCACGGCCATCATGGCAATGCCATCCTGTCGCGCCATCCGATCCTGATGTCGGAGAACCTCGATATCTCCGATCACCGCTTCGAGCAGCGCGGGCTGTTGCACGCAGTGGCCGATATCAACGGCGTCGAGGCACACCTGATCTGCGTGCACTTCGGCCTGTTCGCGGGAAGCCGCGTGCGTCAGACCACCGCGTTGGTGGAGCGCGTGCGCAGCGTGGTGCCGGCCGATGCGCCGCTGGTGATCGCGGGCGACTTCAACGACTGGAACCACAAGCTCGACTCGAAGATTTGCAACACGCTCAATGCCGTCGAGTCGGCGAACGCGAAGAACGGACGCATCCATACGTTCCCGAGCCATATGCCATGGTGGCAGCTCGACCGTATCTACGCGCGGGGCTTCGAGTTCGAGCGCACGCAAGCGCTGACTGGCCGCGAATGGGCGCAGCGCTCGGACCATGTCCCGCTGATGGCGGAACTGGCCCGGCGGGTGGCAATTCCGGAGGTCTGATGTCTGGCGATCGGATTCAGCGATCGAGATAACCGCGGATCCACGCGTAGATCGCGTCGACATCCGAGAGGTTCAGAACGGGCAGGGTCGTCTGTCGGGAGACCTCTTCAGGGACGTCGGTCGCCACCGCGACCACACCCGGCACATCCGTCCACAGCGGCGCCTTGCCGTTGGCGGGGCGATAGATTTCCAGCTTGGGGAAATCGCTCCACTTATAGCCTTCCACCATCACCAGATCGGTTTCAGGCGGCAGTACCGACAATGCCTCGCCGATCTCGGGCGACGGCTTTTCCTCAGGGTAGTGCCGCATCAGCGTCAGGTGACGGGCGCCCACAAGCACCACGTTCTGGCATCCGCCCTCGCGCATCCGCCATGAATCTTTGCCCGGCGTGTCTGGGTCGAACCCGTGGTGCGTGTGCTTGATGCCCGCGACGCGTAGGCCATCGGCTACGAAACGGGGGATCAACTGGTCCAGTAGCGTGCTCTTGCCGCTGCCCGACGAGCCGGCGATGCCGAATACCTTCACAATGCTTTCCCTGTTGGGCGTCACAATGCTCCGACAATATCAGACTTCGCCAGGGCCATGTGCAGGAGCCGCCCGTTGACCGATAATCGAGTCCATGTCACGGATCTACGATCGGGCATCGCCCCCAACGTCGAGTGCGCCAGGCACGCCGGAATCGCCATCGAGCGCATTGCATCAAGAGGATGGCGATCCTACTGCCACCACCGTTGCCACCGCCACCGCGCCATTGATGCGCTGGGTGCGCCGGCGCGGCAGCCCGGTCCAGGGCAACCTGGTCGATCTGCTGAGCAACGGCCAGGAGTATTTTCCCGCTCTGATCGAGGCGATTGATGCCGCGCGCGTGCACGTCGTGCTTGAGACCTATATCTATGCCGACGATGCTGTCGGCGCCCGCGTTACCGATGCGTTGATCCGGGCGGCGCAACGCGGTGTGGATGTCCGGCTGGTCGTCGACGGATTCGGCGCGGGGGATATGCCTGCCACGCTCGCCAGCCGGCTGCGCGATGGAGGCGTGCGCCTCGAGGTTTTTCGTCCGGTGCGCGGATTCAAGCTGGCGCGCCGGCATCTGCGGCGGTTGCATCGCAAGATGGCGGTGATCGACGACAACGTGGCGTTCGTCGGCGGTATCAATATCATCGACGACCATAACTACGGCCCGCTGGAATTGCCCGAAGTCGGCCCACGCTACGACTTCGCCGTGCGCGTGCGCGGACCACTGGTGGCGCAGATCGCGCTGGCTTCGGCGCGGCTGTGGTTCCGGATGGCACAGCAACGCGGGCTGCGCGAAACCGCAACGGCTTTCACCGAAGTGGAAACGCTGACCACCGCCGCGCGGCAGGCCCGGCGCGAGCATCATGCGGGCGGCGTGGCTGCGGCATTGCTGCTGCGCGACAACCTGCGCAATCGCCGCACGATCGAGCGCGAATATCTCTACGCGCTGGGCGCCGCGCGCCATGACGTGATTATCGCCAACGCCTATTTCCTGCCTGGCACGAAGATGCGGCGCGCGTTGCTGGCGTGCCGCGAGCGCGGGGTGCGCGTGCGACTGCTGCTGCAGGGGATGGTCGAGTACCGGCTGCAACATTTCGCGACGCACGCGCTGTATGCGCGGCTGCTCGAGGCCGGCATCGAAATCTACGAATACGAGGCGAGCTTCCTGCACGCGAAGGTCGCCGTCATCGACAACTCGTGGGCGACAGTTGGCTCGAGCAACCTGGATCCGTTCAGCCTGCTGCTGGCACGAGAGGCCAACGTCGCGGTGTATGACCCGGGCTTTGCCGGCGTGCTGCGCGCGCGTCTGGAGCGGGCCATGGCGCAGCGCAGCGCGCGCGTGGTGCCCGAGGTTCACGCACGCCTGCCGCGACTGCGCCGGTTTGCCAATTGGGCGGCGTACTACGTGTTGCGTCTCGGCGTCGTGATCGCGGGTGTCACAGGCCGTTACTGACGCCGCGCAAGCGGGGCACGGTAACATGCTGCCCTGCCGCATGCCGCGCCTTCCGCGCAAACGTGCCCCGGCCATTTCAAGCCGGTTTTAAGCCGATGCTGCATTGCGCCGCAAGATATCAGCGCGATGCCGTCCGTTTAGAAACACGGGTCTAATTAAAAGCTTGATGCCAATCGGCCTCGCCAGAATAATCTGAACGACCGTTCTTTTTTGGCTTAGACTTCGTGCATTCGCGGCCGCCCCCTATTGAAAACCAGCGACCGAAGTGCCTGCCGACCGCAACGTCAGGTCAAGAACAGTGCTCCTGAGAGCACTGCAAAGAACGGAGAAAAAACATGCGCCACCAGTCAGTTCGCCTTGAATCCGCCGCCGCGCCCGCGCCCTTGCGCAAGGGCGAGATGACGCGCGTGGCGATTCTCGATGCGGCACTGGAACTGTCGTCTCGCGACGGGCTCGAAGGGCTGACCATCGGCCTGCTCGCGGAACGTATGCAGATGAGCAAGAGCGGTGTCTTCGCGCATTTCGGTTCGCGCGAGGACCTGCAGGTTGAAGTGGTGCGCGAGTATCACCGGCGGTTCGAGCAAGAGGTGTTCTACCCCTCGCTGCAAGAGCCGCGCGGGTTGCCTCGCCTGTGGTCGATGGTGCGACGCTGGATGGAAAAGCGCATCCAGGAAGTGACCACGGGGTGCATCTACATCAGCGGTGCGGTCGAGTACGACGATCGCGCGGAAAGCCCGGTGCGTGACGAGCTCGTCAAGAGCGTCACGATCTGGCGTGCCGCGCTGATGCGTGCGATCGATCAGGCCAAGGAAGAGGGGCACCTGCGCGCGGATTGCGATCCGCGCCTGATGCTGTTCGAAATGTACAGTCTTGAACTAGGCTTGCATCACGACGCCCGTTTCCTTCGCCTGCCGGACAGCGCCGAGCTTGCCATGGTTGCGCTCAACAAACTGATTCAGTCTTACCGAACCTGAGCCGCCCCACGGGCAGCGCTCGCGCAATCCCGCTTCAGGGTGTGCGGCTCGCGCGTGTGGTGGCACTAGCAAACCTCCAAGGAGTCTTTGATGGGCCAGTACACCGCACCGTTGCGCGACATGCAGTTCGTGCTCCATGAACTGCTCGGCGCCGAAGCCGAACTCAAGGCGATGCCGCAGCACGCGGACATCGACGTGGACACCATCAACCAGGTGCTCGAGGAAGCCGGCAAGTTCTGCTCCGACGTGGTCTTCCCGCTGAACCAGCCTGGTGACCGTGAAGGCTGCACCTACGTCGGCGACGGCGTGGTGCGCGCGCCCAAGGGCTTCAAGGAGGCCTATCAGCAGTTCGTGGAAGCCGGCTGGCCCGCACTGGCGTGCGATCCGGAGTTTGGCGGCCAGGGTTTGCCGATCATGATCAACAACGCGCTGTACGAGATGCTGAACTCGGCCGGCCAGGCATGGACGATGTATCCGGGCCTGTCGCACGGTGCCTATGAAGCGCTGCACGCGCACGGCACGCCGGAACTGAAGCAGACGTATCTGCCGAAGCTGGTGTCGGGTGTCTGGACGGGCACGATGTGTCTGACCGAGCCGCACTGCGGTACCGATCTCGGCATCCTGCGCAGCAAGGCAGAACCGCAGGCCGATGGCTCGTACTCGATCACCGGCACCAAGATCTTTATCTCGGCCGGCGAGCATGACATGGCCGAGAACATCATCCACCTCGTGCTGGCGCGCCTGCCGGACGCACCTGGCGGCACCAAGGGCATTTCGCTGTTCGTCGTGCCGAAATTCATCCCCGACGCCAGCGGCAACCCGGGCGAGCGCAACGGCATCAAGTGCGGCTCGATCGAACACAAGATGGGCATTCACGGCAACGCCACCTGCGTGATGAACCTCGACGGCGCGCGCGGCTGGATGGTGGGCGAGCCCAACAAGGGCCTGAACGCGATGTTCGTGATGATGAACGCCGCGCGCCTCGGCGTTGGTGCCCAGGGTCTGGGCCTGACCGAGGTGGCCTATCAGAACTCGCTGGCCTACGCGAAGGACCGTCTGCAGATGCGCTCGCTGACTGGCCCGAAGGCACCGGACAAGCCCGCCGACCCGATCATCGTGCACCCGGACGTGCGTCGCATGTTGCTGACGCAAAAGGCCTACGCCGAAGGTGGCCGCGCGTTCGCCTACTGGACCGCGCTGCAGATCGACCGTGAACTGTCGCACCCCGACGAAAGCGTGCGCAAGGAAGCCGGCGACCTCGTGGCGCTGCTGACCCCGGTCATCAAGGCCTTCCTGACCGACAACGCCTTCACCTCGACCAACGAAGGCATGCAGGTGTTCGGCGGCCACGGCTACATCTCCGAGTGGGGCATGGAGCAATACGTGCGCGACGCGCGTATCAACATGATCTACGAAGGCACCAACACGGTTCAGTCGCTGGACCTGCTGGGCCGCAAGGTGCTGGGCGACATGGGCGCCAAGCTGAAGGCCTTCGGCAAGATCGTGCAGACGTTTGTCGAGGAAGAAGGCACGAGCGAGGCGATGCAGGAGTTCGTCAACCCGCTGGCCGACATCGGCGACAAGGTGCAGAAGCTGACGATGGAAATCGGCATGAAGGCGATGGGCAATGCCGACGAAGTGGGTGCTGCCGCCGTGCCGTACCTGCGCGTGGTGGGACACCTCGTGTTCTCGTACTTCTGGGCTCGCATGGCCAAGATCGCCCTGGACAAGCAGGACAGCGGCGACAAGTTCTACACGACCAAGCTGGCCACGGCGCGCTTCTACTTCGCCAAGCTGCTGCCGGAAACCGCGGGCGAGATTCGCAAGGCTCGCGCTGGCGCATCCACGCTGATGGCGCTGGACGCAGATCTGTTCTGATTGGGGTTGCTCCCCTGAGGGTTGTCTCCCTTCTCCCCTGATACGGGAGAAGGGGAGAATCCACCCGCAGCATATTCATCTCTCCTCAAACGCTCACTAGCCAAGGAGCGCGCATGTCCAATTTCATCGTCAAGAAAGTCGCTGTGCTCGGTGCTGGCGTCATGGGGGCGCAGATTGCCGCCCATCTGATCAACGCCCGCGTTCCCGTCATCCTGTTCGACCTGCCGGCCAAGGAAGGCCCGAAGAACGGTATCGCCGATCGCGCGATCGAGAACCTGAAGAAGCTTTCGCCCGCGCCGCTCGGCATCAAGGAAGAGGCCGGCCTGATTCGCGCCGCCAACTACGAGGACGACATCGCCCTGCTCAAGGAGTGCGACGTGGTGATCGAGGCGATCGCCGAGCGCATGGACTGGAAGCATGACCTCTACAAGAAGGTGTCGCCGCATCTCGCGCCGAACGCGATCTTCGCCACGAACACGTCGGGCCTGTCGATCACGGCGCTGTCCGAGGGCTTCGATGCCGATCTGAAGTCGCGCTTCTGCGGTGTGCACTTCTTCAATCCGCCGCGCTACATGCACCTGGTGGAGCTGATCCCGACCGCGACGACCAAGCCGGAGATTCTCGACCGTCTGGAATCGTTCCTGACCACGTCGCTGGGCAAGGGCGTCGTGCGCGCCAAGGACACGCCGAACTTCATCGCCAACCGTGTCGGCATCTTCTCGATCCTGGCCGTGTTCGCCGAGGCCGAGAAGTTCGGCATTCCGTTCGATATCGTCGACGACCTGACCGGTACCAAGCTGGGCCGCGCCAAGTCGGCCACGTTCCGCACCGCCGACGTGGTCGGCCTGGACACGATGGCGCACGTCATCAAGACGATGCAGGACAACCTGACCGATGACCCGTTCGCGCCGGTGTACAAGACGCCGGCCGTGCTGAAGGGGCTGGTGGATGCCGGCGCGCTGGGCCAGAAGACCGGCGCCGGTTTCTACAAGAAGGAAGGCAAGGCGATCAAGGTGCTGGACGCCAAGTCTGGCCAGTACGTCGAGTCCGGCAAGAAGGCCGACGAGATCGTCGTGCGCATCCTGAAGAAGGAACCGGCCGAACGTATCAAGCTGCTGCGTGAATCGACCAATCCGCAGGCTCAGTTCCTGTGGGGCGTGTTCCGTGACGTGTTCCACTACATCGCCGTCTATCTCGAGCAGATCGCCGGTTCGGCCGCCGATATCGACCTGGCCATTCGCTGGGGCTTCGGCTGGAACTCGGGACCATTCGAAGACTGGCAGGCCGCTGGCTGGAAGCAGGTGGCCGAGTGGGTCAAGGAAGATGTCGAGGCAGGCAAGGCGCTGTCGAACGCTCCGCTGCCGGCATGGGTGCTGAACGGCGCCGTGGCCGAGAACGGTGGCGTGCACGGCGCGCAGGGTTCGTGGTCGCCGGCGGCCAGTGCATTCGTCAAGCGTGCCGAATTGCCGGTTTATCAGCGCCAGGTGTTCCGTGCCGCGCTGAAGGGTACCGATTCGCCCGATCCGCGCCGTGCCGGCAAAACGATCGAGGAGAACGATGGTGCGCGCATCTGGACCACTGATGGTGCCGACGATGTGCTCGTGATCTCGTTCAAGAGCAAGATGAACACGGTTGGCCCGGATGTGCTCGATACCATCGTGCGCGCCGTGGAACTGGCCGAAGCCAGCTACAAGGGTCTGGTGGTGTGGCAACCGACGTCGCTGCAACTAGGCGCGCCGGGTGGTCCGTTCTCGGCGGGTGCCAACCTGGAAGCCGCGATGCCGGCCTTCATGATGGGCGGTGCCAAGGGCATCGAGCCGTTCGTCAAGAAGTTCCAGGACACGATGATGCGCGTGAAGTACGCGGCGGTGCCGGTGGTGCCGGCCGTGTCGGGCATCGCGCTCGGCGGTGGCTGCGAACTGATGCTGCATTCCGCGAAGCGGGTGGTGGCGCTGGAAAGCTATGTTGGCCTCGTCGAGGTGGGCGTGGGGCTGGTGCCGGCCGGCGGTGGCCTCAAGGAAGCCGCGATCGCAGCCGCCAAGGCCGCGCAGGCAGCGGGCAGCACGAACTACCTGAACTTCATCACCAATCGCTTCCAGGCAGCGGCGATGGCCAAGGTGTCGTCGTCGGCGCTCGACGCGCAGAAGATCGGCTACGTCCAGCCGACCGACACGATCGTCTACAACGTCCATGAACTGCTGTACGTGGCGCAGAACGAAGTGCGCGCGCTGGCCAACGCCGGCTATCGCGCGCCGCTGCCGGGCCAGCTGATTCCGGTGGCTGGCCGCTCGGGCATCGCCACGATCAAGGCATCGCTGGTCAACATGCGTGACGGCAACTTCATCTCGGCGCACGACTTCCTGATTGCCTCGCGCATCGCGGAAGTGGTTTGCGGCGGCGACGTGGAGGCTGGCTCGCTGGTCAGCGAAGACTGGCTGCTGGCGCTGGAGCGCCGCGCATTCATCGACCTGCTGGGCAACGGCAAGACCCAGGAGCGGATCATGGGAATGCTGCAGACGGGCAAGCCGGTGCGCAACTAATCAGGCCAACGAGGAACCGACATCATGAAACAACTGCAAGACGCATACATTGTCGCGGCTACCCGTTCGCCGATCGGCAAGGCCCCGAAGGGCGCTTTCAAGAACACCCGTCCCGATGATCTGCTGGCCACGATCCTGCAAGCGGCCGTGGCCCAGGTGCCGAGCCTGGACCCCGCGCTGATCGAGGACGCCATTGTCGGCTGCGCGATTCCCGAAGCGCAGCAGGGCCTGAACGTGGCGCGTATCGGCGCGCTGCTGGCCGGCCTGCCCAACACCGTGGGCGGCATTACCGTGAACCGCTTCTGCGCGTCGGGCCTGTCGGCCGTGGCAATGGCTGCGGACCGTATCCGCGTGGGCGAATCGGATGTAATGATCGCCGCCGGCGTGGAGTCGATGAGCATGGTGCCGATGATGGGCAACTCGCCGTCGATGTCGCCTTCGATCTTCGAACGCGACGAGAACATCGGCATTGCCTACGGCATGGGTCTGACGGCCGAGAAGGTGGCCACGCAGTGGAAGGTCAGCCGCGAGGACCAGGATGCGTTCTCGCTGGCATCGCACCAGAAGGCCGTCGCCGCGCAGCAGGCTGGCGAATTCAAGGACGAAATTACCCCGATTGAGGTAGTTGAGCGGTTCCCGGATCTCGCGTCTGGTCAGATCAACGTCAAGACGCGTACTATTTCGCTGGACGAGGGACCGCGTCCCGATACGTCGGTGGAAGGGCTTGGCAAGCTGCGCGCGGTGTTCGCCAACAAGGGCAGCGTGACGGCTGGCAATAGCTCGCAGACGTCCGATGGTGCCGGCGCGCTGATCCTGGTTTCGGAGAAGATCCTCAAGCAGTTCAACCTGGTGCCGCTGGCCCGTTTCGTATCGTTCGCGGTGCGTGGCGTGCCGCCGGAGATCATGGGGATCGGTCCGAAGGCAGCGATTCCGGCTGCGCTGAAGGCCGCTGGCCTGACGCAGGACCAGATCGACTGGATCGAACTGAACGAAGCGTTTGCCGCGCAATCGCTGGCGGTGATGCGTGATCTGGAACTTGACCCGGCCAAGGTCAACCGGATGGGCGGCGCCATCGCGCTGGGCCACCCGCTCGGCGCGACCGGAGCGATCCGTTCGGCCACCGTGGTGCACGCGCTGCGTCGCCACAACATGAAGTACGGCATGGTGACCATGTGCGTGGGCACGGGCATGGGCGCAGCCGGGATTTTCGAGCGCGTATAAATAAAACGCGCCAGGGACGGCCCGACGGGTGGGCTGTCCCGACCTTCGATCAGGTGAGGAAATGCATGGACACGGAGATGCCAACACACTGAAACCGAGGGGAGAACAATAATATGCAGGAGACCGCCATTCTGGCCGACGCGGCGTGTGACATGCCGCGCGCGATGATGGACGCGCTAGGCGTCCGCACGATTCCATTCCGCATCCGGGCCGGCGACCGCTTCGTGGTCGACACCCGCGACGAAGCCGAGCTTCCAAACCTGTACCAGAAGTATCTGGTCGGCAAGCAGGACCACTACGCGGAATCGATCCCGCTGCTCGAGCGCGAGCTGGAAGACCATTTGCTCAAGAACGTGGTGGCCGGTTGTGACCGGGCCATTTTGCTGACCATCGCCAGCAGCCGCAGCAAGCTGTATTCGAATGCCACCGGCGCGGTGGTCGGTACTGTCGCGCGCAGTTTCAAGTTGCGCAAGGATGCCGGCCGCAGCGGGCTGTTCGACCTGACCGTGATCGACACCGGCGCCATTGGCCCGGGCCAGGCGCTGATCGTGCGCGAGGCTGCGCGAATGCTCGCCGACGGCGCCAGTGCGGCATCCGTGGTCGACGCGGTTGAGAACCGCCTGCGCGATGCGGCCCACATGTTCCTGATTCCCGACGAACTGCTCTACATGTACACGCGTGCCAAGCTCAAGGGCGAGAACAGCATCACGTGGAGCCGCTACATGCTTGGCAGCGCGTTCAACATCCGCCCGGTAATCCATATGCACCGGGGCGTCACCCAGGCCATTGCCAAGGCGCGTGGCAATGAAGAGGGCGTTCGCCGGCTGCTCTCCCACGTCGAAGCCTGCATTCGCGCCGACAGCCTGCTGACGCCGGCCGTGGCCGCGTGCTATGCGGGCGATATCGACGAGGTGGAAGCGCTGCCGGCCTGGCAATCCTTGAAGCACATCGCCGCATCGCGCAACGTGGAGCTGATGCTGGCGCCGATGAGCCTGACCGTCGCGCTAAACGTGGGAGCGGGCGCGTTCGGCTTGAGTTATCTTTCCGAAGCGCCGCCACCGTTCGTGTGATCGGCTTCCTTCTCAAAACGGAGACGAGGTAGAAATGAGCATTGCAACCAGCATCGACCAGGGCGTACTGACCATTGGCTTCGATCGCATCGACAAGAAGAACGCGATCACCGCGGCGATGTACCAGACCATGGCCGACGCGCTGCGCGCCGCCGAGACCGACGCCGCGGTACGCGTCATCGTGATCGAAGGCAAGCCGGAAGTCTTCACGGCGGGCAACGACATCGAGGACTTCCTGAAGCGCCCGCCGACCAACGGCGCCGATGGCGCGCCGGCACCGGTGTTCCAGTTCCTCCAGGCCATCAGCCGGGCGACCAAGCCCATCGTGGCATCGGTCAGCGGCGCGGCCGTTGGCATCGGCACCACGCTGCTGCTGCATTGCGATCTCGTCTACGCATCCGAGACGGCAAAGCTGGCGCTGCCGTTCGCCCAACTCGGCCTCTGCCCGGAGGCGGCGTCGAGCCTGCTGTTGCCGCGCATGGTCGGCTATCAGCGCGCCGCCGAGAAGCTGCTGCTTGGCGAGGCATTCAGCGCGCAGGAAGCCTTCGAGATCGGTCTGGTGACGAAGGTGCTGCCGGTGGCGGAACTGCAGGGTTATGTGCGTCAGCAGGCGGCCAAGCTGGCGGTGCTACCGGCGTCGTCGCTGCGCGAAACCAAGCGCCTGATGAAGGGCGATGACGCGGCTGTCGTGGAAAAGAAGATGCTTGAGGAGGGCGAGGTGTTCCGCCGCATGCTGGTGGCGCCGGAAGCGAAGGAGGCCTTTACGGCATTCTTCGAGAAGCGCAAGCCGGATTTCTCGAAATTCAGCTAAGGCGAAGCAAGGTGTAGCTTGTTTGCGTCCCTCTCCCATGCGATGGGAGAGAGGCAGCGGAGAGGAGAGAACGCTCTGCGATCAAGCCGCCGGCAACACCCTCGGTTGCCGGCTCTCGTCGGTGGCCACGTAAGTCAGCGTGGCCTCCGTCACTTTCACGATCTCGTTGGCGTGGCGCATCCGTTGCGCGTAGACCTCCACGGAGACCGTTATCGACGTGCGGCCCGTCTTGACGATGTCGGCATAGAAGCTGACCAGATCGCCGACGAACACCGGATTCTTGAACAG
The DNA here is from genome assembly GCF_000812445.1 of Cupriavidus sp. SHE. Taxonomy (NCBI): domain Bacteria; kingdom Pseudomonadati; phylum Pseudomonadota; class Betaproteobacteria; order Burkholderiales; family Burkholderiaceae; genus Cupriavidus; species Cupriavidus sp. SHE. The sequence goes on along the minus strand of NZ_JWMB01000018.1, from coordinate 277,931 downwards.
GAACGAATTCACAGCCACGGTGGCCACGCGGCCTTGCGCGCGCTCCACGGCGGGGATCGATCCGGCCATGTCCACCTGCGACATGATCCACCCGCCGAACACATCGCCGTGTACGTTGGCGTCGGCCGGCATCGGCACCACGCGCAGCGCGGGATTCTTGCCGGAAGGGAGTTCGGGAACAAAGCTGGAAGTGGTCATGGCGGGTCTTTTGGGGCGGATGAAGCGGAGGCCAGCCGGGTTGTCGGATCTCTGCGACAATCGCGGCATTGGCCCGAATTCTAACGTATGCGCCGCTATTCCACGACCGCCGAGCCCGCCCCCGCCGAGCCGGCAAATTCGCTGTTCCAGGGCGGCGGCGCGCGCCGCAGTGACTGGCAGACCGTTCGCAACCTGCTCCCCTACGTCTGGCACTACAAGTGGCGCGTGATGCTGGCGCTTACCTGCCTGGTCGCCGCCAAGGTGGCCAACCTGGGCGTGCCGGTGCTGATGAAGAAGCTGGTCGACAGCATGAACATCGCGCCTGGCGATCCGGCGGCGTTGCTGGCCGTGCCAGTGGGATTGATTGTTGGCTACGGCCTGTTGCGCCTATCGAGCACGCTGTTCACCGAGTTGCGTGAAATCCTCTTCTCGAAGGTCACGCAGAGCGCGGTGAGAGAGATCGCGCTGCAGGTGTTCCGCCATTTGCACGCGCTGTCGCTGCGCTTCCATCTGGATCGGCAGACCGGGGGGATGAGCCGGGACATCGAGCGCGGGACGCGCGGCATCCAGTCCCTGATCTCGTACTCGCTGTACAGCATCCTGCCCACGCTGGTCGAGATGTCGCTAGTGATCGGCTTCTTCGTTGTGCGCTACGACATCTGGTTCGCCGCGATCACGATCTGTGCGCTGGCTGGCTACATCGTGTTCACGATCGTCGTGACCGAATGGCGCACGCATTTCCGGCGCAAGATGAACGAGCTCGACTCGCGTGCCAACCAGAAGGCAATCGACTCGCTGCTGAACTTCGAGACCGTGAAATATTTCGGGAACGAGGAGTACGAGGCACACCGCTACGACGAGAACCTGCGTACCTATCGCACGGCGGCAATCCGTTCGCAGAACTCGCTGTCGTTCCTGAATTTCGGCCAGCAGGCGATCATCGCCCTGGGCCTGATCCTGATCCTGTGGCGTGCCACGGTGGGCGTTGCCGCCGGCAAGCTCACGCTTGGTGACCTCGTGCTGGTCAACACGCTGATGATCCAGCTCTATATCCCGCTCAACTTCCTGGGCGTGATCTATCGCGAGATCAAGCAGGCCACCACCGATATGGACCGCATGTTCGTGCTGCTCGGCACGCAACAGGAGGTGGCCGACACGCCCGGCGCGCCGGTGCTCGACGTCAACGGCGCCGAGGTGCGCTTCCGCCATGTCGGCTTTGGCTACGAGAAGAACCGCGTGATTCTCGATGACGTCGATTTCACGATCGCGGCGGGGACGACAACGGCCGTGGTCGGCCACAGCGGCTCGGGCAAGTCCACGCTCGCGCGGCTACTGTTCCGCTTCTACGACGTCACGCGGGGCAGCATCGAGGTCGATGGGCAGGACATCCGCAAGGTGCGGCAGGTCAGCCTGCGTGCGTCGATCGGCATCGTGCCGCAGGACACCGTGCTGTTTAATGACAGCATCTACTACAACATCGCCTATGGCCGCCCGGAGGCCACGCGCGAGGAAGTCATCGAGGCAGCGCGCGCCGCGCAGATCGACACCTTTATCAGCGAATTGCCGCAGGGCTACGACACGCCCGTGGGCGAGCGGGGCCTGAAGCTGTCCGGCGGCGAGAAGCAACGAGTTGCCATCGCGCGCACGCTGCTGAAGAACCCGCCGATTCTGGTATTCGACGAAGCCACGTCGGCGCTCGACTCCCGCACCGAACAGGCGATCCAGTCGGAACTGATGCGGCTGGCGCAGAATCGCACCACGCTGCTGATCGCGCACCGGCTATCGACCGTGGTGCACGCCGACCAGATTCTTGTGATGGACCGTGGACGCATCATCGAGCGCGGCACCCATGCCGAACTGATGCGGGCCAATGGCCACTACGCCGAGATGTGGCAGATCCAGGCGCGCAACGCGGCGGAGGGCTCGCCCGATGCCGACGCGCTGGCGATCGATGTGGGCGACGCCACGCAGGATGCATAGCGCAAGGCATCGATTGTCGACAATCGATGCCAGCAACCGCGACTGAAAACTGTCCGCGCACAATCCTGGTTCGTCATTGCGCCACTGGCGCGCCTTGCCCCGGTGCATGAGCGCCGCCTGAAAAGCTGGCACGCCACTTGCGAAAAGCCCTCTCCAGAGAGATCAACTACTGGAGAAGGTCCATGCCGCAATCCCCTCTGCGCCGTCATCTGCTGAAGCTGTGCACAGTCATGGGCACCACCATGGTGCTGTCGACACTCTGCGCGGGCACCGCGCAGGCGCAGACCGCGACGAAGATCCGCTTTCAGCTCGACTGGCGCTTTGAAGGGCCATCTGCGCTGTTCCTGCTTGGCGAGCAGAAGGGCTACTACAAGGCCGAGAAGCTCGACGTGTCGATCGACGCCGGCAACGGATCGGGCAACGTGGTCAATCGCGTGGCCTCTGGCACGTACGACATGGGTTTTGCCGATCTGGCATCGGTGATGGAGTTCTACGGCAACAACCCGGACGCGAAGAACAAGCCGGTGGCCGTGATGATGGTCTACAACAATACGCCGGCCGCGGTGCTGGCGCTGAAGAAGTCCGGCATTCGCGCGCCGAAGGACCTGACCGGCAAGAAGCTCGGCGCCCCGGTATTCGATGCCGGCCGCCGCGCGTTCCCGATCTTCGCCAAGGCCAACGGGCTGCAGGCGGCGTCGTTCAACTGGCAGGCGATGGATCCGACGCTGCGCGAGACCATGCTGACGCGTGGCGATCTCGATGCGATCACCGGCTTCTCGTTCACGTCGATCCTGAATCTCAATGCGCGCGGCGTGAAGGATGAGGACATCGTCGTGCTCCCGTATCCGCAGTACGGCGTGAAGCTGTATGGCAACGCGATCATTGCGTCGGAGCAGTTTCTGAAGGCCCACCCTGAAGCGGTCAAGGCCTTCCTGCGGGCGTTCGCGAAGTCGGCGAAGGACGTGATCGCGAACCCGGAAGAGGGGATCAAGGCCGTGAAGGCGCGCGACGGGATCATCGACGAGAAGCTTGAAGTTCGCCGGCTGAAGATGGCGCTCGACGCGGTGGTCAAGTCGCCCGACGCGAAGGCGGAGGGATTCGGGCGCGTCAACAAGCCGCGGCTGTCGCTGATGGCATCCCAGGTGGCCGACGCCTTCGCCACCAAGGGGCGTATCAATCCCGATGCGCTGTGGACCGATGCCTACCTGCCGTCGGCAGCCGAACTGGATGTCCTGCGATGATGGCCCGGCAAGCGCTTCACCCCGCCACCGGCGGGGCCTCCCCCGCTACCCGGCCATTCGTCGATTTCAATCGCGTCTGGCTGGCCTACGACGACGATCTGGCGCGGCGCGGGGAGTTCGCGGTCGAGGATATCTCGCTGCAGGCCGACGAAGGCGAGTTCATCGCCATCGTCGGCCCCTCTGGATGCGGCAAGTCGACGTTCATGAAACTGGCTACCGGCCTGCGGCAGGCCACGCGTGGTGCGGTCAGCATCAACGGTGAGAAAGTCAGCGGGCCGCTCAAGCAGGTGGGCATGGCTTTCCAGGCGCCGACGCTGCTGCCATGGCGCACCACGCTCGACAACGTGATGCTGCCGCTCGAGATCGTCGAGCCGTACCGCTCGACCATGCGCGCGAAGCGCGGCGAGTATGTGGCGCGTGCCCGCGATCTGCTGAAGACGGTCGGGCTTGCTGGCTACGAGGACAAGTATCCGTGGCAACTTTCGGGCGGCATGCAGCAGCGGGCGTCGATTTGCCGGGCGCTGATCCATCAGCCGCGAATGCTGCTACTGGATGAGCCGTTCGGCGCGCTCGACGCGTTCACGCGCGAGGAACTCTGGTGCGTGCTGCGGGACCTCTGGCAGGCGCAGCGCTTCAACGTGATCCTCGTCACGCACGATCTGCGCGAGGCCGTGTTCCTGGCCGATACCGTGTACGTCATGAGCGCGCGGCCGGGGCGCATCCTGCTGCGCCGGGAGATCGACCTGCCGCGCCCGCGTCCGCTCGATGTCACCTATTCCGAACCCTTCGCCGAACGCGTGCACGAGTTGCGCGAGAAGATCGGCCACGTCAGGCAGCAATGATCATGAACACGATGTCTTCGATTCAGGCAAAGCGCGTGCAGCGTGTGGCCCCGTGGCTGTTGCTGGGTGCGTTCCTGTTGCTGTGGCAGGTGGCGTGTCTCGCGTTCAACGTGTCGGACTTCATCTTGCCGAGCCCGTCTTCGATTGTCGCGTCGATGACCGAGTATGGCGACGTAATCGCCGCTCACGCGTGGCGGACCTTCTGGACCACGATGGTCGGCTTCGGCCTGGCCATCGTGGTGGGCGTGGTGCTCGGCATGCTGATGGGATCGTCGAAGCTGGCGTACGCGGCGACCTATCCGCTGATGACGGCCTTCAACGCGCTGCCGAAGGCGGCGTTCGTGCCGATCCTGGTGGTGTGGTTTGGGCTTGGCGCCGGGCCGGCGATCCTGACCGCGTTCCTGATCTCGTTCTTCCCGATCATGGTCAATATCGCGACGGGGCTGGCGACACTCGAACCCGAACTCGAGGACGTACTGCGCGTGCTCGGCGCCAAGCGTCGCGACGTGCTGCTGAAGGTGGGCCTGCCCCGCGCGATGCCGTTCTTCTTCGCCTCGCTGAAGGTGGCGATCACGCTTGCGTTCGTCGGCACCACGGTGTCGGAGATGAACGCCGCCAACGAAGGAATCGGCTATCTGCTCGTGTCCGCAGGATCGGCCATGAAGATGCCGCTGGCGTTCGCCGGTCTCGTCGTCATCGCGATCATGGCGATGGGCATGTATGAGCTGTTCTCGGTGCTGGAGAAACGGATGACGGGCTGGGCGCATCGGGGGTGAGGCTTCGGTGTTTCTCCGCTCTCCCGCTCCGGGGGAGAGCGGACCGGCTTCTCTGAAGCCTGACCCGCTACGCGTAATCCAGCGGCAGCGCCGTCGTGTACTTGATCTGCTCCATCGCGAAGCTGGAACTGACGTCAGCAAGCTCGGTGCCCTGGATCAGCTTCTTGTACACGGCGTCATAGGCGGCGATATCGGGCACCACCACGCGCAGCAGGTAGTCGGTATCGCCCGCCATGCGATAGAACTCCGTGACTTCCGGGATCGACGCCACCAGCCCGTGGAAGGTCTTGAGCCATTTCTCGCTGTGCTGGTTGGTGCGGACCGAGACGAAGACGGTCACCCCGACGTTCAGCTTGGCGGGGTCGAGCAGCGCCACGCGCTTGCGGATGATGCCGGACTCTTCCAGCTTTTGGACTCGGCGCCAGCAGGGCGTCGATGTCAGGCCGACCTGTTCGCCGATCTCGGCGACGGGCACGGTGGCGTCCTCCTGCAGAATGCTGAGGATCTGGCGGTCATAACGGTCCATGGGGTCTCGCAATCAAGGGGGGAAGGGGTGCCTGGCACCCGCCGCCCTTGCGGTGCGAGTGTCAGCTGACGACGGTGTCCACCAGCAGGTTGACGCCGGTGGAGATGCGGCTCTGTTCCACGCCGTAGATGTGCAGCGAGACGGTGACGTCGTCGCTGGCATTGCCGAGGGCGTGGATGTGTTGCAGGCCGGCCGGCACGCTGAACGTATCGCCGGCTTCGCGCGTCACGGCGCCGACCTGCGACGCCGTGCGGCTTTCCGGATCCCAGCGGTAGTGCCGTTCGTACATGGTGCCGCGCAGCACGCGATAGGCGCACCACGTGCGATGGCCGTGCACCGGGCTGAACTGGCCGGGACGCCAGACCAGCAGCATCACGGAAAAGCGTTCGAACGGGTCGGCGTGGACCAGATGGCGGGTGTAGGTATCCGGGCTGCCTTCCAGCGCGCCCGGCGGCAGGCTGGCCAGCAGCGTTTCCGCATCGGGCAGGCTCGCGGCGACCTGTTCGGCGACCATGCGGGCGTTCTTGGCCAGGGTGGCTTCGATTCCGCTGGTGAACGGCGTCAGTGGCGACGGTTCTGGGGCGCCGGAGCTGGCGCAAGGGGCGGAGGTTTGCATGGCGAGCTCTTCTTGGTGGTGTTATGGCTTCCATCATAGGAGGACCCTCCGAGCACAATGATGCAAATTTCAGTCTGGAATGGATTGGAATTGTAATCCTGTTCTACTGGTTGCGCATTTTTGAGAATGATCTTGCGCGCCGTGCGTCCGGGCGGGCGCCGGGTGATAATCCGCGCCATGGAAATCAAATGGCTTGAAGACTTCGTCAGCCTGGCCGAGACGCACAGCTTCTCGCGCTCGGCGGAACTGCGGCATGTCACGCAGCCGGCATTCTCGCGTCGGATCCAGTCGCTCGAGGCGTGGGTCGGCACCGAACTGATCGACCGTTCGAGCTATCCCACCAGCCTGACGGCCGCCGGCAAGGTGTTCTATGAACAGGCGCTGGCGATGCTGGCGCAGGTCAGCGAGACGCGGGCGTTAATGCGCGGCCAGCGCTCGGCCAACGCGCAGGTGCTGGAATTCGCGGTGCCGCACACGCTGTCGCTGACGTTTTTCCCGGAGTGGCTCAAGGGGGTCGAGCGCAAGGTCGGCACGCTGCCATGCCGGCTGCGGGCGCTGAACGTGCACGACGCGGTGCTGATGCTCGTCGAAGGTGGGTGCGACCTCGTCATGGTCTATCACCACTCGCGCCAGGCCATCCAGCTCGACCCGGCGCACTACGACATGCTGGTGCTCGGCACCGAGCGCCTGTCTCCCTATAGCGTCCCCGATGCGTCCGGCCGCCCGCTGTTCCGGATGCCCGGCACCGACAAGAAGCCGGTGCCGTACCTGAGCTACACGCCCAATGCCTTCCTTGGCCGCATGGTGGACATGCTGCTGGCCGAATCGCCGGAAACGCTCAAGCTCGACAAATGCTATGAGACTGATATGGCCGAGGCGCTCAAGGTAATGGCGCTGGCCGGGCATGGCATGGCCTTCCTGCCCGAGAGCGCGGTACGCGAGGACGTGGCCGCCGGCCGGCTGGTACGGGCCGATGCCGCGAAGGGCTTGCCCCAGTCGATCGACATGGAAATCCGGCTCTATCGCGAACGGCCGCCGGAACACGCCAACGAGCGGCGCGGCAGCCAGCAGCGCCGCAAGCGCCAGCTCGTGGACAAGATCTGGGCGGCGCTGACCTCGTAAAAAACCCATTTCGGGGCAGGGGTAATGGTTATGCGAGTCTTGCATAACCCTGCATGGGCGGATAATCAAACGGCATTGGATTCGGGGATGGGGCCGCCGATATGCTCCGTGTCACCTTTACTCGGGACCCAACGATGTCTTCCGCAGCACCGACGCAAAACGTCTCCAATGGTCATACCCTGCCTTCGTACCTGAACGCCGACAACCTCGGCCCGTGGGGGATCTACCTGCAGCAAGTCGACCGTGTCACGCCCTACCTGGGCTCGCTGGCACGCTGGGTGGAAACCCTGAAGCGCCCGAAGCGCGCGATGATCGTCGACGTACCCATCGAACTCGACAACGGCACGATCGCCCACTTCGAGGGCTATCGCGTGCAGCACAACCTGTCGCGCGGCCCGGGCAAGGGCGGCGTCCGCTTCCACCAGGACGTGACGCTGTCCGAGGTGATGGCGCTGTCGGCCTGGATGTCGGTCAAGAATGCGGCCGTGAACGTGCCGTACGGCGGCGCCAAGGGCGGTATCCGCGTTGACCCGCGCACCCTTTCGCACGGCGAACTGGAACGCCTGACCCGCCGGTACACGAGCGAAATCAACATCATCATCGGACCGAGCAAGGACATTCCCGCCCCGGACGTGAACACCAACGCCCAGGTCATGGCCTGGATGATGGATACCTACTCGATGAACTCGGGCAGCACGGCCACCGGCGTGGTGACCGGCAAGCCGATCTCGCTGGGCGGTTCGCTGGGTCGTCATGAAGCCACGGGCCGCGGTGTGTTCGTCGTCGGTTCCGAGGCGGCCCGCAACCTGGGCATGGACGTCAAGGGTGCGCGCGTGGCGGTGCAGGGCTTCGGCAACGTGGGTGCCGTGGCAGCCAAGCTGTTCCATGAGGCGGGCGCGACGGTGGTGGCGGTGCAGGACCATCGCACCACGCTGTTCGACCCGGCCGGCCTGGACGTGCCGAAGATGATGGAGTACGCGTCGCACAGCGGAACGATCGAAGGCTACCGCGCCGAGGTCATCTCCACCGAGCAGTTCTGGGAAGTCGATTGCGACATCCTGATCCCGGCCGCGCTGGAAGGGCAACTGACCGCCAGCAATGCGCCGAAGATCAAGGCGAAGCTGGTGATCGAGGGCGCCAACGGCCCGACTACGCCCGAGGCCGACGATATCCTCCGCGAGCGCAATATCCTGGTTTGCCCGGACGTGATCGCCAACGCCGGCGGCGTGACCGTGTCGTACTTCGAATGGGTGCAGGATTTCTCGAGCTTCTTCTGGACCGAAGAGGAGATCAACGAGCGCCTGGTACGGATCATGCAAGAGGCCTTCCGGGCAATCTGGCAGGTTGCCCAGGACAACAAGGTCACGTTGCGGACGGCTGCGTTTATCGTTGCCTGTACGCGTATTCTGCAGGCGCGCGAAATGCGCGGCCTGTATCCCTGATGAGGCAGGGTTCCCGGTGGGCGGCTGGTGCTGCGACGCAGCAAGGTTGCCCATTGCCTGGATGACACCGAAACGCGGCGACTGGTTTGTTCCAGTCGCCGCGTTTTTATTTCCGGGGCTTGCGGGGGAACAAGGCCATGTGGGCAGTTGTGTCTCGATTTGGCGCATCGCCGCGAATCTGTGCTCTAACTTGCCCCAATTAGGGGAATACCCGTTGTGCTGGGTGGCGAGCTAAGCAATACTGTTTCGTCGGTGGGACATTTGATACAGTCCCGCCTTTCTCTTCATGGTCAAGGAGATGTTATGAATGTAGCCAAGCTGGCTGGCCTGATGATCGCCGCAGGCGTCCTGTGCGGTAACGCGCAGGCCGCAGAGCAGCTCACGGGCACGCTGCAGAAGATCAAGGATACGGGTGTCATCACGCTGGGCGTGCGCGATTCGTCGATTCCTTTCAACTACAACCTGGGCGGCGTGCGTCAGGTGGGCTATTCCTACGATATCAATATGAAGATCGTGGAAGCCATCAAGGACCAGCTCAAGCTGCCGAACCTGCAGGTCAAGGAAATCCCGATCACGTCGCAGAACCGCATCACGCTGCTGCAGAACGGCACGATCGACATCGAGTGCGGCTCCACGACCAATAATCTGGAGCGCCAGAAGCAGGTCTCCTTCACCGACACGATCTTCATCATCGGCACGCGCATCATGGTGAAGAAGGACGGCGGCATCAAGGATTGGGCCGACCTGAAGGGCAAGAACGTGGTGACCACCGCCGGCACGACGTCCGAGCGCCTGCTGCGCAAGATGAACGATGACCAGAAGCTGGGCATGAACATCATCAGCACCAAGGATCATGGCCAGTCGTTCCTGACGCTGGAATCGGGCCGTGCCGTGGCATTCATGATGGACGACGCGCTGCTCTACGGCGAGCGCGCCAAGGCCAAGAACCCGAACGACTGGATCGTGGTGGGCAAGCCGCAATCGCGCGAAGCCTATGGTTGCATGATCCGCAAGGATGATGCGCCGTTCAAGAAGGTGTCCGATCAGGTGATCGCCGGCCTGATGAAGGATGGCTCGATCAACACGATGTACACCAAGTGGTTCATGCAGCCGGTGCCGCCGAAGGGCCTGAACCTGGACTTCCCGCTGTCTGACGATATGAAGGCGCTCTTCAAGACTCCGAACGACAAGGCACTCGACTGATCCCCACGATTGGAGCAGTGCGAAACGGAAGGAGCAGTCCTTCCGTTTCTTTTTGAGGACGCATCATGGATTACGCTTTTCATTGGGGAGTCTTCCTCGAGCAGGCGGCGGCGAACGAGACCTACCTGGACTGGATGATTTCCGGTCTCAAGGTGACGATCGCGCTTGGCCTGTCCTCGTGGATCATCGCTCTCGCCATCGGATCGGTGCTGGGTGTGCTGCGCACCGTGCCGAACAAGTGGCTGTCGGGGATCGCCGCTACCTACGTCGAGATCTTCCGGAACATTCCGCTGCTGGTGCAGCTTTTCATCTGGTACTTCGTCGGCCCCGAACTGCTGCCCGGCGGCGAGACGATCAAGCAGATGAATCCGTTCACCCAGCAGTTCCTGGCCGCCATGCTCTGTCTGGGTACCTTCACGGCCGCCCGGGTTTGCGAACAGGTGCGCTCGGGTATCAACTCGCTGCCGCGCGGCCAGAAGAACGCCGGCCTGGCGATGGGTTTCACGCTGCCGCAGACGTATCGCTACGTGCTGCTGCCGATGGCATTCCGCGTTATCGTGCCGCCGCTGACTTCCGAGTTTCTGAACATCTTCAAGAACTCGGCCGTGGCGTCGACGATCGGTCTGCTGGAACTGGCCGCGCAGGGGCGCCAGCTGGTGGACTACACCGCGCGCCCGTATGAGTCGTTCATCGCCGTCACGGTGCTGTATGCGCTCATCAACTTCACCGTGATGCTGATCATGCGCTGGGTGGAACGTCGCACCCGCGTGCCCGGCTTCATCGGTGGCAAGTAAGGAGCTGGAACATGGCATACGAATTTGATTTCAGCTCGATCAACCCCTCCACGCTGCATGTGCTGGGCGAAGGGATGCTCGTGTCGGCCAAGATCACCGTGACCGCGGTGATCGTCGGCATTGTCTGGGGCACGATTCTGGCGATGATGCGCCTGTCGTCGAACAAGCTGCTGAACTGGTTCGCGCAGGGGTATGTGACCCTCTTCCGCTCCATCCCGCTGGTGATGGTGCTGTTGTGGTTCTTCCTGATCATTCCGCAGTTGCTGCAGAAGACGTTCAACCTGTCGGCGGCATCGGACCTGCGCATGACTTCGGCGCTGATCGCGTTCTCGCTGTTCGAGGCCGCGTATTACTCGGAGATCATCCGCGCCGGTATCCAGAGCGTGTCGCGCGGGCAGATGTTCGCCGCGCAGGCGATGGGCATGACCTATGGCCAGAGCATGCGGCTGGTGATCTTGCCGCAGGCGTTCCGCAACATGGTGCCGCTGCTGCTGACGCAGGGCATCATCCTGTTCCAGGATACGTCGCTGGTCTACGTGAGCGCGCTGGCGGACTTCTTCGGTCAGGCGTACGGCATTGGCGAACGTGATGGCCGCATCGTCGAGATGCTGCTTTTCGCCGGCCTCATCTACTTCATCATTTGTTTCTCCGCTTCGCTGCTGGTCAAGCGTTACCAGAAAAAGGTGGCTGTATGATCGAAATCAATAACGTTTCCAAGTGGTACGGCGCCTTCCAGGTGCTGACCGACTGCACCACCAAGGTTGCCAAGGGTGAAGTGGTGGTGGTGTGCGGTCCGTCCGGTTCGGGCAAGTCCACGCTGATCAAGACCGTCAATGCGCTGGAGCCGTTCCAGAAGGGCGACATCCTCGTCGACGGCACGTCGGTGGGCAATCCGAAGACCAACCTGCCCAAACTGCGTTCGCGCGTGGGCATGGTGTTCCAGAACTTTGAACTGTTCCCGCACCTGTCGATCACCGAGAACCTGACCATCGCGCAGATGAAGGTGCTGGGCCGCTCGAAGGACGAGGCGATGGCAAAGGGCCTGAAGTATCTGGAGCGCGTGGGCCTGAAGAGCCAGGCGGAAAAGTACCCGGGCCAGCTTTCCGGTGGTCAGCAGCAGCGTGTGGCGATTGCCCGCGCGCTGTCGATGGACCCGATCTGCATGTTGTTCGACGAACCGACCTCGGCGCTCGACCCGGAAATGGTCAACGAGGTGCTGGACGTGATGGTGCAGCTCGCGCAGGAAGGCATGACGATGATGTGCGTGACCCACGAAATGGGCTTCGCTCGCAAGGTGGCCAACCGCGTGATCTTCATGGACGCCGGCAAGATCGTGGAAGACTGCGCGAAGGAAGAGTTCTTCGGCAACATCGACGCCCGCTCGGACCGCGCCAAGCAGTTCCTGTCGAAGATCCTGCACCACTGAGCGCAGGCAACCAGACGGACGCAAGCGCCGAGTGCCCCTTCCCGCCACGCGGGGAGGGGCATTTTCATTCGGTCAGGGTCGGGCTCAGGGTCGGACTCAGGTGCAGGCCGTATTTGCCGCGTTCTTCGCCTGGACTTCCGGCGGGATGGGCACGCTCCACGTCATCGTGGGCCGACCGTCCTCGAACATGATCAACTCGCCCGGCGCGAACTGGGTCCAGGTCTCGTTGTCCGTCAGCGGCGCGGTGGCGATCACGGCCACGCGGTCATCGGGCGTGGTCACCTGCGCGAAGTCGATCGACAGGTCGGCATCGATCAGATGCGCCTTCGAGAATGGCCACTGGCGCACGATGTAGTACAGGCGCGTGGAGCAGTGGGCGAACAGCGCCTGCCCGTTGCAGAGCAGGAAGTTGAACACCCCGTGCAGCGTGATGTCGCGCGTGATGTCGGCCAGCGCATGGCCGAGTTCGTTGAGCGGCGGCTGAGATCCGGGAAAGCGCTTGCGCAGCCCCTGCATCAGCGCGCAGAACGCCAGCTCGCTGTCGGTGTCTCCCACCGGCTGGTAGACGCCGGACAGGAACGGCGCAAAGCCGTGCAAGTCACCGTTGTGGGCAAAGATCCAGTGCCGTCCCCAAAGTTCTCGCATGAACGGATGGCAGTTCTCGAGCAGTACAGTGCCCTGCGTGGCCTTGCGGATATGCGAGATCACGTTCTTTGACTTGATCGGGTAGCGCTTGATCAGGTCGGCCACCGGCGAGGTACCTGCCGACTGGTTGTCGATGAACAGCCGGCAGGCCTTGTCCTCGAAGAATGCGACGCCGAATCCATCGGAATGATGGTCGGTCACACCGCCGCGGGCGGCGAAGCCGGTAAAGGAAAACGTCACGTCCGTGGGCGTGGCGCAATTCATGCCTAGAAGCTGGCACATGGCGAAGGCACCGTGCGGCAGGGGGCTGCCGCTTTGCAATAGAATGCAGGCATTATCCTGCGCGTGCCCGGCGCTGCCAAGCACGGCGGCGGTACGCGCCTCCCCCGCAGTCACCCCTCCTTCCCAGCCATGAGTCAATACAGGATCGCTGTCATTCCCGGAGACGGAATCGGAACGGAAGTGATGCCCGAAGGCATCCGCGTCATGGATGCCGCCGCACGACGTTTCGGCATCGATTTTCAGTGGGACCACTTCGACTTTTCCAGTTACGCGTACTACGAGCGCCACGGCAAGATGCTGCCGGACGACTGGTTTGACACCCTGGTCAAGTACGACGCCATCTACTTTGGCGCGGTTGGCTGGCCGGCGAAGATTGCCGATCACGTGTCGCTGTGGGGCTCCCTGCTGCAGTTCCGGCGCTCGTTCGACCAGTATGTGAACCTGCGCCCGGTCCGGCTGATGCCCGGCATCAAGAGCCCGCTGGCCGACCGCAAGCCGGGCGACATCGATTTCTACGTGGTGCGCGAGAACACCGAGGGTGAGTATTCGAGTATCGGTGGGCGCATGTTCCCGGGCACCGAGCGCGAGATCGTGATGCAGGAGACGGTGATGAGCCGGCACGGCGTCGACCGCATCCTGAAATTCGCGTTCGAACTGGCGCAGAAACGCCCGAAGAAGCACCTGACGTCGGCCACCAAGTCCAACGGGATCTCGATCACGATGCCGTACTGGGACGAACGGGTGGAGGCGATGGCGGCCAACTATCCAGGCATGAAGGTCGACAAGTACCACATCGACATCCTGACCGCCCACTTCGTACAGCACCCGGACTGGTTCGACGTAGTGGTGGCCAGCAACCTGTTCGGCGACATCCTGTCCGATCTCGGCCCGGCCTGTACCGGCACGATCGGCGTGGCGCCGTCGGGCAACATCAATCCTGACAAGGTCTATCCCAGCCTGTTCGAGCCCGTGCATGGCTCGGCGCCCGACATCGCTGGCCAGGGTATCGCCAATCCGATCGGCCAGATCTGGTGCGGTGCGATGATGCTCGAACACCTGGGCCACGCCGAGGCTGGCGCGGCCGTGCTGGCGGCCATCGAGCAGGTGCTGGCTGCGGGGCCGGGTCATGCGCCGCTGACGCGTGACATTGGCGGTACCGCCTCCACGGCCGATCTCGGCCAGGCCATCGCGGAGGCGCTGTGAACGCACAGGTCGATCCCCGTACATTGCTGCTGGAGAGCTTCCGCGCCGCCGTGGCGGCAGCCGATCCGCTCGAAATCGTGGCCGCGCACCTGCCGCCACCGCACGCGGGCGGCCGCACGCTGGTCGTGGGGGCAGGCAAGGCCGCGGCGTCGATGGCGCTGGCCGTCGAACGGGCGTACCAGGGCAAGGCCAGCCTGGAAGGCATCGTCGTCACGCGCTATGCGCACGGCTTGCCGACCGAACATATCCGCGTGATCGAAGCCGGCCATCCCGTGCCGGACGAGGCCGGCGAGCAGGCCGCCGCCGACATCCTTGCCCGCGTGCAGGCGCTGGGCCCTGAAGACCGGCTGATCGTGCTGGTCTCCGGCGGCGGGTCGAGCCTGCTGTCGTTGCCGGCCGAAGGCATTCCCATGGCCGACCTCAAGGCCACCACGCGCGAGTTGCTGCGCTGCGGGGCGCCGATCACGGACATGAATATCGTGCGCAAGCACACCTCGCGCATCCAGGGCGGCCGTCTGGCGCAGGCCAGCCGCGCCCCTGTCACCACGTTGATCGTCTCGGACGTGGCCGGCGACGACCCGAGCGCGATTGCATCGGGTCCAACGGTGCCGGACGCAAGCACGTACGCCGATGCGCTGGCGATCCTCAAGCGCTATGGCGCGGCGGTGCCGGCAACCGTGCAGGCGCATCTGGAGCGCGGCGCGCGTGGCGAGGTCGAGGAAACGCCGAAGCCGGGCGATCCGCTGTTCATGAACGTGGACAATCGCATGATCGCCACGGCACACGACAGCCTGGAAGCCGCGGCGGCCGAGTTCCGTCGGCAGGGCGTCAATGCGGTAGTGCTCGGCGATACCGTGACTGGCGAGGCGCAGGAGGTGGCCCGCGTCTACGCGGCGCTGGTGCGCGAGATTCGGGCGTACAATGCGCCGTTCGCAGCGCCGGTTGCGCTGATTTCTGGCGGTGAATGCACGGTCACATTGCCAAGCGGCGCGTCCGAATCGGCACGCGGCGGGCGGTGCTCCGAATTCCTGCTGTCTCTGGCGATCGAATTGGCAGGCACGCCGAATGTCCACGCGATCGCGGCCGATACCGACGGTATCGACGGGTCCGAAGACAATGCCGGCGCGTTGCTGGCGCCCGATTCGCTGGCCCGCGCGGAAGGCAGCGGCACTTCGGCCCGGCAGAAGCTCGACGCACACGACGCGTGGGGCTTTTTCGATGCGATCGGCGACCTGGTCGTGACCGGCCCGACGCGTACCAATGTGAATGACTACCGCGCCATTCTGATTCTCTAGATTTCCCCGTCTTACTCGTTTCGCTCGTCCCCATGACCCAGAAACTCACCATCACCCGCCCGGACGACTGGCACCTGCACCTGCGCGATGGCGCGGCGCTGGCGGCCGTACTGCCCGACACGGCACGCCAGTTCGCACGTGCCATCATCATGCCGAACCTGAAGCCGCCCGTGACCACGGTGGAGCAGGCCAGTGCCTACCGCGCGCGCATTCTGGCCGCTCTGCCGGCCGGCATGGCGTTCGAGCCGCTGATGACGCTGTACCTGACCGACAACACGCCGCCGGAGGAAATCGTCGCGGCCCGTGCCAGCGGTTTCGTCCACGGCGTCAAGCTGTATCCGGCCGGCGCCACCACCAACAGCGATGCCGGCGTGACCGATATCCGCCGCTGCGCTGCCACGCTTGAGGCGATGCAGCGTGAAGGTGTGCCGCTGCTGGTCCACGGCGAGGTCACTGATGGCGACATCGACATCTTCGATCGCGAGGCCGTGTTCATCGACCGCGTGATGAAGCCGCTGCGCCGCGACTTCCCGGAGCTCAAGGTGGTGTTCGAACACATCACCACCCGCGATGCGGCCCAGTACGTGGCCGAGGCCGAAGGCCCGGTGGGCGCGACGATTACCGCGCACCACCTGCTGTACAACCGTAATGCGATCTTCACGGGCGGGATTCGCCCGCACTACTACTGCCTGCCGGTGCTCAAGCGCGAGATCCACCGCGAGGCGCTGGTCAAGGCCGCGACGTCGGGCAGCCCGCGTTTCTTCCTTGGGACCGACAGCGCACCCCACGCACGCGGCCTCAAGGAGCACGCATGCGGCTGCGCCGGCTGCTACACGGCGCTCCATGCGATGGAGCTCTATGCCGAAGCATTCGACGCTGCCGGCGCGCTGGACAAGCTCGAGGCATTCTCCAGCTTCAACGGCCCGGCCTTCTACGGCCTGCCGCGCAATAGCGGCACGCTGACGCTGACGCGCGAAGACTGGGAACTGCCGGCCGAGCTGCCGTACGGTGATACCACGCTGGTGCCGCTGCGCGCTGGCGAAACGCTGCGCTGGAAGGCGAGCTGAGTCGGTTGCTGTCGACGATCGACTGGACGCGGCCGTGGTTCCTGCCATTCGCCGCGTCCGCATCCTGCCTCGATGGCAGTGACCTGCGCGAGGCTTTCAACGCGGCGGCATCGGGTAGCCTCAACGCCCAGGGTTTGCCGCTGCGCTTCGTGCCCCAGGACAGTCTGCCCGAAGGTGTGGCCTACGAGTCCCACATCTTCGCCACCGGGCAGGTGCCAACGCGCGACAACCTGCACGACGCATTCAACGCGCTAATTTGGCTGCATTTCCCCGAGACCAAGCGACTGCTCAACCGGCTGCAAGCCGAGGCCATCGAGCGGGACGGCGTGCAAGCCGTGCGCGGGGGCCTGCGCGACGCGGCGACGTTGTTCGACGAGAACGCCGTGATTCTGGTCAGCGAAGATGCAACGATTGCCGATGCGCTGCGCGGGTTTGCCTGGCGCAAACTGTT
This sequence comes from Cupriavidus sp. SHE, assembly GCF_000812445.1. Classification (NCBI taxonomy): domain Bacteria; kingdom Pseudomonadati; phylum Pseudomonadota; class Betaproteobacteria; order Burkholderiales; family Burkholderiaceae; genus Cupriavidus; species Cupriavidus sp. SHE. Next base: position 260,822 of record NZ_JWMB01000018.1, on the reverse strand, counting down.
TGTCTCACGTCGTGATGCCTGGCGCGATACCTGCGCGGTAGTGCCGTTCGGCCATGCGCTGCTGGAAAAACTGGTGCAGCCCTACAAGTCCGTGACCGCCCATGCATGGTGGATTCCGGCGTCGCCGACGACGCCGATCGCCAGGCTCGACGGCATGCTGGCGGCGTCACTGGCCGAGGCTGCGGAGCAGGGGCGTCTCAAGGGTGGCCGCAGTTTCGCGCCGCTGCCGGTGATGGGCATTCCAGGTTGGTGTGACGAGAGCGCTGCCCCTGGTTTCTACGACGATGTCAGCGTGTTTCGGCCCGGACGCCGCGGCGCGGCCGCCAATGCCGAGGCGGGCTGACCGGCACCGCGCATCGGTGTTAGACTGCGGGCCGCAAAGCAGGCCAGACAATCGCTGCTTGCATCGCAAGGTGCAAGGGGAGGAAAGTCCGGACTCCACAGGGCAGGGTGTTGGCTAACAGCCATCCACGGTAACGTGCGGAATAGGGCCACAGAGACGAGTCTTGCCGCTGGCTTCGGCTGGCGGGAAGGGTGAAACGCGGTAACCTCCACCTGGAGCAATCCCAAATAGGCAGACGATGAAGCGGCCCGCCGAGTCTGCGGGTAGGGAGCTGGAGCCGGCCGGTAACGGTCGGCCTAGAGGAATGGTTGTCACGTTCCGGGCGCCGCAAGGCGTGCGGGGCGCACAGAATCCGGCTTATCGGCCTGCTTTGCTTCAGATACGCGAACGCCCGGCATTGCGCCGGGCGTTTTTGTTTGGCCGTGCACGAAGACGGTCAGCCTTCGACGATTTCCGTCGTGTGCGTGATCTCGGCCGTCTTGGCCAGCATGATCGAGGCCGAGCAGTACTTCTCGTGCGACAGCTCGATCGCGCGTTCGACCTTGCCCGGATCCAGGTTGCGACCGGTCACGGTGAAGTGGAAGTTGATCTTCGTGAACACCTTCGGGTCGGTCTCGGCGCGCTCGGCTTCCAGCTTGACGCTGCAACCGCGCACGTCCTGGCGGCCACGCTTGAGGATCAGCACCACGTCATATGCCGTGCAGCCGCCGGTGCCCAGCAACACCATTTCCATGGGCCGGGGCGCCAGGTTGTTGCCGCCGCCGTCAGGTGCGCCATCCATCGCCACGATGTGACCGCTGCCGGTCTGGGCCACGAAGCTCATGCCCTCCGGGCCCATCCATGTCACTTTGCATTCCATTTTTTTCGTTCCTCGGTTCTAGTTTGTGTGTTTTCGCGCTTCACCGCGCGATCACGCATCTTGCATTTCGTGAGTATATGACATGCGGGAATTGGCCTCCGGCCACGCCATTCCCCGCGAAATTCTGAGGGTTTCTTCTAATGCGATGCCTGCGAGACCTCGCGGATTTACACCTAACTCATTGTTTAATAAGGAATGTGATCCATTCGATATGAATTATTCGCAATTTCATATTGCGGTATCGCATTTCGCACTGCAAATTTTCTTGCAACGGCTGTGCCGATATGTATAATTCAATCCATCGAACGACGGCGCATGAGAGCGCGCCAGAGTGCGAAAGCGAAAGTCGGTAACGTACCCAAATCGCTCGTCGCACCGCCCGCCAGGACCGGCCCCGTCGATCGCCCGGTGTCTCCTCCACCCTCCTCCTTTGGTGGATTCGAACCCAAGTCCAACCGACTTGGGTTTTTTTTCGTCTTTTGCAAGGGCGGTCCGGCGAAATCGTGACGCAGGCTGCCCATCCAGTTCTATGGCCCTTTGCGGGCCAATGGCCATCTTGACGAAAAGCCACAACTTTGCTTGTGCGATCGACTCGACAGCCCGTATAATGGCCGACTTTTCCGGTCATTGCCCCCGGAAAGAAGTCAGGGAGAGCCTGCAGATACAAGCAGGAAGGTCAGGTCCAAAGGACCGGCCGATTGACAGGACGCTAAAACGGCGACCGTCACCTCGGGCAGTTTTCAAAATTCAGGAAAAATCATGAAGACCTTTTCCGCCAAGCCTGCAGAGGTAAAGCGCGACTGGTACGTGATTGACGCGACGGACAAAGTCCTCGGCCGTGTTGCCAGCGAAGTGGCACGCCGACTGCGCGGCAAGCACAAGCCAGAATTCACTCCTCACGTCGATACTGGTGATTTCATCATCATCGTCAATGCGGCCAAGCTGCGCGTGACGGGTACCAAGGAACAGGACAAGAAGTACTACCGTCACTCGGGTTACCCGGGCGGTATCTACGAAACCACGTTCGGCAAGATGCAGCAGCGTTTCCCGGGTCGCGCCCTGGAAAAGGCTGTTAAGGGCATGCTGCCTAAGGGTCCGCTGGGCTACGCGATGATCAAGAAGCTGAAGGTTTATGCCGAAGCCGAACATCCGCATAGCGCACAGCAGCCCAAGGTGCTGGAAATCTAAAGGGGCCAATATCCATGATCGGTAACTGGAATTACGGTACTGGCCGCCGCAAGAGCGCCGTGGCTCGTGTCTTCATCAAGTCGGGCAAGGGCGATATCATCGTCAACGGCAAGCCCATCAAAGAGTACTTCGCTCGCGAAACCTCGCTGATGATCGTGCGCCAGCCGCTGGAGCTGACCGCTCACGCCGAAACGTTCGACATCAAGGTCAATGTGACCGGTGGTGGCGAAACCGGCCAGGCCGGTGCTGTCCGTCACGGCATCACCCGCGCCCTGATCGACTACGATGCCACGCTGAAGCCGACCCTGTCGAAGGCAGGCTACGTTACGCGTGACGCCCGTGAAGTCGAGCGTAAGAAGGTCGGTCTGCACAAGGCACGTCGCCGCAAGCAGTTCTCGAAGCGCTAATGCGCATTTGCCAGGTTCCGCCAAGCGGAGCCGGCAAATCCAGAAAAACCGCACGCCCCTGGCGTGCGGTTTTTTTTCGTCCAAAGCAAGCCCAGGTCAAACGCTGGCACGGCCCATGTATGCCGATTGCTACAATTTTCATTCGCGCGATGACCAGCCAGCGATACAATCACCGGCCTGCGGAATGAGGGGGCGAACAATGGGTCGAGGGATGGCACGATGGGCGTGACGTACCGGCCGCTGCGGCCGCGCCGCGGCTTGCGCTCGCATACGGCGGTGATCCACCAGCAACGGCCTTGGCGCGTCTGGGTACTCGTGGTCGCGCTGCTTCTGGTCGGGGGTGCGTTGGCGGCGGGGATGTATGAAATGGGCCGCCGCGCCGCCAAGCCGGCTGTCGAGTCCGTCACGGATGGCTCCGAAGATGTCGCGCAGTTGCAGCAGCAACTGGTCGATATCACTGGAGAGCGTGATCGACTGCGGGCTACTGCGAATACCGCCGGAGCGGAGTTGCAGATGGCCCGTGCGGCACAGGAGCGGCTGGCCCAGCAGCTCAAGACCGCCGAAGCCGATGTCGGGCAGCTCAAGGAGGATCTTGGATTCTTCGAATCGCTGCTCCCGGCCACCGGGGACACCTCGGGCATCCACGTGCGGAGTTTCCGGGTCGCGTTGGACGAGGCCCAGCCGCGTGCCGTGCACTATCGGTTGCTTGCGATGCAAGGTGGGTCGAAGGCCTTCGTCGAGCAGCCGGATTTCATGGGTGAGCTACAGTTCACTATCTCGGCGGTTCGCGACGGCAAACCGTTGACATTGACCTTGCCGCAACCGGGAGATCCGCCGTTGCCAAAAGTGAGGCTGACGCATTACCAGCGCATCGAAGGCGATCTGATGGTTCCGCAGGGCGCCGAAGTACGTGCCGTCATGGTCCGCATCGTCCAAAACGGCCAAGTCCGTGCAACGCAGTCGGCTACGCCCTAGTCTGCGCGAAAAGGAGAGAAAGCATGCTGTTTTCGAAGAAGAAAGGCCTGTCCATCGACACCCTGATCGGGCTGGGTGCCACGATCGAGGGCGATGTTACGTTTTCCGGGGGGCTTCGTCTCGATGGTCGCGTGCGTGGCAACGTGATTGCTGCCGAGGGCAAGTCGAGCATGCTCGTGATCAGCGAGAAGGGGCTTGTCGAGGGCGAGATCCGTGTGGACCACCTGATCCTGAACGGCACCGTGACCGGTCCGGTGCATGCCGTGGAGTTGCTCGAATTGCAGCCGCACGCGAGGGTGTATGGAGAGGTGCGCTATGCAGCGCTCGAAATGCACCAGGGCGCTATCGTCGAAGGTCGTCTTGTGCCGCTGACGCAAACGGAAGTGAGGGCGCTGCCGAACCTCGCTCCGTCCGCGGAAGCCAAGACTGACGCGCCGGCCAATGATGGCGAGGCGACGGCGTCGGACCAGGCAGCCGATAACGACAAAGCGCCGGAAGGCGCGGGCGTGCCGGCCTGAGTGGAGCAAACGGTACCCCGAGGGCCCAGAGCCCCTTGAAAACAAGGGGTTTCGGCACGATTTGCCAGTAACGCTTAGAATACGGGCGTATCTAACCAGGAGATTCCCATGAACGCAGTCGCAGAGGCACCCGCAACCGAGGACGTGCCGGCACCGTTCGTCTTTACCGACAGCGCAGCCGACAAGGTCAAGCAGTTGATCGAGGAAGAGGGCAATGCCGAACTGAAGCTGCGCGTGTTTGTGCAGGGTGGCGGCTGCTCGGGCTTCCAGTACGGCTTCACCTTCGATGAAGACGTGAACGAAGACGACACCACGATGGTCAAGAACGGCGTCACGCTGTTGATTGACTCGATGAGCTACCAGTATCTGGTGGGCGCCGAGATCGACTACAAGGAAGACATCAACGGCGCGCAGTTCGTGATCAAGAACCCGAACGCATCGACCACCTGCGGTTGCGGTTCGTCGTTCTCGGTCTGAGCCGGGTTCGTCCCCCCCAAAAAAAGCGCACCAGTCGGTGCGCTTTTTTGTTTTCGGGCCGTCGACAATCCGGCTGGATCAGCGTGCAGCCTATCGCGGATAGATGGCGCCAAGCACGCGCGGCCCCGCCGCACCGGTGACGGTGGCCACGTTGCCAGGTGCGCGACGCGTGCACTGCCTCGCCAGCCATGCGAACGCAATGGCTTCCACTTGCGACACTGGCACCCCGAAATCGCCCGTCGTCTGCACCAGCACACCCGGTAACTGATTCGCCATCGTCGTCATGACGAAGTCGTTGTGCGCACCGCCTCCACATACGATCAACCGTCGCGCCTCGGGCGCATACCGTTGCACGTCTTGGGCGATCGCCGTGGCCGTCAGCGTGGCCAGTGTGGCCTGGATGTCCACCGGCTGCGGCTGGGCATTGCCATATGCGTCAAGCAGCGATTGCAGCCAGCCCGGATGAAACAGGTCGCGCCCGGTGCTCTTGGGCGGCAACGCGCGAAAGTAGGGCTCGGCGAGCATCTGGCCCAGCAGGCTTTCGTCCACCTTGCCACCGGCTGCCCACGCGCCACCATCGTCGTATGGCGTGCCGCGGTGGCGACGAATCCAGTCGTCGAGCAGCGCATTGCCCGGGCCGCAGTCGAACCCCGTCACCGGGCGCCCGGTGCCAGCCGCAGGCAGGATGCTGATGTTCGAGATCCCGCCGATGTTGCAGACCACGCGCGTTTCGTCGGCAGCGCCGAACAGCGCGGCGTGTACTGCGGGCACCAGCGGCGCGCCTTGCCCGCCGGCGGCGACATCGCGGCTGCGGAAGTCGGCCACCACGTCGATGCCTGTCAGTTCGGCCAGCAGCGCGGGGTGCTGGCTCTGCCGGGTATATCCGATGCCATCGTACTGGCCCGGCCGGTGACGGATCGTCTGGCCGTGCGCACCGATGGCCGCCACGCTGTCGGCAGTCACACTGGCCGTCCGGAGCAGCGTTTCCACGCAATCGGCGTAGACGCGCGCCAGGCCGTTCGATGCCAGTGCTTCGCGATGGATTTCGTCGTCGCCGGGCTGCTGCAGGGCGCCAAACGCCTCGCGCAGCGGTGCGGGGAACGGTGTATGGGCGGCAGCCAGCACTGCCGGCTGCGCGCCGGAGAAGTCGACGAGCACGCCGTCCGCGCCGTCCATGGAGGTGCCGGACATCAGGCCGATAAACATCTCGCTGGACTGTGGGGAGGCAGGCATGGTCAGTTGCTGGCCGTCAGGACGTTGTAGGTGCGCAGCATGTTGATCCGGCTCAGCATGGCGCTCGTGTAGTTCAGGAATTCCGAGCGCGACTTGCCGGTCAGCGTGGGCGCTTCCATCAGTGTTGTCGTCAGCGGATTCTGCGGCACGTCGTTGTAGCGGAATTCGTAATGCAGGTGCGGCCCGGTAGCCCAGCCGGTGGACCCGACGTAGCCGATCACCTCGCCCTGGCCGACGTGCTGGCCATCACGCAGGCCGGCAAAACCGGACAGGTGGGCGTAGTAAGTCGAATAGCCACCGGCATGTCGCAGGATGATCAGGTTGCCGTAGCCGTTTTGCTGGCCCACGAACTCTACCGTGCCTTCGCCCGAGGCGAACACCTTGGTGCCCGTGGGGGCGGCGAAGTCGACGCCCTTGTGCTGCGCCCACTTGTGATGCAACGGATGGTCGCGGCCGCCGAAGCCCGACGAGACGCGCGAGAACTCCACCGGCGAACGCAGGAACGGGCGCTTCATGCTGCGGCCGTCGAACGTGTAGTAGGCCCCGGGCTCGCCGTCCGTGGGCGAATACCAGAGCGCCTGGTACAGCGTGTTCCGGTTGATCAGTTCGATCGCCACCACGCGGCCGTTGCGCACGAAGGCGCCGTCGCGGAAGCCGGCTTCGTAGACGATGCGGAAACGGTCGCCACGGGTAATGTCATGGTGGAAGTCGATGACCCCCGAGAAGATCGAGATCATCTGGCTGACGATCTCGTCCGGTACGTTCGCCGCGTCCATCGACTTGAAGAAGCCGTTGTTCTCGATGGCGCCAGAGGCCATTTCGTAGTGCACGTCGTTGTCCACCGACGCGATACGCGCCCTGTACGTGTAGTCGCCGCCTTCTTTCTGCGGGGCCACGCGCTCGACCACGAGTTCGCGAGAACTCGCGGCGTCGCCGCCCAGGTTGGCCTGCAGCGCGACCAGCAGATTGCTGTCGTCGATCTCGGCCTGCACCGTCTGGCCGGGATTCAGGCCGAACAGGCCACGGGCGGTCGGGTTCTTGAGAATGAACGATTGCGCGTCTGGATCGTCGACGCCGAGCCGGCGCAGCAGCGTGGCGATGGTGTCGCCGCGCTGCATTCGTTCCTGACGCACGTAGACACTCTGCTCGTCCGTCTCGGTGAGCAGTTCGAGTTGCTGGCGCACATCCGGCATCCGCAGGGCCTGCTCGACGCGCGGGGCCAGCGGATCATCGAAGGCGTTGCGCGGGGCAACGCCCATGGCTGCAGCCATGCCAAGGGTGAATACCGTGCCGACGGCGACGGTCAATTGTTTGCGACGACGCGCGTGCTGGGGATTGGTAGGGTCGACGAGTACCACCAGCTCGCGCGCGAAAACTTCGCGGAGACTAGACCACATCACGTAGAATTCAAGCTTTCCGTATTACCTAGGGCCGCTGCCGCGACGATATGTGTCGTCTGCCTTCCTCCCCCGAGGTGCGGTGCGGGCGTTGTTTGTATGCCGCCTAGAATGACGGTTGGCCGACGGTTTATCCCGTCTGGCGCAAAGCGCGGATTATACCAGAACGAATCTGATTGTCCGTCGCAAATTCTTTATAGATTTCAAAGACTTACGTCATGAGTGAAGTGTCCCCGGCCGCCGCGGCCAACTATCCACTTACGCCGTCGGTGATGCGCGCACTGGAGATCACCAAGCGCGGCTGCGACGAGCTCCTGGTTGAATCCGAATGGTTGCAGAAGCTGGCCCGCAGCGAGGCCACTGGCGTGCCGCTGCGGATCAAGCTTGGCCTGGACCCGACCGCGCCCGACATCCATCTGGGCCACACCGTGGTCCTGAACAAGCTGCGCCAGCTCCAGGATCTGGGCCACCAGGTGATCTTCCTGATCGGCGATTTCACGTCGACGATCGGCGACCCCTCCGGCCGCAACTCCACCCGTCCGCCGCTGACCCGGGAGCAGATCGAGGCCAACGCCCAGACCTACTACCGTCAGGCCAGCCTGGTGCTCGATCCGGCACGTACCGAAATCCGCTACAACAGCGAGTGGTGTGACCCATTGGGCGCCCGCGGCATGATCCAGCTCGCGGCCAAGTACACCGTGGCCCGGATGATGGAGCGCGATGACTTCACCAAACGGTTCCGGTCTGGGATTCCGATTTCGGTCCATGAGTTCCTTTATCCGCTCATGCAGGGCTACGATTCCGTGGCGCTGAAGTCGGATCTGGAACTGGGCGGCACCGACCAGAAGTTCAATCTGCTGGTGGGCCGCGAGTTGCAGAAGGAGTACGGCCAGGAATCGCAGTGCATCCTGACAATGCCGCTGCTGGTGGGTCTGGACGGCGTTGAGAAGATGTCGAAGTCCAAGAACAACTACATCGGCGTGACTGAGGCCCCGAACGACATGTTCGGCAAGCTGATGAGCATCTCGGACGAACTGATGTGGCAGTACTACACGTTGCTGTCGTTCCGCCCGATGAGCGAGATCGACCTGATGAAGAGTGAGGTGGCGCTGGGCCGCAACCCGCGCGACTGCAAGGTGGCTCTGGCCCAGGAGATCGTCACGCGTTTCCACAGTCAGGCCGATGCCGAGAAGGCGCTCGAGGACTTCAATCACCGCGCCCGTGGCGGCGTGCCCGACGACATCCCGGCCGTGAGCCTCGAAGGCGCGCCGCTGGGCATTGCCCAACTGCTCAAGCAGGCCAATCTCGTGCCGTCGACCTCCGAGGCCAACCGCAATATCGAGCAAGGCGGCGTGAAGATCGATGGCGCCGTGGTCAGCGACAAGTCGACCAAGGTGGTCGCCGGCACGTACGTGGTGCAGGTGGGCAAGCGTCGCTTCGCGCGCGTGACGCTTTCCTGAGCCCGGGCCCGCGATGATCGCCCTGATCCAGCGCGTTTCGCAGGCGCGCGTGACCGTGGATGGCCGGACCACCGGCGAGATCGGCGCGGGCCTGCTGGCGCTGGTCTGTGCCGAGCGCGGCGACACCGAGGCGCAGGCCGAGCGATTGCTGGCCAAACTGCTGTCGTACCGTGTGTTTTCCGACGCGGAAGGGCGGATGAACCTGCCCGTGCAGAACATGGACGGCCAGGGGACCGCAGGCGGGCTGCTCGTGGTGTCCCAGTTCACGCTGGCTGCCGATACCAACAGCGGCACCCGGCCGAGCTTCACCCCGGCCGCCGCGCCGGAGGACGGCCGCCGCCTTTACGATCATTTCGTGACCCGCGCCCGCGCCGCGCATCCGTCGGTGCAGACCGGCGAGTTCGGCGCGATGATGCAGGTCAGTCTGACCAACGATGGTCCTGTGACGTTCTGGCTGCGCGTGCCACCGGCAGCGAATGCCTGACGTCGCCCGAGATCGACACCCAAGGAGATCCCCATGAAACTCTGGAGCAAGGCCTTTGCCGACAATGCGCCGATTCCCGGCGAGTTTGCGTTTTGCGTGCCCGATGCGGCCAGTCATGTCGCGCTGTCGAGCAACCGCAACCCGGATCTGCATTGGGATGACGTGCCCGCTGCCACCCGTTCGTTCGTGCTGATCTGCCACGACCGCGATGTGCCGAGCAAGGGCGACGACGTCAACCAGGAAGGCCGCGAGGTTCCGGAATCGCTGCCGCGCGTGGACTTTTTCCACTGGGTGCTGATCGACGTGCCGCCCGGTCTGCACACGATCTCAGCCGGTTCGCACAGCGACGGCGTGATCGCGCGAGGCAAGCCGGGCCCCGAGGCGCTGGTGGGTACCGCCACGGCTGGCGGCCTGCGCCACGGCCTGAACGACTACACGGGCTGGTTCGCCGGCGATGCGGACATGAAGGGCGACTACTTCGGCTATGACGGCCCGTGCCCTCCGTGGAACGATTCGATCATTCACCACTACGTGTTCACCGTGTACGCGCTCGACATCGATCGCGTTCCGGTCGAAGGCAAGTTCACCGGTGCCGACGTGCGCCGGGCGATCCAGGGCCATGTCCTGGCCGAGGCCAGCCTGACCGGCACATACACCCTTAACCCGAGGCTCGTGAAGTAACCTCGTTCGCCCCGCCGGGCGTCAGACCCGGCCCGAACCGTCGCCCCCCGAGGAATCGGCAATGTCGCAAAGCACCGGCCCGCAATCGCTGGCCTACACCCACCTGATCGTGATTCGCCATGGCGAGACGGCCTGGAACCGCGAACGGCGGCTGCAGGGCCAGCTCGACATCCCACTGAACGACACTGGCCGCGCCCAGGCGCGCGCGCTGGCCGAGGCGCTGGCCGGCGAGCCGATCGACGCGATCTATTCGAGTGACCTGGGCCGTGCCATGCAGACGGCGGCGCCGCTGGCCGAGACGCTGGGTTTGCAGGTGCGGCCCGAGCGTCGGCTGCGGGAGCGTTGCTATGGCGATCTGGAGGGGATGACCTACGCTGAAGTGGCGGAGAAGCGCCCTGAGGATTTCGCGCGCTGGCAGGCGCGCGTGCCCGACTACGCGCCGCCCGAGGGCGAATCGCTGCGCGAGTTTCACGACCGGGCGGTCGAGGTGGCGCTGTATCTGTCGCGACGCCATCCTGGCGAGCGGATCGCGCTCGTGGCGCACGGAGGCGTGCTCGACTGCCTCTACCGCGAGGCTGCGGGCATGACCCTCGAAGCACCGCGCGAGCACGAACTGCTCAATGCCAGCGTCAACCGCCTGCGGTGCGACACCGCCCACCTCACGCTGCTGCAGTGGGCCGACGTCAGCCACCTCGAGGCGCTGGCGCTGGACGAAGTCGATCGACGCGTCTCCTGATCCACTGATCCGATTCTCCGGACCACGCCCGGGCGTCCAGCCGCGAGCGTCGGTGCAATAAAAAACTCCCGGCCACGGCCGGGAGTTGTCCAATCGCAGAGGAGGAGAGACCCTGCGAATTACAGGTCCAGCTTGCTGATCTTGGACCCGTCCAGTGAAACGTCGAACATCAGGCCGGCATTGGTCTGGACGAAGCCGATCACCGGCTGCTGGCCCGTAACCGTATCCACCTTGCCGTTCGCGCCGACCTTGGCCAGTGCCACGCTGGCATCGACGCCAGCCGTCCAGCCCTTGGCCTGCAAGAACTTGTTGTAGGCTTCCGGCGTCATGAACATGATGATCACCGAGCGCGACTGGCCGCCCGCCGTCAGGCCGAACGACGCGGCGATCGTGCGGTAGTAACCCACATTCGCGCCCTTGCTGCGCAGCACGCCGTCGCCGTACTCGCCGCCGATCACCAGGCCACCGGCCAGCACGCGCGGGAACACCAGAATGCCCTGCGCCTTGTTGGCCAGTTCGCGCGAACCATCGACCGACGTGAACAGCCGGTTCAGCGCGCCCTCGGCGCCGGCATCGATTTCCTGACGCCGAGCGGCCGCGTCTTTCGAATCGCTGGAGCCCGTGGTCGTGCAACCTGCAGCCATGGCGGTAGCGACGAGCAGGCCGGAACCTGCCATACGGGTGACAAAGTTGCGTCGATTCATTGTTGTTCTCCTGATTGGGATGGCAGGTGGATTCTCCGGCTGAAAATCAGCCGGCATTCGGCGACTTGACGGTGATGGCCACCACTTCGCGCACAACAATCTTGGCCATTTGGCCCTGCTTAATGCTCGCCAGGTCGATATTCGGGTCCTGCACCTTCACGGTACGCAGCGTTTCACGCGGGCCGCGGAAGGTCACCATACGCTTTGCCACGTCCACCTTGGTGATCTGAGCGGTGATCGTGGTCGTGATTTCACGCATCACGCCAGGCTTGCCGCCCTCGGCGGCGTGGGAAACGCGTTCCACCTGCTCCAGCAGCGGAGTGTCCTTGCTGTCCACCGGCTGGAGCGCCGCCACCACCGCCGCACCGCGCGTGAGCGTCACGATATCGCCCTTGCGCACGTTGCCGATGTTCTTGGCTTCATCGCCAGCCACGAGTTCGACCAGATTGCCGCGCGGGCCCTGGACGAGTACGGCCTTCGACTGCGGATCGACATCGACTACCTTGCCGCTGACCACGGCTTCCTCGGCCACGCCGATCGGCGCAGGCGTCTTTGCCTGCGGCTTTTGCGCGTGCGCCACGCCCGTCGCGCCGATCGCCAGGGCGGCCGCCGCGGCAAGTACGGAGATCAGGGAAGTTGGTTTGGCTCGCAAATTCATTTCTGATCCTTATGGCGCAAACGCGCACCTGTAATTAAAGGGGATGCAGCCATTGTGGACAAGCGGCCAGAGGCCAGCAATCCACTTCGAAAAAATTTGCGACGGGGTGCTAAAACGTTTAAATGGCGCGCCCGACGGTCGCCGGGGCATCTGGAGGCGCAAAAAAAAGGCCGTGGAACGGCCTTGGGCGGAATGCGGAAAATCAGAGCCCTTCGGCGGGCTCGGCACCACCATCGCGGGGCGATGCCAGCCCGAAATGGCGGTAGGCGGCGGCTGTCGCCATACGTCCGCGCGGCGTTCGCTGCAGGTAGCCCTGCTGGATCATGTAGGGCTCCAGCACGTCCTCGATCGTATCGCGGGCTTCGCCGATCGCGGCGGCCAGATTGTCCACGCCGACCGGGCCACCGTCGAATTTATGCAACACGGCTTCCAGCAACTTGCGGTCCATCAGGTCGAAGCCAACGCTATCCACGTCGAGCATCTCCAGTGCGGCATCGGCCAGCTGCCTAGTGATCGTTCCGTCGCTTTTTACTTCGGCAAAGTCGCGCACGCGGCGTAGCAGCCGGTTGGCGATCCGGGGCGTGCCACGCGCGCGGCGGGCAATTTCCAATGCGCCGGCCGGGTCGATGGCGGCATTCAGCAATTGTGCCGAGCGCGCGACGATGCGTGCGAGCTCGTCAGGGGTATAGAACTCGAGCCGCGCCACGATGCCGAAACGGTCGCGCAGCGGATTGGTCAGCATCCCCGCGCGCGTGGTGGCGCCCACCAGCGTGAAGGGTTGCAGGTCGAGCTTGACCGAGCGGGCCGCCGGGCCTTCGCCGATCATGATGTCGATCTGGTAGTCCTCCAGCGCCGGGTACAGGATTTCCTCGACCACCGGCGACAACCGGTGAATTTCGTCGATGAAGAGGACGTCGTGGGCTTCGAGATTGGTCAGCAGGGCGGCCAGATCGCCCGGGCGCTCGAGCACCGGCCCCGATGTCTGGCGCAGATTGACGCCCATCTCGCGCGCGATGATGTGGGCCAGCGTGGTCTTGCCCAGGCCGGGCGGCCCGAACAGCAGCACGTGGTCCAGTGCTTCGCGGCGCTTGCGGGCCGCGTGCATGAAGATGTCGAGCTGGCCGCGCACCTTCTCCTGGCCGACGTATTCGTCGAGCAGCTTGGGCCGTAGCGCCCGCTCGAACGCTTCTTCCTGCGTGGAAGCGGGCGTGGCCGAGATCACGCGGTCGGGCAGGCGGTCGGCGCCGGTCAGCTTGTCGGTTTCAATCATGGCAGTCAGAAGCAATTTGCCGCCATTCTACGCTGCGCCCCCCGCCCCGAGCCGTTCGCGGTGCGTCCTCAGCCTTTCGACAGTGCCTTCAGCGCGAGCTTGATACCGTCGGACACGCCGGTGCCGGCCGGCACCTGCTTGATGGCCTGCGCGGCCTCCTTCTCCGAGTAGCCGAGCGCGAGCAGCGCGTTGAGGATGTCGATGGCGCTATCGGCCACCGGGGTGGCGCCGGGAGCATGGCCCAGATCCGCGCCAAGCTTGCCCTTGAGTTCCAGTAGCAGCCGCTCTGCTGTCTTTTTGCCGATGCCCGGGATCTTGGTCAGCCGGCCCGCTTCCTGCATCGTCACGGCTTGCGCCAGTTCAGGCACCGACAGCCCAGACAGCACGGCCAGCGCCATGCGCGCGCCGACGCCGGTGATCTTGATCAGCTCCCGGAATGTATTGCGTTCGGTGGCCGTGGCAAAGCCGAAAAGCAGGTGCGCGTCCTCCCGCACGATCTGCTGGGTCAGCAGCGTTACGGGATGGCCGATCGCCGGCAGGTTGTAGAACGTGCTCATCGGCACATCGATCTCGTAGCCGACGCCATGGCAGTCGACCAGCAGATGCGGGGGATTCTTTTCGAGCAGGGTGCCGGCGATACGTCCGATCATGGTGGGTGTGATGAAGAAGCGAAATTGGCCGCAAGTGTAGCGCGGCCAGCGTGCTTAATGGCCGCCATTGGCGGGTGGATCCACGGCGCGGCGGCCCAGCGCCGGGTCGTCGGTGAAGACGCCGTCGACACCCGCGGCTGCGAAGGTCTGGATCTCGCTGATCATGCCGGCCGGGTTGCGCGTGGCATCGTCACCGGGCGCACGCAGCGATTTCGGCAGGAACGCGTTCTCGGGCCGGAATGTGTAAGGGTGCACTACCAGGCCCGCCGCGTGGGCGTTGGCGAGCAGCGCGGTCGGCGAGGCGAGATTGCCGTTGGCGTCGCGCGGGATCACGCTGTTCTTCTCAGGGCCGATGCCGTTGGCGTAGGTGGCCACTTCGCGCAGGCCGATCGGCTTCAACATGTCGGCGTACGTGCGCGTATCACCTGCCAGACGCCAGTCCGCGGGACGGCTGCGCGGATTGCCGATAAGCTGGACGATCATCACGTTGGGCATCGAATTACCCAGCAATCGCTTGACGGTGCGCAACGGCGTGGCTTCGAACGACTGCACATACACCGGCACGGTCTTCGCATAGGCGCTGCCCTGCAGCGCGGTCACGAGTCGTTCCTCCAGCGGCAGGCCGATACCGCGGAAGTAAGTGGGATGCTTGAGTTCGGGATAGATCCCAACCGGGCGTCCACGCTTCATGGCGGCCAGCTCGGCAAGCTTCAGGATTTCGTCGAATGTCGGGATCTCGAACTGGTCATTGAGCTTCGCATTGGCGGGACGCAGCTTCGGAATCCGCTCACGGGCGCGCAGCGTCTTCAGTTCGGCCAGCGTGAAGTCCTCGGTGAACCAGCCGGTCAGCCGCTCGCCGTCGATGACCTTCACACGCTTGCGGTCCGCGAACTCCGGCACCTCGGCCACATTGGTGGTACCGGTGATGTCGTTCTCGTGCCGCGCCACCAGCACGCCATCCTTCGTTGCCACGAGATCGGGCTCGATGATATCGGCGCCGTCGTCGATCGCCTTTTGATAGGACGCCAGCGTGTGTTCCGGCCGCAGCGCGCTGGCGCCGCGATGGCCGATGATCAGCACGGGCTTCGGCGCAGCGCTGGTGGGAGTGGATGCCGTGGATGGCGCCTCCCGCGCAGCAGTGGACGTGGGCGCACGAGGCGGCGCCGCGCAGCCGGCAATGAGGCCAGCGGTCAGCGCGGCAAGCGTGAATCGGGTGATGAACGGATGATGCATCGGTGCAGTCCTGACGATGTCACGAACGACGATTGTAAGCGCCGGCCGTAGCGGTCATCCGTAGGCGCTGCTCTGAAAATGGCAATCGATCGGCATCGATCCGCCGGCGACGAATCAGCCGACCAGCCGGCCGCGCCGCACGCGCATTCCCTTGCGCGCCAGCTCAGGCGCCAGCCCGGCCAGCGTGCCGAGGGTGTCGCCGCCATTGGCATGGCAGATCGCCACGCCAAGCGCATCGGCTGCATCGGAACTCGGACGGCCGGACAGCGACAGCAGCCGCATCACCATTTCCTGAACCTGCTCTTTGTTGGCCCGGCCGTATCCGACCACGGCTACCTTGAGCTGCAGCGCGGTGTACTCGAATACCGGCAGCCCTTGCACGACCAGCCCGCAGATCGCCGCGCCGCGTGCCTGGCCGAGCAACAGGGTCGATTGCGGATTGACGTTGACGAAGACCTTTTCAATTGCTGCGCAGTCTGGCGCGTAGGTCCGCGCGACTTCGGAGATGCCGTCGTAGAGCGTCTTCAGGCGTTCGGGCAAGCTGGTCTCGCCATTGCTGCGGATCGTGCCCGACGCGACATAGGCGAGCTTGTTGCCGTGCTTTTCGAGCACGCCAAAGCCAGTGGTTCGCAAACCGGGATCGATGCCGAGAATACGCATGAAGCAAGGGCAGGGGGAGATGGGCGTAGTGTAGAGGATTACGCCGCAGGGGAGGGGTTGCGCGCCTCTCCCGTAGCGCGGGAGAGGCGCCGGGGCGAGGGCAGCGGTGTGCCCTCGCTACCGCTTTAGTGGCGGAAGTGGCGCGTGCCGGTCAGCACCATGGCGATGCCGCGCTCGTCTGCGGCGGCGATCACTTCATCGTCGCGCATCGAGCCGCCCGGCTGGATCACGCAAGTCGCGCCAGCGTCGACCACTACGTCCAGACCATCGCGGAACGGGAAGAACGCGTCCGATGCCACGGCCGAACCTGCCAGCGTGAGGCCGGCGTTCTGGGCCTTGATGCTGGCGATGCGCGCCGAGTCCACGCGGCTCATCTGGCCCGCGCCCACGCCCAGCGTCATGCCGTTGCCGCAGAACACGATGGCGTTCGACTTGACGAACTTGGCCACGCGCCAGGCGAACATCAGATCGTCCATTTCCTTCGGCGTCGGATGACGGCGCGTCACCACGCGCAGTTCGGACTGCTGCACGTTGCGCGCATCCGGGCCCTGCACCAGCAGGCCGCCGCCCACGCGCTTCAGGTCGTACTGATTCACGCCCTTGCCCAGCGGGATCTCCAGCAGACGCACGTTCTGCTTGGCGGCGAACACGTTGCGCGCGGCCGCGCTGAACGACGGGGCGATCAGCACTTCCACGAACTGCTTGGCCACGGCTTGCGCAGCGGCTTCGTCCAGTTCGACGTTGAAGGCGATGATGCCGCCGAAGGCCGAGGTCGAGTCGGTCTTGAAGGCCTTGTCGTAGGCTTCCAGCGCGTTCGCGCCAACCGCCACGCCGCACGGATTGGCGTGCTTGATGATCACGCATGCGGCGCTGTTGGCGGCGTCGAACGACTTGACGCACTCCCACGCGGCGTCGGCATCGGCGATGTTGTTGTAGGACAGTTCCTTGCCCTGCAACTGCACGTAGTTGGCCAGCGCGCCGTCAAAGGCCTTGAGGTCGCGGTAGAACGCGGCCGATTGGTGCGGGTTTTCGCCGTAGCGCATTTCCTGGACCTTCTCGAAGGCCAGGTTCAGCGTCTGCGGGTAAGCGCTGCGGGCCTGGTGCGACTTGTCGGCGCCGAGGCTGGTCAGGTAGTTCGTGATCGCGCCGTCGTATTGGGCGGTGTGGGCGAACACCTTGGTAGCCAGGCGGAAGTTCGTGTCGTAGCCGACGCTGTTGCCATTGGCGCGCATCTCGCCGAGTACCACCGCGTAATCGGCCGGATCGACGATCACGGTCACGTCGCGGTGATTCTTGGCTGCCGAGCGCAGCATGGTCGGGCCGCCGATGTCGATGTTCTCGATGGCGTCCGGCAGCGTGCAGTCATCCTTGGCCACGGTCTGCTGGAACGGGTACAGGTTCACCACCAGCAGGTCGATCGTCGGAATGTTGTGCTCGGCCAGGGCTGCCATGTGCTCCGGCAGGTCGCGACGGGCCAGGATGCCGCCGTGAACCTTCGGGTGCAGCGTCTTCACGCGGCCGTCGAGCATCTCGGGGAAGCCCGTGTAATCGGCCACCTCCGTGACAGGCAGGCCGGCCTCGGCCAGCAATTTGGCGGTACCGCCGGTGGAAAGCAGCGTGACGCCAAGCGCATTGAGTTCGCGCGCGAAGTCGACGATGCCGGTTTTGTCTGAAACGGAGAGAAGAGCTTGCTTGATCATGGCTGTGGGGAACGCGTCAAATTCAAAGTAAACCGTGTTGCTGCAGCTTCTTGCGAAGGGTGTTGCGGTTGATGCCGAGATACGCGGCTGCCAGTGACTGGTTGCGCTCGGCGCGCGTCATCACGGCTTCCAGCAGGGGCCGCTCGACGGCCTCCAGCACCATGTTGTACATGTTGGACGGCACTTCGCCGTCCAGATCACGAAAGTAAGTATCCAGGCTGTCCCGGATGCATTGGTCGATGGCGTTGCGGCTCATGCGGCAAGCAATTCCCGTTTCTTGTTGTTGTCGAGCGCGTCGTCGTCCGGCGCGGCATTCTCGTCGACATAGACCAGGCGGTCGGAGATTGCAGCCTGTTCGTCGAAGAATGCGTTGACGGCCGCGAGTTGCGCGTCGGTGGATTCCAGTGTGTTCATGCGATGCCGGAACAGGTTCGCGCCCTTGAGGCCGCGCGTGTACCAGGCAATATGCTTGCGGGCGGTGCGCACTCCGGTGAACTCGCCGTAGAACGCGTAGTGGTCCGCCAGGTGATGGTTCATGATCGCGCGGATCTCGGCCACTTCTGGCGAGGGCAGCAGTTCGCCCGTCTTCAGGTAGTGCTCGATCTCGCGGAACAGCCAGGGGCGGCCCTGCGCGGCCCGGCCGATCATGATCGCGTCAGCGCCGGTTACGGCCAGCACATGTCGGGCCTTCTGCGGCGTGGTGATGTCGCCGTTGGCTACCACGGGGATGCGGATCGACGACTTGACGGCGGCGATCGTTTCGTACTCGGCTTCGCCATGATAGAGATCGGCGCGCGTGCGGCCGTGGATCGTCAGCATGCTGATGCCGGCGTCTTCCACCATGCGCGCCACGCGCAGCGCATTCTTGTGCTCGCGGTCCCAGCCGGTGCGGATCTTCAGCGTGACGGGCACGCGGTCGCCCACGGCGGCAACCACGGCCTCGACGATGCGCACGACCAGCGGCTCGTTCTGCAGCAGCGCCGAACCGGCGGCCACGTTGCAGACCTTCTTGGCCGGGCAGCCCATGTTGATATCGATGATCTGGGCGCCGCGGTCCACGTTGTAGCGGGCCGCCTCGGCCATCATCGACGGCTCCGCGCCTGCGATCTGCACCGAGATTGGCTCCACCTCGCCGGCGTGGTTGGCGCGGCGCATGGTCTTTTCGCTTTTCCAGAGCTGGGCGTTCGACGCAACCATCTCGGACACCGCGTAGCCCGCGCCAAGCTGCTTGCAGAGCTGGCGGAAGGGTCGGTCGGTCACCCCGGCCATGGGGGCGACGAACAGGTTGTTGCGAAGTTGGTGCGGACCGATCTGCACGATGGAACGGTGTTGGGTGCGTTCAGGCGAAGCTGGCGATATGCAAAAACATGCCCCTGCCAAGCCTTGGGGCCGGCGCAAGTCGGGTCATGTGCGAGGGCGGGATTTTACCGCCAATCCGGTACGGTTGCTCAAGAAATGAGCAAATATCATGAAGACGGCCCCGTAAGGGGGCCGTCGGGGAACTGCCTGGCAAATATCGACTAGCCGCGTGCGCCGTACATCATTTGCCGCGCCAGCGCGTGCTTGAGCGGCGCCACGCAGGCCAGTGCCGCGAGCGACGCGCCACGTGCGTGGGCCGCCATCGGGCCGCCCACGGCGAACACACGCGGCAGCAGGTCGGTGATGCCGATTGTCATCGCGCGGTCGACCCGGTGCCGGCTCGCGAACGCCTCCAGCGCCTGTGGTGTGCAGCCGGCGCGCAGCGAATCGGCCAGCGCGAACGCGTCGCGAAGGCCCAGGTTCAGCCCCTGACCGGCCACCGGATGTAGCGTCTGCGCGGCATTGCCGACCGCGGCAACGCGCCCGTCGACCGTGACCGGCGCGGCATTGAGCCCAAGCGGGAATGCATGGCGCTTGCCAACAAGCGTGAACCGGCCCATTCGCGTACCGAACGCCTGGCCCAGCTCATATGCGAACTCGTCCTCGGTGAGCGCGAGCCGGCGCATGGCCTGCTCGGGCGGGCAGCACCAGACCAGCGCGTAGCCCTGCACGCCATGTTCCTCATGTGGCAGCAGCGCCAGCGGCCCTTCCTCGGTAAAGCGTTCCCACGCCCAGCCGGGCTGCGGTTGCGTGCACGTCACATGGCCGATGATCGCGGTCTGTTGATAGTCGCGCCGCCGCACGGCCTCGGTGCCATGCGACAGGCGCTGGATTTGCTGGTGGAACAGGCCGCCTTCGGCCTGCACAGCGATGCGGGCCGCAAACGCTACCGGCAATCCCTCGTGCTCTGTGTGCGAGGTGCCGGTCAGCCGGACCAGGGCGGCGTCGCTGCGGTCGTCTTGGTCGATGTTGTCGATACGCGTCTCGAAGGCGCGTTCAAGCCGGCCCGGGGCGGCGTCGGCGGCGCGGGCGAGCGCGCGTTCGAGGGTCTGGCAAAGGTCGCCATACCTGACCACATAGCCCAGCGCGGGCACGCCGTAGTCATCGCCATGGAGCTTCACATGGCCGAAGCGGCCGCGCTGCGATACATGGATATGCTCGATCGCCTGCGCCGGCACCGGCCATGCGCCGATCTGCTCGAGCAACTGGCGGCTGCCGTGCGACAAGGCAATGGCGCGCGGATCACGTGCGGCGCGCGCCGGCGTGGCCGCGTCGATCAGCGTGATGCGCCACGATGTGGTGCGTAGCAACTGCGCCGCCAGCGCCAGGCCGACCGGCCCGCCGCCGACAATGGCGATGTCGCGCGGCTCAACCGCGAGCGCGTCAGTGCTGGCTGGCAGCGTCATGGCTGGCTTCCTCGTCCTTGCGCGCTTGGGCTTCGGCTTCGGATCGCTTCCACAGATTCGCGTCGGTGCGTGACTTGCCAGAGGTGGCGTCGCGCATCGCGTTGTCGAGTTTCTGCTGATGGAAGCCGGGCAGCTCCTGCAGGCGCCGCACCAGCGCCTCGTGGTTGGCCGCGGTCATCGGCACCACGCAGCCTTGCTGACTTGCGGCGTCGCCGGCCAGGATCAGCCATGCCGTGCCAGCCCACGGCGCGCGGTCGGACACGCGCACCACGACTTTCTCCAGCGCGTCCCAGGCCAGCTCTTCGCGCTGGCCGTCTGGGCGGTGCACCACGACGCGGTCGTCATAAATGTTGATCACGAATGGTTCGTTCGGATCGACTGCTCGTGTCGTGTGGGTCTTCGTGACGCCGGTACCGAACAGTTTGCTCAACAATGCCTTCATCGCGACATGCCTCCGTTGTCGCGCATCAGTGCCTCGATCTCGTCGGCCTTCACAGGCACGCCGCGCGTGATCAGTTCGCAATCTCCCGAAGTCACTACGGCGTCGTCCTCGATGCGGATGCCGATGTGCCAGTAGCGTTCGGGTACGTCTTCGGCCGGGCGCACATAGATGCCCGGCTCGATGGTTACCACCATGCCCGCCTCGAGCGGACGCCATGGCCGCTCGCCCTCGTGGCCTGCCGGCAGCGGGCCGGGCACGCGGTATTCACCCACGTCGTGCACGTCCATGCCGAGCCAGTGGCCCGTGCGGTGCATGTAGAAGCGGCGATAGCTGCCGCTGGCCAGCACGTCGTCGAGCGTGCCTTCCTTGTTGCGGTCGAGCAGGCCGGTGTCCAGCATGCCTTGCGCCAGCACACGCACCGCCGCGTCGTGCGGGACGTTGTATGGCACGCCCGCGCGTGTCTCGGCGATGGCGGCGTCCTGAGCGGCCTGCACGAGGTCATAGAGCTCGCGCTGCGCCGGCGTGAATCGGCCGTTGACCGGGAATGTGCGCGTAATGTCCGACGCGTAGCCGTCGAGTTCGCAACCCGCGTCGATCAGGCACAGGTCGCCGTCGCGCAGTTCGGCCGGACCAGCCCGGTAGTGCAGCACGCAAGCGTTGGGGCCCGTGGCGACGATCGAGTTGTAGGCCACGCTCTGGGCGCCGTGGCGGCGGAATTCGTAGAGCAGTTCGGCTTCGAGGTGATACTCGCGCAAGCCGTGGCGCGACGCGCGCATCGCACGAACGTGTGCCTGGGCCGAGATTTCGGAGGCACGGCGCATCGTGACCAGTTCGCCCGCATCCTTGAACAGGCGCATCTCGTCAAGAAGTGTGCGGACGTCGAGCGCGGCCGACGGGGAGGACACCCCGGCACGGCCCTGCATCCGTACCGCGTCCAGCCAGCCACGCACGCGGGCGTCGAAGTCTGCGGTGGCGGCCAGCGGGTAGGCCAGCGTGGCGCGATTGGCCAGCATCGGCGGCAGCAGCTTGTCGATGTCTTCGACCGAATGCGCCTCGTCGAAGCCGAACATCGCGCGTGCGCCTTCTGGCCCATAACGGAAGCCATCCCAGATCTCGCGTTCTTCGTGCTTGGGCCGGCAGAACAGGATGCTGGCGTTGGTGTCGTCGCCCGGGCCGCCCGCCACCAGCACCAGCACTGCGTCTGGCTCGGTGAATCCGGTCAGGTAATAGAAATAGCTGTCGTGCCGGTACGGATAGTCGCTGTCGCGATTGCGCATGGCTTCTGGCGCGGTTGGCACGATGGCCACGCCGCCGCCGTTGGCGCGCAGATGTTTCAGCACACGGGCGCGGCGATCGCTGCACGCGCCGAGGAGGGCGGAGTCGGGTGCGGACATGGATGAAAGACGGTGAGGGGAATGCCCCGATTCTAAACCCGTCGGCGGGCAAAGCGGGCTGCGCGTGCGCACGATGCGGCGCAAAAGCGGTCGCGTCCGGGGCTTTGGTAACGTTCGGGAACGCGCCGCTATGCCCGCAGCGAGCGATCAAGCGCCGCCAGTTGCGCAGGAGTGCCAACGTTTTCCCAGCGTCCGTCGAAGCGCTCGCCCGTGGCCAGGCCTGCGGCGATGGACTCCCGATAGTAGGGCGACATCGCCACCTTCGCTCCGCGTTCGATTTCGCGGAACAGGCGGGTGTCGTACAGGCCGATATTGCCGAACGTCAGCGCGTGGGCGTCGGCGCTGGGCATCCGCAGCAATCCGGCGGCATCCAGCACGAAATCGCCGCGCGGATGGAAGGGCGGGTTCGGCACCATCACCAGATGCATGTGCGGTCGCGGCGCCATGGCCATGGCGCGGGCGCGTGGCAACAGGGTGCGGTAGTCGAAGTCGCAGAAGATGTCGCCCGATACGGCCAGGAACACGTCGTCGGCGTCGGTCTTGCCGGTCAGCAGGGGCAGCGCGTGGGCGATGCCGCCGGCCGTTTCCAGCGCCGTGCCTTCGGCCGACCAATGGATGCGCGCGCCCAATTGCGAGCCATCGCCCAGTGCCGACTCGAGTTGCTCGCCGAGCCAGGCGTGATTGATGACGATATCGGTGAGGCCAGCGCGCACCAGCGCCTCGACCTGCCACACGATCAGCGGCTTGCCCCCCACGGCCAGCAACGGCTTTGGGCAGGCATCGGTCAACGGTCGCATACGATCGCCGCGGCCGGCGGCGAAGATCATCGCTTTCAAATCAGGGCCTCCAGGGCAATCAGGGCGGCCATGCCTCCGGCGATGGTCCAGCCAACGCTGCGCGTGCGCGCGGCGATGACGATGGCCACCACGCCGGCGAGCAGGCGTGCATTGTGCGGGCTGACGAACACGGCGCCGTCGCGCATCAGCAGGTCCGGCGCGATCAGGGCCGACAGCATGGCCGCCGGCACAAACTGCAACGCCGTGCGAAACCATGCCGGAAGGCGCACGCGGCCCTCGACGGCGATGAATGACAGCCGGATCAGGAACGTGGCCAGTCCCGCGCCGATGAATACCCACAGCAGGGTCATCTGGCTCATGCTACGTGCTCCTTGCCATCGGTGCGGCCCGATGGGTCCGACGAGCGCCGCCCGGTACCGTCCCGGTCGCGCCCGCGCAGCAACATGCCTGCGGCAATGCCGCCCAGCGCCGCCACCATGATGCCGAGCTTGTGCGGCATGGCGAAGCACGCTACGGCCAGTACCGAGGCCACCAGCGCAGCGGCGGTCTGCGAGCGGTGCTTCAGGTTCGGCACGATGATCCCGATGAAGGTCAGTGGCAGGAAGAAATCGAGCGGCCAGTCACGCGGCACCTGCGCGCCAACCAGCACGCCGGCCAGCGTGGAGACCTGCCAGCTCGCCCAGAGCGCAAAGCCCGCGCCAAAGTAGAACCAGTGCCGGTAGCGCGCGCGCGGGCCGGTGTCTCCCAGACGGCGGGTCATGGCGGCGAACGCCTCGTCGGTCAGCAGATAGGCAATCAGCGCCTTCCAGCGGCGTGGCAGCGGCGCCAGGGATGCGGCAATCGTCGCGGAATAGAGCGCGTGTCGCAGATTGACCATTGCCACCGTGAACGCAACCACCAGCGCCGGCGTGCCGGCTGCCCAGAGTTGCGTCAGGATCATCTGCGATGCCCCGCCGAAGACGATCGCGCTCATCGCACAGGCCAGCCAGGCCGGCATTCCGGCGTTGACTGCCAGCACGCCGTAGATCAGGCCGAACGGCATCACGCCGAGCAGCATCGGCGCCAGCGCGCGGGCGCCGGCCCACCACTCGCCACTGCGGGTGATGGTCTCGGCGGCCTCGGGGGTGTCAGGGGTGTCGGACGGGATCTCCACGTCGCACCCGCCTAGAACGTCAAGCCGGTGGGCCGCTCGGTGCCTTCGATCGCATCGAGCAGGCGCACGAGCTTGCGCATCTCGCTATACCGGCCTGCCACGTTGCGGGTGTATCGGAGCACGAGCGGCAGGTTGGCCAGATAGCCGTCCTTGCCGTCACGGTGATACAGGCGCGCGAAGATGCCAAGCACCTTGAGGTGACGTTGCAGGCCCATCCATTCGAAGTCGCGGTAGAACTCGCCGAAATCGGCCGCCACGGGCAGCCCGGTCTTGCGGGCGCGTTCCCAGTAGCGGATCAGCCAGTCGAGCTGTTGTTCTTCTTCCCATTCGATATAGGCGTCGCGCCAGAGCGACACGGCGTCGTAGGTGATCGGGCCGATCACCGCATCCTGGAAGTCCAGGACACCGGGGTTGCTAGCTTCGGGCAGCACCATCAGGTTGCGCGAATGGTAGTCGCGATGCACGTAGACCTGCGGCTGCGCCAGGTTGTTGGCCAGGATGGTCTCGAACACCTCACGCAGGTCGGCCTGCTGACGGTCGTCGAGCGTCACCCCGAGGTGCTTGGCGATGTACCACTGCGGGAACAGGTCCAGTTCGCGCTGCAGCAGCGCGCGGTCGTACGCCGGCAGTTCGCCCGGGCGGGTGGCGGCCTGGATCTTGACCAGCGCGGCGGCCGCATCGGTATAGAGATTGTGCGCCGAGGTGTCGTCCAGGCGCGACAGGTACGTCTGGCTGCCCAGATCGGCCAGCAGCAGGAACCCCTGCTCGAGATCCTGGGCCAGCACCGTCGGCACCGTCACGCCGGCATCGCCGAACAGCTTTGCCACATGGATGAACGGGCGGCAATCCTCATGCGAGGGTGGCGCGTCCATCACGATCGCGGTGGGGTGTGCGGGGTGGCCGGTCCGCACGCGGAAGTAGCGGCGAAAGCTCGCGTCGGCCGACGCGGGGGCGCAGGAATCCGGGTCGATCGACCATGCCGCACCGAGTCTGGCTACCCACGTTTTGAGTTGTTCGATGCGCGGGTCTTGGCCCGGGGCGTGAAGAAGTGCAGACATGCCTGAAAGGGAGAATACGATGCCCCGTATAATACCCGACCAGACCCGGGCGCCGGGTGGCCTCCGGGAGGGGCCTTTGTCGCCCCGCAGCCCGCTCTGGCAATGGGCTGGCGTTGAAGCAGGGGCAAACTTTGCAGCCCCTTCGAAGCGCCGGCCCGCCGAGCTGACCGACCACCGTTTGCATGACCGAACAACGACGATCACCGCATCATCCGGCCACCCGACCGCCAGCGCCTCCGGGCACGTCCCGGCGCGTCCGCCTGCCCGCCAGCGCGCTGCGGCCGCTCGTGCTCGCCATGGCCGGGCTGACGGTGAGTGCCCATGCGCAGTACGGCGCGACGTCCGCTATTCCGAACATCGACCTTGTCGAGCCGATGGTCACGCAGACCCCGGAGGCGCCGCCGCCGCCGGCTGAAGGCGGCGATCTCGTGCCGCGCCTGACCGAGCCCGCCACGCGGACTGCCCCCAGCGGCAACACGCTCAACCTCTCGCCGTCATCCACGCCCTCGAACCCGAATGCCCCGGCCTATGTGTCGGGCGATCGCGTAACGGGCTACAGCGAGAAGGGCGTGGAGATGGAAGGGCACGCCGAACTGCGCCGCGACGGTGGCGTGATCAAGGGCGACAAGCTCACCTACGACCAGGACACCGACGAAGCACATGCCACCGGCAACGTGCGGCTTTCCAAGAGCGGCACGCTGGCCGTGGGCCCGGAAGCACGGATGCGCGTGCAGGCCAATGAAGGCTACATGCTGTCCCCGGACTACTACTTCCAGCAGACTGGCGGCTCCGGCAGCGCCGAGCGCGTCGATTTCCTGGATCCGGACCGCAGCACGCTGAAGAAGGCGACCTACACAACCTGTTCGCCCGATAACGCGGACTGGTACTTCAGCGCCAGAAAGCTTGACCTGGATAGCGATCGTCAGGTCGGCACGGCCTATGGCGGTGTGCTTAATTTCTTTGGCGTGCCGATCGCCGGCGCGCCGGCGTTCAGTTTTCCGCTCAATAGCGAGCGTCGTAGCGGCGTGCTGCCGCCGTTGTTTGGATACGGCTCGAACTCAGGGTTCGATCTCACTGTTCCGTACTATTTCAACCTGGCACCGAACCGCGATCTGACGATCTACCCGCGTATCCTGACGTCGCGCGGCGTGCAGCTTGGCGAGGATTTCCGGTATGTGGGCGCCGGCTATGCCGGACGTATCCGCGGCGAGTTCCTGCCCGACGACAAGAAGGCGGGCCGCAACCGCTGGGCCTACTCGATCCAGCACAATCAGGTCATCATTCCTGGACTGACGGCCTATGTGAACGTCAGCAAGGTTTCGGATGACAAGTATCCCGACGACCTGACGCGTTCCGTATCGCAGTCGACCCTGCGTCAGTACACGCAGGAAGGCGGCGTGATCTATGCGTGGCAGGACTGGGTGTTCATGGCACGGGTGCAGAAGTTCCAGACGCTGTTGCCCAGCGAGCCGTCCTACGAGCGCGAGCCGCAGTTGAACGCGAAGTACAACCGCTATGACTTCCACGGTTTCGATATTTCGCTCGAAACCGACTACACGCGGTTCCGCATCCCGCTGACCAGTACCGGCTTCCAGCAGCCCGAAGGCAATCGCGCATTCATCCAGCCGACGATCAGCTACCCGATCATCCACCCGGGCTGGTACGTGACGCCGAAGTTCATCTTCAACGCGGCGCAGTACAACATGGATGCCGGCACCAACACCACCGGCGCGTCGAATACGCTCAATCGCGCCATTCCGACCGTCAGCCTGGATTCGGGCATGACGTTCGAGCGTGACGCGCCGGGTGTGAGCAAGCTGTTTGGCGTGAAGTACACCCAGACACTCGAGCCGCGCCTGTTCTACGTCTACACGCCGTTCTACGACCAGAGTCAGTTCCCGCTGTTCGATACGGTGCAGTCGGACTTTGGCTACGGCCAGATCTTTACCGAGAACCCGTTTACCGGTAACGATCGCATCGCCGACAACAATAAGCTGACGCTGGGCCTGACCACGCGCCTGATCGAATCGGAGACAGGTGTCGAGCGTTTCCGGGGCACGATTGCACAGCGTGTCGACTTCACGGGCCAGCGTGTCCAGATCAACGGCACGCTGCCGGATGCCAAGCCGACCTATTCGGATCTGCTGGCTGCCACCACGATCCAGTTGTTCCGCGGCTACTATCTCGATGCCGGTATTCAGTGGAACCCGGACCAGGACAGGGTCAACTATTCGAACGTGGCACTCGCGTACCGCCCGGAATCGCGCAAGCTCATCAATTTCGGCTATCGCTACCGTCGCCCGACCTCGGTGACAGACAATACCGCGATCGACCAGATCGAAATGTCGGGGCAGTGGCCGATCACGCAACGCACTTACGGTATCGGCCGCGTGGCGTTCGACAAGTCGGCCAACCAGCTCGTGGATGCCCTGGCCGGTTTCGAGTACGCCGCCGACTGCTGGGTCGGCCGGTTCGTGTACCAGCGTTTCCGCAATACCTCGAACGGTTACACCGGGCGGGTTTTCTTCCAGGTGGAGTTCCGTGGGCTGTCGAAGATCGGCTCCAACCCGCTGGACATGTTGCGCCTGAACGTGCCGGGCTACGAGCCCGTGACGGCACGACCGGTGCCGACAACCCCGTACGATCACTATGAATGACGGACCAAGATGAAACGTCAAGCCTTCTCCCTGTTGTCCCGCCTGAACCCTTGGCAGCAGCTGCTGCTGTCGGCCGTGCTCGTGACGCTGGCCGCGCCGGCAGCTGCGCAGCTGCGCGCGCCCGGCACGCGTACGCAGGGCATCTTCACGCAGCAGGGCAGCCAATCGGCCAGCCAGGGCAGCACCGTGGCGCCGAGCCAGCCGATGATGGGCGTGCCGCAGCCTTCGTCCCAGCCGCGCTCGCAGTTGGTGGACGAGGTGGTGGCCGTCGTCAACAACAGCGTGATCACGCGCCGGGAACTGCTTGACCGCGCCGACGAGATCGAAAGCCAGCTTCGCGCCGCCAAGCGCGAGGTGCCACCGCGGCCCGACTTGCTAGGCGAAGTGCTGGAACGCCTCGTGATGGAGCGCGTGCAGACGCAGGCCGCGCAGGAAGCAGGGATCAAGGTGACCGATCAGGAAGTCGATCGGGCGATCGAATCGGTGGCGCAACAGAACAAGATGTCTGCGACGGAGTTGCGCAGCCGCGTGGAAGCCAGCGGCATGTCGTGGACCAAGTACCGCGACGAACTGCGCAAGCAGGTCCAGGTGATCCGCCTGCGTGAACGCGAGGTGGACTCGAAGGTGCAGGTCTACGACGGCGAGATCGACAACTATCTGGCTGCGCGTAATGGTGGCCAGGCGGCAGCCTCGGGCCCGACTGAGTTCAATGTGGCGCAGATCCTCGTGCGCGTGCCCGAAGATGCGTCCGATGCACAGAAGGCCCAGCTCAAGACGAAAGCGGAAGGCCTGCTGAAGCAGGTGCAGGGCGGGGCGGACTTTGCCGAACTGGCCAAGGCCAACTCCGAGGCGCCGGAAGCCTCGCAAGGCGGCTCGCTGGGTTTCCGCGAGATTGGCCGGCTGCCTGCCGTGTTCGCCAATGCCGTGGTCGACCTGCAGCCGGGCGCGGTGGTGCCCGAGGTTCTGGAATCGGCCAATGGTTTCCACGTGGTCAAGCTTGTGTCCAAGCGCACGGCCGCCGCGCAGCCGGCGGCGAGCGACCGCATCGCGCAGACGCAGGTGCGCCATATCCTGATCCGCACCGGCCCGAACATGCCCGAGGCCGAAGCCAAGCGTCAGATGGCGACGATTCGCGACCGGATCACGCACGGCGTAGATTTTGCCGATGCCGCGCGTCGCTACTCGCAGGACGGCTCGGCGTCGCAAGGCGGCGAGCTCGGCTGGGTGTCGCCGGGCGAACTGGTGCCCGAGTTCGAGCAGGCCATGAACCGCCTGCGCCCGGGCGAGATCTCCGACCCGGTAGTCACGCAGTTCGGTGTGCACCTGATCCAGGTGGAAAACCGCCGCGAGACCGAAGTGTCGCCCGAGAAGCAGCGTGATTTCGCACGTGCCGAAGTTCGCGAGCAGAAGCTGCGCGCCGCCTATGATGACTGGGTGCGCCAGCTCCGCAGCGCGGCGTATGTCGAATACCGGATCAACCGCCAGCGCTGATGCGCTGGCCCGAACCATGCCCGACCCCGCGCCACTCGACCTAGCGATCACGACCGGAGAACCGGCCGGCATCGGTCCCGACATCACGATCGGGGCCCTGCTGCAGTTCGCCGCCAATCACGGCGGCAATGGCAGCCATGGGGGGGCAGTCCGCTTCCATGTGATCGGCGATGCGCGTCTGCTCGATCAGCGTGCCGAGGCGCTCGGCGTGGCCCATGCGTGGGCACGTCGGATTGCCGACGGCGACGTGATCGTGGAAGACATCGCGCTGGGCGTGCACTGCGAAGCGGGGCGGCTCGATGCCCGCAATGGCCACTACGTGCTGGCGCTGCTGGATGCCGCCGTCGATGGCCTGCGGACGGGCCGCTATGCGGCCATGATTACCGCGCCGGTGCAGAAGAGCACGATCAATGATGCTGGCGTGCCGTTTTCCGGGCATACCGAATATCTGGCCGAATGCGCCGGCGTGCCGCGTGTGGTAATGATGCTGGCCGGCCCGCAGCCGGCGCATGACAACGCCATGCTGCGCGTGGCGCTGGCCACCACGCATCTGCCGCTGCGCGCGGTGCCCGACGCGCTGAACATTCCGATGTTGGTCGAGACGCTGACGATTGTCGATGCCGACCTGCGCCGGAATTTCGGCATCGCGCGTCCACGCATCCTGGTAACGGGGCTGAACCCGCACGCGGGGGAGTCCGGGCATATGGGGCGTGAGGAAATCGACGTGATTTCTCCCGCGCTTGAGCAGGCCCGCGATGCCGATATCGACGCGCGCGGCCCGTATCCCGCCGACACGCTGTTCCAGCCGCGCCATCTGCGTGACGCCGACTGCGTGCTGGCGATGTACCATGACCAGGGCCTGGCACCCCTCAAGTACGGCACCTTTGGCCACGGCGTGAATATCACGCTGGGGCTACCCTTCATCCGCACATCGGTGGACCATGGGACCGCGCTCGACCTGGCCGGCACTGGCCGCGCCGAGCACGGCAGCATGATCGAAGCCATCCGCTGTGCCATTACCATGGCCGGACATGCCAGCGGGCGCCACAGCAATGGGCGCGCCGATAACGGCATCTCCAACGGCCAGCACTGACTTATGCGTTCAAACGTGCACCAGGGCCATGTGGCCCGCAAACGGTTCGGACAGAACTTCCTCGTCGATGACGGCATCATTCACGGCATCGTCAGCGCGATCGACCCGCAGCCGAACGACATCGTGGTCGAGATCGGTCCGGGCCTCGGCGCGCTGACCGATCCGCTGCTGGAGCGGCTGCCAGGCATGCAGGTGGTCGAGCTCGACCGAGATCTCGTGGAGCGGTTGCGCCGCCGCTACGGCGACCGCCTCGTGGTCCACGCCGGCGACGCGCTGGCGTTCGATTTTGGCAAGCTGCGCGAGCCCGGCCGCGCGCTGCGCATCGTCGGTAACCTGCCGTACAACATTTCCAGCCCGCTGCTGTTCCATCTGGTGGATTTCGCCGATGACGTGCGTGACCAGCATTTCATGCTGCAGAAGGAAGTGGTCGAGCGCATGGTGGCCGACCCCGGCGGCAAATCGTATGGCCGCCTGTCGATCATGCTGCAGGTCCGCTACCACATGGAGCACGTGCTCGATGTGCCGCCCGCGTCGTTCAATCCGCCGCCGAAGGTCGATTCCGCCGTGGTGCGCATGATTCCGTGGCCACGCGCCGAGGATGGCACGCTGCGGTCGCCGTACGCCGCGTGCGATGCGGGCGTGCTGGGCGACGTGGTGACCGCCGCGTTCTCGCAGCGCCGCAAGGTGCTGCGCAATACGCTGTCGTTCCTCCGCGACCAGGTTGATTTCGACGCGCTGGGCTTCGATCTGACCCGCCGCGCCGAGGACGTGCCAGTTGCCGAGTATGTCGAGCTCGCGCGAATCGTCGGTGGGGCGGAGCCGCCCGCCCGCGTGGCCTGAGCCCCTTTTTATCCTGAATACCCTGAAGTCCTTGCGACGCCCATGACTGACCAGACCAACCCTGATAAGCGTCCCGTCATCCTGACTGGCGACCGTCCTACCGGCCCGCTTCACCTTGGCCATTTCGTCGGCTCCCTGAAGAGCCGCGTCACCCTGCAGGAGACGCACAAGCAGTACGTGCTGCTGGCCGATACCCAGGCGATGACCGATAACGCCCACGATCCCGACAAGGTGCGCCGCAACGTGCTCGAAGTCGCGCTCGACTACCTCGCCGTGGGCATCGATCCGGCCAAGACCACGATCTCGGTGCAGTCGCACCTGCCGGCGCTGGCGGAACTGACGCTGATGTATCTGAACTTCGTCACGGTATCGCGCCTGGAGCGCAACCCGACGATCAAGGAGGAAATCCAGGCGCGTGGCTTCGGCCGCGACATCCCGGCTGGTTTCCTGTGCTATCCGGCTTCGCAGGCCGCCGACATCACCGGCTTCAAGGCCGTGCTGGTGCCCGTGGGCGAAGACCAGGCACCGCTGATCGAGCAGACCAACGAGATCGTGCGTCGGGTCAACAACCAGGTGGGCCGCGAGGTGCTGCCCGAAGCCGCAGCGCTGATTCCGAAGCATGGCCGTCTGCCGGGCGTGGATGGCAAGGCGAAGATGAGCAAGTCGCAGGGCAACGCGATTCCGCTCGGCGCGTCGCCGGACCAGATCCGCGAAGCCGTGCACAAGATGTACACCGATCCGAACCACCTCAAGGTGTCCGATCCGGGTCAGGTGGAAGGCAATGTCGTGTTCACGTACCTCGACGCATTCGATCCGAATCCGGCCGAAGTGGAAGCGC
Source organism: Cupriavidus sp. SHE (assembly GCF_000812445.1). Taxonomy (NCBI): domain Bacteria; kingdom Pseudomonadati; phylum Pseudomonadota; class Betaproteobacteria; order Burkholderiales; family Burkholderiaceae; genus Cupriavidus; species Cupriavidus sp. SHE. Next base: position 228,661 of record NZ_JWMB01000018.1, on the reverse strand, counting down.
TCAAGGAGCACTACCGCCGTGGCGGCCTGGGCGACATGGTGCTGAAGCGTCGCGTGGAAAGCGTGCTGCAGGAAATGCTGCGCCCGATCCGCGAACGCCGCGAGCAGCTTGCCCAGGACCCGGGCTATGTGTTCGATATCCTGAAGAAGGGCACCGCCGAGGCCCGCGAAATCACCCAGCAGACGCTGGACGAAGTGCGCGGCGCGCTGGGGATGTTCTCGTTCCCGCAGTGATTCGGCACTGATCGTTGTCGCCCTTGCCCGCTACGCGGGAGAGGGCGACAAATCGACGGCGTTCACTACGCCCGTCGATTCACCAGCACAATCCCCCCCAGCACCATTACCGCCGCCAGGGCGAACCGCACGCCGACGTGGTCGTGCATGAGCAGCACGCCGAATGCCACGCCGAACAGCGGCGTCAGGAACGAGAAGACCGATAGCCGTGACGCCAGGTACTGGCGCAGAAGCCAGAACCAGATCAGGTAGCTCGCGAACGCGATCAGCACCGACTGGTAGAACAGGCTGGCCACGACGAAGCCCGTGATTTCCACCGTATGCGCCTGGCCTGCCGCCAGCGCCATCAACAGCAGCATCACCGCCGAGACGCCCAACTGGTAGAGCAGCGTCTTGCTGGCAGGAGCACCAGACAGCTTGCTGCCGCGCACGACGACGGTTGTCGCCGCCCACAAGGCGCCGGCCACCATGCCCAGGACATCGCCAATCACCGTGCTGCCTTGCGTGGAAGGCGAGGCAATGCCGTCGGCGAAGGCCAGCGCGATACCGCAGAACGCGAGAACCACGCCGAGCCACTGGCCCCGGTGCAGATGCTCGCCCGGCACGAACAGGTGCAGGCCGAGTGCGGTGAAGATCGGGGCCGTATAGAGGAACACCGCCATGCGGGATGCGGTGGTGTGGCCGAGTCCGACGAAGATGCAGAAGAACTCGGCTCCGAATAGCAGTCCGGCTACCAGTCCCGCGCGCAATGTGCCATCGCGTTCCCAGAGCGGCGTGCCGCGCCAGGCTGCGAAGCCGAACACCAGCAGCGCAGCGATGGCGGATCGCACGCCCGCCTGCAGCACGGCGCCCATCAGCGGTGCGGTGACCTTGATGATCACCTGCTGGAGTCCCCAGGCGGCGCACAGCAGCACCATCAACCCGATGGCCGTGCTGTCCAGCGGGCGCCGCGTCATTGCTTGCGCGCTCATTGCGCGTTACGGGCGGGCAGCGTCGCGCGTCGAGTGACGCTCGATCAGTTCGATCTTGTAGCCGTCCGGGTCCTCTACGAACGCGATCACCGTGGTGCCGCCCTTGACCGGACCGGCTTCGCGGGTGACCTTGCCGCCGGCCGACCGGATGCGCTCACAGGCTTCGGCCGCGCTGGGTACTTCCAGGGCGATATGGCCATAGGCGGTGCCAAGATCGTACTTGTCGACGCCGTAGTTGTAGGTCAGTTCGATGACGGCGGTCTCGGTTTCGGGGCCGTATCCGACGAAGGCCAGGCGGTACTTGTATTCGGGATTGTCGCTCTCGCGCAGCAGCGTCATGCCCAGCACGCGCGTGTAGAAGTCGATCGAACGCTGGTAGTCGCCAACGCGCAGCATGGTGTGGAGGAGTCGCATGGGGGTCTCTTTTGCAAAACTGTAAAGACAGAGTTCGCCATTCTATTCCCATGCCGCGGAACGCGCCGGCGGCCGTCGATGTCGGTCCCTATGCCGATACCGGGTTTCAGTATGGGTGGTTCGACAACAGCGTGCGGGGCGACCAGTCGCCGAAGGTCGGCTTATTACAGCCAGGTGTGAAGCGTATCCGTCGATGGCGCCTGGGCGCACGGCATGCACGATGAGCGACGAGGGCGTCGGAAACTCGGAGCGTCGGAACGTCAGAACGTCGGCAACAGTTCCGGTGGGTGCGCGCGAAGCTGGGCGCGGGCGTCGCGGAACTCGGGGAAGATCGATTCCACTGTTTCCCAGAAACGCGGTCCGTGGTTCATCTCCTTGAGATGCGCCAGCTCGTGGGCGGCCACGTAGTCGATCATCGACAGCGGGAAATGCATGAGGCGCCAGTTCAGCCGGATCTTGCCGTCGGCCGTGCAGCTTCCCCAGCGGGTGGCTGCAGAGGTCAGGGCGAAGCCCGTATGACGCACGCCCAGTTTCGCGGCATAGATGTCCAGCCGCTCCGCCAGCAGGCGGCGCGCCTGGTTCTGCATCCAGCCCTGCACACGGTCCTTGATCTGCTGCTCGTCGGCGTGCGCGGGCAGGGCCAGATGCAGCATGCGCAATTCCGCGTTGAACATCAGCACGCCAGCCGGCGAATCAAGCTGCAGGGTGATCGGTTGGCCCAGGAACGGTAGCGATGCGCCGTCGCGCCATTGCACCGTCGGCAGAATGCGGCGTGCTTCGCGATGGCGCCATTCGCCCAGCTTGTTGAAGATCCAGCGCTGCTTCTCGAGGATGGCTGCTTCGACGTCGGCCAGGGTGACCCAGCGGGGTGCGGTGATCGACAGGCCGCGATCGTCCACGGTGAAGCCGATGGTGCGCCGCGACGAGCGCTTGAGGGCGTAGTGCACCGTGCGTTCGCCCACTTGCAGCCGCCGGCCGTTGGGCAGGGCCGGGGGCCAGGGCGACGCGGTCTCGGGTGTGTGCGGCGCGGATGTCGGCGACAGGTCCTGTTGCTCCGGCGTGACGGGCGGCAATGCCTCCGCCAGCGGCAGCTCGAGCTGCGCGCCGGGTGTCTCGGGAGCAGGGCGCAGCAGCTTCATGCGGTGGCCTGGTTTCCTGCGCGGCGATAGCTGTCCGGATCGATACGGCGCATCTCTGCCTCAATCCACGTTTCGACTTCCTGATTCAGCATGTCTGCGGTCTTGTTGGCCGACGCAATCGGGGCGCCGATCGAAATCGTAATCATGCCCGGATATTTCAGGAAGGAGTTGCGGGGCCAGAGTCGTCCCGAATTGACAGCCATCGGGATAACCCATGCACCGGTTTCCACCGCCAGACGGGCGCCGCCGCTCTTGTAGCGCGGCTTCTCCAGGCCCGAGGCCGTGCGCGTGCCCTCCGGGAACATGATGATCCAGGCGCCTTCTGCCAGGCGGTCGCGGCCCTGGCGGGCGGCCGACGCGAACGCGCGCGGGCCGTCCTTGCGATTGATATGGACCATCTTCAGCATCCCCAGGGCCCAGCCGAAGAACGGCACCAGCAGTAGCTCGCGCTTGAAGACGAAACACAGCGGCTTGGGCATCAGGGCCACATAGGCCACGGTTTCCCATGCGGACTGGTGCTTGGACAGCAGCACCACGTGCTTGTCGAGCATCGACTGCGCCTGCTCCATGCCCTCGATGCGATAGTGGATGCCGCAGATCAGGCGGCCCGCCCAGATCACGAGCCTTGTCCAGCCGCGCACGAAGCGGAAGCGGTTCTCCGCGTTCATGAACGGAAACACGATGAAGCAAAGGCACGCATAGGGGGGCGTGAGTGCCAGGAGGTACAGCGAGAACAGCAGGGAACGGAGGAAAGTCATCGATCGGGGGCGGTAATCGGGGACGGATATCAGGGCGCGGTTGGTTGCGGCTTGGGCGCCGCATCGTCGATCAGCCAGCGCGCAAACGCTGCCAGGTCGTCATGCACGCGCGTGCCATCGGGCAGGCCGCCTTTTTCCAGCGTTTTCATGCCCTTGCCCGTGCGAACCAGATGCGGGATGCAGCCAACCGCCACGCCCGCCTGAAGGTCGCGCAGCGAATCTCCCACCGTGGGCGCGGTGCGCAATTCGATGCCGAACCGCTCGCCAATCTGCTCGTACAGGCCGGATTTGGGTTTGCGGCAGTCGCAGTTGTCGGCTGCCGTGTGCGGGCAGAAGAAGATGGCTTCGACGCGGCCACCGAGGTTGGCCAGCGCCTTGTACATCTTCTCGTGCATCGCGTTGAGCGCGCTCATCTCGAACAGGCCGCGGCCGATGCCCGACTGGTTGCTGGCCACCACCACGCGGTAGCCGGCCTGGTTCAGCATGGCGATGGCTTCAAGGCTACCCTCGATCGGTATCCATTCGTCGGGTGTCTTGATGAACTGGTCGCTGTCGCGGTTGATGACTCCGTCGCGATCCAGGATGACGAACTTCAACTGGGACTGTGGCATGGCGCGCGTTCCGGTGATGCAGCGTATGAGACAGCTTAGGCCGCCAGCTTCGAAATGTCCGCGACGCGATTCGCCAGGCTGTGCAGCGTGGCCAACAGCGCCAGGCGGTTGGCGCGCAGCTTCGCGTCCTCGGCCATGACCATCACGTCGTTGAAGAAGCGGTCCACGGCATCGCGAAGCTGGGCCAGGTCGCGCAGCGCGGCGGTGAAATCACCACCCGCGAACGCGGCTTCCACGCCCGGGCGCACGCGCTCGATCGCCTCGTGCAACGCGCCTTCGGCGGCCTCCTGGAACAGCGATACATCGACGCTGCCGATTGCCTCGTCCGTCTTCTTCAGGATGTTCGTGATGCGTTTGTTCGCTGCGGCCAGGGCTTCGGCTTCAGGCAACGCCGCGAACGTGCGGACGGCTTCCATGCGCGCCAGGATGTCGTGCAGTTGCTGCGGGCGCAGGCTGACCACGGCTTCCACTTCGTTGGTCGTGTAGCCCTTGTCCTTCAGGTAGCCACGCACGCGGTCGAAGAGGAAATCGGTGATCGCTTCGCGCGAAGGCTTGACCGCCGCGATGCCGGCGAAGGCTTGTTCGGTCAGACCCAGCACGTCGTTCAGGGACAGCGCCAGCGGTTTCTCGATCAGCATCCGCAGGATGCCCAGCGCGTGGCGGCGCAGCGCGAACGGGTCCTTTTCGCCGGTCGGCTGCAGGCCGATGCCCCAGATGCCGATCAGCGTCTCAAGCTTGTCGGCCAGCGCCACGGCGGTGCTCACGTTGCCTGCTGGCAGCGCGTCGCCGGCAAAACGCGGGCGATAGTGTTCGGAGCAGGCCAGGGCGACGTCCTCGGCTTCGTCGTCGTGGCGGGCGTAGTACGTGCCCATCGTGCCTTGCAGTTCGGGGAACTCGCCGACCATGTCGGTCAGCAGGTCGGCCTTGGCCAGTTCGGCGCCGCGCATCGCGGCGGCCTTGTCGACCGGGGCGCCGGCGGCGTTCATCGCGTCGGCAAGATGGCCGGCGATCTGCTGCAGGCGCTGCACGCGGTCGAGCTGGTTGCCGATCTTGTTGTGGTAGACCACGTTGGCGAGTTGCGGCACGCGCGAGGCCAGCGTCTTCTTGCGGTCCTGGTCGAAGAAGAACTTCGCATCGGCCAGGCGTGGGCGCACCACACGCTCGTTGCCCGTGATGATCGATTGCGGCGTGTCGGTGGCCAGGTTCGAGGCGATCAGGAAGCGGTTGCGCAGGTGCCCTTCGGCATCGGTCAGCGCAAAGTACTTCTGGTTGGTCTGCATCGTCAGGATCAGGCACTCCTGCGGCACGGCCAGGAAGGCTTCCTCGAAGTGGCACGGGTAGATCACTGGCCATTCGACCAGCGAGTTCACCTCGTCGAGCAGCGAGTCCGGCATGATGACCTTGTCGGCGCCGGCTTCCTTGAGGAGCGCCGTGCGGATGCGCTCGCGCCGGTCGGCATAGCTGGCGACGACGCGGCCGCGCGATTCCAGCAGGCCGGCGTATTCGGCCGCGTGAGGAATCTCGATCGTGCCCTGCGACAGGAAGCGGTGACCTTGCGTGAGGTTGCTGGCTTGCAGGCCGAGCGCCGAAACCGGCACGATCTCCGCACCGTACAGCGCGATCAGGCTGTGTGCCGGACGCACGAAATGCACGGTGGTGCCGTCCGGACGCTGGTAGCTCATCACCTTCGGGATCGGCAGCTTGGTCAGCGTCTCGTCGAGCGCTGCCTGCAGGCCATCGGCCAGCGTCGCGCCGCGCGCGGTGTAGCGGTAGAAGAACGCATCGGCCTTGCCGTCGGAGGCGCGCTCGAGCGTCTGCCAGTCAATCTCGGCTACGCCGACCGATTTGGCCAGTGCCGCCAGCTTCTTGCCCAGCGGAGCCGTCGGGGCGCCGTTGGCATCGAGCGCCACGGTCAGCGGCAGTACCTTCTCGCGTTGCTCGCGGTCTGGCGCGGTGCGGCGCACGCCGGAGACCAGCGCGCCCAGGCGGCGCGGCGTGGCGAAAGGCGTAACGGTGGCGCCTGCTTCGAGCAGATCGCGCGCGCCGAGGCCGTCGAACAGGCCTTGGGCAAAGGCCTCGCCCAGGCGTGCCAGCGCCTTCGGCGGCAGTTCTTCAGTGAACAGTTCGATCAGCAGCGAATCGGTCATGGGTTGCGACATGAATCGTATCCAACAGGTATGGGCGCGCGCTTAGCAGCGCGGCGAGAGATTGGGTTCCACGCCAGACAGCAGCCACAGGCCATTCTGCTGGCGGAATTGCAGCGTGGTGTAGGCGCATTGCACCGCCACGCCGGAAGCGCCGCGGGTACCCGCGGCTGGAAAGCGTGCGTCGATCCGCTGCGTACGACGGTCATAACGGATCTCGTCGATGCGTCCGCCGATCCAGAACTCGATCTTGGCGGGAAGCTGCGCGGCCGAATAGTAAGTGCGCACGGTGCGGCGCGGCCGGCCGTTGTGGTCTTCCCACTCGGCCCACTGCAGCGGGTAGCGGATCGCGCTTTCATAGGCGCGCAGCGGCACCCGGTGCCAGCCGAGATCGCGCGAGCCCGACAGGTCGCACGAGAACGACCGCACGAGCTGCGTCCACTGGTCGATCGACTTGAGCGCAGGGCGCCAGTGCCGCGTGATGGCCAGTTGCAGGGCCTGCTGGTCGGCTTCGCAAATATTGCTCAGGTCCTCCGGCAGGTAGAGCGCCTGCGGACTTGGCGGGGATGCGGTGCGTGCCAGGGCGTCGGCGCTGCCGCCGAACACCGCCACGGCGGACACGGCCAACGCGACGATCGCACAGACGCCGCGCAGATGGGGTGTCATGCGCGGGCCTCGGTCTTGCACATCGGGAAGCCAAGTGCTTCCCGCGAGTCGTAGTAGGCCTGCGCCACCTGGCGCGACAGATTGCGGATTCGCCCGATATAGGCGGCACGCTCGGTCACGGAGATCGCGCCGCGCGCGTCCAGCAGGTTGAAGGTGTGGGCGGCCTTGAGCACTTGCTCATAGGCCGGCAGCGCCAGGCGTGTGCCAGCGGCCTTCTCCTGCGCGCCTTCGGCCTTTTCGCCGGTGTCACCCATCAGGCGTTTGGCTTCGCTCTCGTGCTCGGCAAAATGGCGGAACAGGATTTCCGTGTTGCTGTGCTCGAAGTTGTAGGTGGACTGTTCCACTTCGTTCTGGTGGTACACGTCACCGTAGGTCAGGCGGCGCGTCTCGCCGTTTTCCTGCCATTCGGTCCAGACCAGGTCGTAGATGTTCTCGACCTTCTGCAGGTACATCGCCAGACGCTCGATGCCGTAGGTGATTTCGCCGGTGATCGGCTTGCAGTCGATGCCGCCAACCTGCTGGAAGTAGGTGAACTGCGTCACTTCCATGCCGTTGAGCCAGACTTCCCAGCCCAGGCCCCAAGCGCCGAGCGTCGGATTTTCCCAGTCGTCCTCGACGAAGCGGATGTCGTTCTGCTTGAGGTCAAGGCCCAGCGCCTCGAGCGAGCCGAGGTACAGCTCGAGAATGTTCTCGGGCGCCGGCTTGAGCACCACCTGGTACTGGTAGTAGTGCTGCAGGCGGTTGGGGTTCTCGCCATAGCGGCCGTCCTTGGGGCGGCGCGACGGTTGCACGTATGCGGCACGCCACGGTTCCGGGCCGATGGCGCGCAGGAAGGTGTGCACGTGCGACGTCCCGGCGCCGACCTCCAGATCGATCGGTTGCAACAGCGCGCAACCCTGCCGGTCCCAGTAGGCCTGCAGGGTCAGAATCATTTGTTGGAAGGTCAGCATAGGAAGACGAAAAGGAAATCTGGCGGGCAAGTGCACGAGCCGTCTCGCGCGAGGTTTGCCAAACCTTGAATTCTATCGGGTTTTTGGGTCGCCCCCCGCGCAAGCGACGTGGAAACAAGGGGGGCCGGGGCATGAATCATGCTTGGCGACACTGTCGGGCTTTTGCAACGGGTCGGGTAAATCCCGACCGGGGTTTCAGAACCGACTTATAGGTGCCGATAACGTTTTTGTATACAGTTGAAGCACGCGGCTGAACACAAAACGAACAGGCTGCGGCTGGAACCGCCTCCCTTATCCGCGTGGGTCGATGCAGGGGCCGGAAGGCGCTCCGGGAATCATCATCTTTACTTCTTGGGATTGGTCATGTCGCTGCTGTCTCGCAAACCGTACCTCGTCGCCATCGCTGTGATGGCCGCTGCTGCGGCCGTCTCGATCGCCACTTCGGTGATCGGCTGAGCCCCGAGGCTTCGCACCGTCGTTTCGCCTACCCGCGCGCGCGTCGCGCGCGGGCGGCCACCAACAGCACCAGCAGGCTGCCGATCAGCACCGGCACGTTACCCCAGCGGATGTAAGGCGTCAGGCCCTGCATGCCCTGCACGGTCGCGGTCAGCGTCCCCACCTGGAAAGTCGGTAGCTTTGCCTGCACTGTGCCATCCGGTGCCACCACGGCGGTCATGCCCGTATTCGTGGCACGCAGCATGGGCCTGCGCATTTCCAGCGCGCGCATCCGCGAGATCTGAAGGTGCTGGTCCAGTGCGATCGTGTCGCCAAACCAGGCCAGGTTCGTGACATTGGCCAGCATGTTGGCCGGTGTTGCCTGCTGGCGCAGCGTGGCCGCGATCTCTTCCCCGAACAAATCCTCGTAGCAGATATTCGGTGCCACATGAATGCCGCGCACCGGAACTGCCGGCTGGTCCAGCGTGCCGCGCCGGAAATCGCCCAGCGGCATTTTCATCATGTCCACGAACCATCGAAAGCCGAACGGGATGAACTCGCCGAATGGCACCAGATGGTGCTTATTGTAGCGGTAGAGCTGATCCTGTTCCGGGCCGATCGCAAACACGCTGTTGGTGAAATCCACCGGCGAATCGGCGCCGGCGGCGCCGAAGATGATCGTGGTGCCGGTCTTTTCCATGAAGGTACGCACCGCGCGGGCGATCTCGACCGGCAGTTCCTGCAGGATTACCGGGAATGCGGTCTCCGGCGTGACCACCAGATCGGCCGGCGCCTCGGTGATCAGGTCGCGGTAAAGCTCCAGCGATCGCTCGATGCCCACGGGTTCGAACTTGATGTCCTGGGCCACATTGCCTTGCAGCAGCCGGACATGGATCGGCTGTCCGATGGGCGACGTGTACTGGATTGGCGCAAGCGCCGCGCCGCAGGCCAGCACGCCCACCGCGAGTCCGCCGGCGAGCACCGCCGATCGGGCTTTTCGCTGGCGGCCGATGGCGCCGACGACTGCCACCAGCAAGGCCGCGATGAACCCGGCCAGCGCGGAAATGCCATAGACGCCGATCAGCGGCGCGAAACCCGCCAGCGGGCCGTCCGTGTGGGGATAGCCACTGCCGAGCCACGGAAATCCTGTGAACACCACGCCGCGCAGCCACTCGGAGAGCGCCCACGTGGCGCCGAACGCCAGCGCGGGAAGCACGCCGTTGCGGCCGCGTTGTGTCAGCCAGTGCCAGGCCGCGCCGGCCAGGGCGGGCCAGATCGACAGATAGCCAGCAAACAGCACCACGGCCAGACCGGCCATCCACGACGGCATCTCGCCGTAGACGTGCATGCTGATGAACAGCCACCAGATGCCGGACAGGAACCAGCCCAGCCCGAAGGCATAGGCCGTGGCCGCTGCGGCGCGCGGGCGTGGGGCGCCGGCGATCAGCGCGACAAGTCCGGCCATCGACAGGATCTGCAGCCACCACCAGTTGTGTGGTGCGAAGGCTTGTGTATGGGCCACGCCCAGGACGGCCGCGATCAGCAGCCGGAACACGGTGCCGGAGCGGGACGTGACTTGCATAGTCTGAAAAGGGGAGGACGGCGTGCCGCCCATTGGTGAGTCGGCCGAACCGGCCCGAGGAGTGCCCACGGCGCCGGGCGTGCCGACGCGCGTCATGCTTCGGCGACGAGAGCCGGTTCGGCGGGCGCCTCGCGGCGCACCAGCAGCAGGTGCACCTGGCGGGCATCCGCGCGCAGGACTTCAAACTGCATCGGCGGCAGCGTGATGATCTCGCCACGATGCGGCACATGCCCCACGTGGTTTGTGAGCAGGCCGCCGACCGTATCGACGTCGTCATCGGGAAATGCCGTGCCGAAGGTCTCGTTGAACTGCTCGATCTCGGTCAGGCCATGCACGCGCCAGGCGCCGTCGGCGGTAGGCAGGATGTTGTCATGGTCCTCGTCGAGGTCGAACTCGTCCTCGATGTCACCCACGATCTGTTCGAGCACGTCCTCGATCGTGACCAGACCGGCCACGCCGCCGTATTCGTCGACGACGATCGCGATGTGATTGCGATTGATACGGAACTCGCGCAGCAGAATGTTCAGCCGCTTCGATTCGGGGATGAACACGGCCGGGCGCAGCGTTTCGCGCAGGTCGAAGTTCGGGTCCGTGTAATAGCGCAGCAGGTCCTTGGCCAGCAGGATACCGATGATGTTGTCACGGTTGCCTTCGTAGACCGGAAAGCGCGAGTGCGCGGTCTGCTGCATGTACGGGATGAAGGTCTCCGGCGCGTCCGCGATGTTGACCGTGTCCATCTGCGCCCGGGGCACCATGATGTCGCGCGCGGTGAGTTCAGACACCTGGAACACGCCTTCGATCATCGACAAAGAGTCGGCGTCGATCAGGTTACGCTCGTGCGCGTCCTGCAGCACTTCCAGTAATTCGGCGCGGGTATCGGGCTCGGGAGAGATGAAGTCCGAAAGGCGTTCGAGTAGGGATCGTGGGCGATCCGTCTGCTTGTGATTGGCAGGTTTCGAACTGGGATAGGGGTCGTTCATGTCGCGGCTAGCGCGTGGTGGAGATCGTTTGAAGCATACACTAAAAGCCTTGCGGGCCCGTGACAGGGCCGGGTGGGGTGGCTGTCCGGGTGGCTTTTCGTGCTCCCCGCTCACGCTTGCGGGAGTGGGGAGCCAGACTGTCTGTTACTCGCGGATCGGCTTGTACGGATCCTCGAAACCCAGGGCCTGCAGCGTTTCGGTCTCGATGGCTTCCATTTCCTCGGCCTCGGTGTCGTCATCGTGCTCGTACCCCTGGGCATGGAGCACCCCGTGCACGATCAGATGGGCGTAGTGGGCTTCGAGGGACTTCTTCTGCGCCTTGGCTTCGGACTCCACTACCGGGCAGCACAGCACGATGTCGCCGGCCACCGGATCGTCGGCGTTCTCGGCATAGGCGAAAGTGAGCACGTTGGTGGCGTAGTCCTTGCCGCGATAGCTGCGGTTCAGCGTGCGGCCTTCCGTATCGTCGACGAAGCGCACTGTCAGCGTGGCGTCGGCATAGAGCGCGGACTTCACCCATTTTTCGATTTGCTTGCGGCTCGGCAGGCCGTTGCGCTTTGACACGCCGTCGCCATGCTGCACGTCAAGCTCGAGCGCTGGCGGGGTCGCCGGCGTGCCCGTGGTGGTGACGATCGGCGTGGCGGTCACGGCCACGGACAGCGCGTCGCTGTTGTCCGGGCGCACCAGCAGGCCAGCCTGCTGGCGGGTATCGGTGTGCTCGGCGAGCAGCGCCACCACGCCGTCGCCGGCCTGGGACAGGTCCAGCGTCAGGCTGCGGCCGTCGGCCAGCTGGATACGCAGCGCGTGCGCGTTTGCCTTGCGGGCGCGGCCATCGGCATCGAACAGCACGAGGCTGGTGGCATTGGGAGACTTCTTGGTCAAGATCAGGCGTCCTTGTGCTGGGCGTGATATTCGTCATAAGCCTCGACGATGCGCGCCACGAGCGGGTGGCGAACAACGTCGACGCTGGTAAAGCGCGTGAGCGACACCCCGCGCACGTCGCGCAGCACGTGCTGCGCCTCCACGAGGCCGCTCTTCTGGCCGCGCGGCAGGTCGATCTGGGTGGGGTCGCCGGTGATCACGGCCTTGGAGCCGAAGCCGATCCGCGTCAGGAACATCTTCATCTGTTCCGGCGTGGTGTTCTGTGCTTCGTCCAGGATGATGAACGCGTGATTGAGCGTGCGGCCGCGCATGTACGCGAGCGGCGCGATCTCGATCATCTGGCGTTCGAACATCTTCTGAGTGCGGTCAAAGCCGAGCAGGTCGTAGAGGGCGTCGTAGAGCGGGCGCAGGTACGGGTCGACCTTCTGCGCCAGGTCACCGGGCAGGAAACCGAGCCGTTCGCCTGCTTCCACGGCCGGGCGCGTCAGCACGATGCGCTTGACCACGTCGCGCTCGAGCGCGTCGACGGCGCAGGCCACGGCGAGGTAGGTCTTGCCGGTACCCGCCGGGCCGACGCCGAGCGTCAGATCGTGCGACAGGATGTTGCGCAGATAGTCGCGCTGCATGGCCGTACGGCCCTGAAGCCCGGTGCGGCGCGTATGCAGCACCGGCGATTCATCGTCGATGCTGGAACCGTCGTTGCCTTCCGTGCTCGGCAGGTAGGCGCCATGCGCGGCCACCTGACGCGATTCCACGAGCCCAAGCTGCACGTCGTCAATCGATAGCGCCACGCGGGCATTGTTGTAGAAGCGCTCCAGCGCCAGCGTCGCGTCCTGGGCGCGTTCGCCGCGCACCGTCATGCGGTGGCCGCGGCGCTGGATCGTCACGTCGAGCGCCTGCTCGATCTGGCGCAGGTTCTCGTCGAGCGGCCCGCACAGGTTCTGCAGGCGCGTGTTGTCGTCCCTGGGAGCGACGAATTCGGCGGTTGGAATCTTCATGGAGCCTTGTTGAACGGCGCTTACTGGCGCACGACGAACTCGCCGCGCAGCGAATGCGGGAATGCCTGCGTGACGTTCACGTCGACCATCTGGCCGATCATGCGGTCGCGCTGGGCCTGCGGCACGCCCGGCAGCGCGAAGTTGACCACGCGGTTGTTTTCGGTGCGGCCGTGCAGTTCGGTCGGGTCCTTGCGCGCCGGGCCTTCCACCAGGATGCGTTGAACCGTGCCGACCATACTCTGGCTGATGCGCTGCACGTTCTCCTCGATCGTGGCCTGCAGCAGTTGCAGGCGTCGCAGCTTGACCTCGTGCGGCGTGTCATCGTGCAGGTTCGCCGCCGGCGTGCCGGGGCGTGGGCTGAAGATGAACGAGAACGAGGTGTCGTAGCCGATCTCGTGAACCATGGCCATCAGCTTGTCGAAGTCGGCATCGGTCTCGCCGGGGAAGCCGACGATGAAGTCCGACGACATCGACATGTCCGGACGCAACGCGCGCAGCCGGCGGATGATGCTCTTGTACTCCAGCACGCTGTAACCGCGCTTCATGCCTGCCAGCACGCGATCGGACGCGTGCTGCACGGGCAGGTGCAGATGGTTCACCAGCTTGTCGCAACGGCCGTAGAGCTCGATCAGGCGCGACGTGAATTCCTTCGGGTGGCTGGTGGTGTAGCGGATGCGCTCGATGCCGGGGATTTCAGCCACGTACTCGATCAGCAGCGCGAAGTCGGCGATCTCGCTCGTGCCGCCCATCGCGCCGCGATAGGCGTTGACGTTCTGGCCCAGCAGCGTCACTTCGCGCACGCCCTGTTCGGCCAGCCCGGCCACTTCGGCCAGCACATCCTCGAACGGGCGGGACACTTCCTCGCCGCGGGTGTACGGCACCACGCAATAGCTGCAGTACTTCGAGCAGCCTTCCATGATCGACACGAACGCGCTCGGGCCGTCCACACGCGCCGGCGGCAGGTGGTCGAACTTCTCGATCTCCGGGAACGAGATGTCGACCTGCGACAGGCCGGTCTGCTGGCGGCGGTTGATCAGGTCGGGCAGGCGGTGCAGTGTCTGCGGGCCGAACACGACGTCGACATACGGCGCGCGCGACACGATCGAGGCGCCTTCCTGGCTGGCCACGCAGCCACCCACGCCGATCACCAGATCGGGTTTGGCGGCTTTCAGCGCCTTCATGCGACCCAGTTCGGAGAAGACTTTCTCCTGGGCCTTTTCGCGGATCGAACAGGTGTTGAACAGGATCACGTCGGCGTCTTCGACGTTGTCCGTGGGCTCCATGCCCTGCGTGGCGTTCAGCACGTCTACCATCTTGTCCGAGTCGTACTCGTTCATCTGGCAGCCGTACGTTTTGACAAATACCTTCTTCATGGTGCCGGTCTCAGTGGTTTACCTGGGGGCATCAAGGGCACAACAGGTTGAATCGAAAATGCGTCAGTGCGCGGCTTTCCAGGCCTTCACTTCGGCGTCGGTCATGACCCAGGCGGTCAGCAGCTGACCGTACAGGTCGAGCTTGTAGCGCACCGGGAATTTCTTGCCAGCCGCGGTGACCGGATTCATCAGCAGCGTTTCCGTGCTGAAGATGCGCAGGCCTGGCGCCATGCCAAAGGCCTTGCCGTCGAGCTTGGCGCGCATCGGATCCGTATCGGTCGATCGCACGATTTCCATGCGGGCCATCATGGCATCCGCAGGGATCACGCGCACCGGCGCGCCGGAAATCGGCTGGGTTTCCTGCGCCATGGCGGGGGCCACGGACATCAGCAGCGTCGCGGCGCACGCGACCAGCGACAGACGCGAAAACAGCATGGGCATGAAGGCTCCGGCAAAAGTGGCGAGTGAGTGGAACTACAACGCCACCGGCGCCGGACGCGGTCACCGCGGTCCCGAAAACGGCCGGCATCGCGCTGGCAGGATAGGCCGCGATTCTACCCTTTTGTCCCCGGATCGGGGACGGCGGCCCAGCCCGGTGTGGCGTATTCAGAACAAGGAGGAGGCTTCCTGCAGCACCCGTTGCTTGGACACAGTGCCCATCAGTTCGCGGCTGGTGGTGTCGCGGACCAACGGAATCCGGTTGATGCCATGGACCGAGAAAATCTCCAGCGCGTCACGCAGGCGCGAATCCGGCGTCAGCGACGGAAAGCCGAGGTCGCCGAGGTCCAGCAGATTTGCCGAGGGTGCATCGCGTTGGGCGCGCTGGACGGCATGGATCGAGATTGCCCCGATCAGCGCGCCGTCGGCATTGACCAGATACAGGTAGCGCGTGCCGGTCTCGGCAAACTTGTCGGCGGCCTGAGCCACGCTGGCGCCGGGGTCGATGACGGTGTCGGTCGGGTCGCACAGGCCCGCCAGCTGGAGCCTGCGGGCGCGCTCGGCGGCCGCGGAAGCCTGCTCGCGCTCCACCACCACGCTGTAGAGCGACAGGGTTTGGCAGCGCGACGCGGTGTAGTAGGCCGCCACGGCGCCAATCATCGACGGCAGCAGCAATGCCGGGGCCAGCGTCATCTCGAACACCATCAGCACCGACATTAGCGGCGCCTGGCTGGTAGCCGCCAGGAACGCGGTCATGCCGACCAGCGGCAGCACCGGGGCCATGCCGCCACCGGGCACGAGCATGGCCAGCAACTGGCCAAGGGCCGCGCCGACGAACAGCGATGGCGTGAAGACGCCACCCACCGCGCCCGAACCGATGCTGGCCACGGTGGCCACGAGCTTCGCCACCAGCACACCCCAGACCGGCACCGACAGCGGATGGCCCTGGAGGATCGTCTGGATCGTGAAGTAGCCGTTGCCGACCACCTCCGGCACCACGATCGCCAGCAGCCCGACCAGTGCGCCGCCGAGCGCCAGACGGGCGACCGGGCCACCGGGCACGTGACGGAAGCCGTTGCGCGCAATTGTGGTGGCGCGCATGAACAGGGCACCGGCCGCGCCGGCCAGCACGCCGAGCAAGACCGCTGCCATCAGCATCTGCGGGCGCAGGTCGGGTTCGATATGGAGGCCGGGATAGAGCGGTTGCAGGCCGCCATGCCACTGGCTGACCATCGCGCCCGCCACAGAGGCCAGGAACAGCGGCATCAGTCGCTGCACGGCCAGTGCGCCGAACACGACTTCGGCGACGAAGACGGCGGCCGAAAGCGGCGTGTGATAGACCGAAGCCAGGCCGGCTGCCGCGCCGCAGGCGGTCAGCATCCGGCGCATATTGGTGTCGCCCGAGGTGTGGTCGGCACGCGCCGACGGGAACAGCGAGCCGCATAGCGCCGCAAGCTGGATCATTGCGCCCTCCTTGCCGACCGAACTGCCCGAGATGATCGAGCAGAACGACGACAGCGAGCGCAGCAGCGTAATCTTCAGCGGCAGCTGCCCCGTGCCGCGAGACACCGCGTCCATGTAATCGGCCGGGCCGGGCTCGGCGGCAGCCAGGCGGTTGGCCAGCACGAGCAACCCACCGGCCAGCGCGCCGCCAAGTGCGGGGATCACCACGCGCCAGGCGACGGCGAGCCCGGCGAACACCATGACGATGTCCGCCTCGGTGCCGAACATGACCAGCCCGCTCGATTCGAGCGCGGCCTTGAACAGCGTCGTGACGATGCCGGCCAGGATCCCCACGGGGATGGCCGCGAAAAGCGTGACTTCTTGATCTTCGAGAAAACGGAGCCGCATGGCGATGAGCGGTGACGTGGGGCGCCGGGCCGGGTGGCCGCAATGATAGCGCAGCGCCACCTCGTTATCGTATCGCTCCGGGCCTCGCGCCAGACTGGTACACTACGGCCCTTTCCTGATCGGAGACGGGGGCAATCGACCTGTCCCACCGAACCTGACCCTCAGGTTACGGTTTTCTACCCGAGCTGCCCCACGATTGGCGCACTTTCTTGCGCGACGGGCGGCCGAAGCGTCATTTCATGTCTTTTTCCGAACTCGGCTTGTCCGACAAGCTGGTGCGTGCCGTGGCCGAACAGGGCTACACCACGCCGACCCCGATTCAGGCGCAAGCCATTCCCGCAATTCTCAAAGGTGGCGATCTTCTTGCCGGTGCGCAAACCGGCACCGGCAAGACGGCAGGTTTCACGCTGCCGATGCTGCAATTGCTCTCCGAAACCGCCGCGCGCGCCAATGGCGGCAATGCGCCCCGCGGCGCGCGCCCGAACGTGCGTGCGCTGGTGCTGACGCCCACGCGTGAACTGGCCGCGCAGGTCGAAGAGAGCGTGCGCAACTATGGCAAGTATCTGAAGCTGCGTTCGATGGTGATGTTCGGCGGTGTCGGCATCAATCCGCAGATCGAGGCGCTCAGGCGCGGTGTCGATATCGTGGTGGCCACGCCTGGCCGTCTGCTGGACCACGTGTCGCAGCGCACGATCGACCTCTCGCACGTCGAACTGCTGGTGCTCGATGAAGCCGACCGCATGCTCGACATGGGCTTCATCCACGATATCCGCAAGGTCCTGAACGTTCTGCCGCCCAAGCGCCAGAACCTGCTGTTCTCGGCCACGTTCTCGGACGATATCCGCGCGCTGGCCGATCGCCTGCTGGACAACCCTGCGTCGATCGAGGTGGCACGCCGCAATACCACGGCGGAAACCGTGGCGCAGCGCGTGTTCCCGGTCGACCGGGAACGCAAGCGCGAACTGCTGGCCCATCTGGTGCGCCAGCACGACTGGCATCAGGTGCTGGTGTTCACGCGTACCAAGCATGGCGCCAACCGGCTGGCTGAACAACTGGCCAAAGATGGCCTCTCCGCGCTGGCGATCCACGGCAACAAGAGCCAGTCGGCCCGCACGCGCGCGCTGACCGAGTTCAAGGCCGGCACGCTGCGCCTGCTGGTGGCCACCGACATCGCCGCACGTGGCATCGACATCGACCAGCTCCCGCACGTGGTCAACTTCGATCTGCCCAACGTGCCCGAGGACTACGTGCACCGTATCGGCCGTACCGGTCGTGCCGGCGCCGAAGGCGAGGCGATCTCGCTGGTCTGCGTGGACGAGCATGGCCTGCTGCGCGATATCGAGCGCCTGATCAAGCGCCAGATCGAGCAGGTGCTGCTGCCCGGTTTCGAAGTCGATCCGAGCATCAAGGCCGAGCCGATCCAGAAGGGCCGGCAGCAGCAGCAGCGTGGCGGTCAGCCGCGCGGCAACGGCCAGGGGAATGCCGGCAACGGTGGCGAGCGCCGCCAGCCGCGCGCCGCGCAAGGTGAGCGTCAGGAAGCGCCGCGCCAACCGCGTCCGGCACAACCGGCGCGTGGCGAGGCCCGTAACGGCAACGCCGGAGGCAGTGGTAATGCGCCGCGTACCGGGCAGGGAGGCGGGCGCGGCAACGGCCACGCCAATAGCACCGCCAATAGCACCGCCAAGGGCACGGCCAAGGGCAATGCGCAGGGCAATGCGAACGCCAGGGGTGCGAACCCGCGTCCGCAGCAAGCGCGTCCGGCTCAGGACAACACTGCTGCGTCGCCCGCTCGCAATCGTCGGCCGGCCCCGCAGGCGGCCCTGCTCGGCGGTGGCCGCAAGCCCGCCCACTGATCGCATCCATCATGAGCGAGCCGGATCGTCCCTCGTCGACCGATGACGTCCCCTACGCGGGACTGACCCCCGAGTGCATCCTCGATGCGCTCGAGGCGGTGGGGTTCTATCCGGACGGGCGCCTGCTGGCGCTCAACAGCTACGAGAACCGCGTCTGGCAGGTGGGCATCGAGGATGCCGCGCCGGTCGTCGCCAAGTTTTATCGGCCGGGCCGCTGGACCGATGCGGCGATCCTTGAGGAACATGCATTCGTGCAGCAGCTGGCCGGTGCGGAAGTGCCTGCTGTGCCGGCCCTGACAGCCAACAGCGGCGACCAGTCCGGCACCACGCTGTTCACACACGAGGGCTTCCGCTTCGCAGTGTTTCCACGCTGCGGGGGCCGCGAACCCGCGCTCGACAAGGCCGAAACCCGTACCTGGCTCGGGCGCTTCATCGGCCGTATTCACGCCATCGGCGCCACCGCGCCATACCAGGCGCGGCCAGCGCTGGATATCGACACCTTCGGCATTGCATCGCGCGACTATCTGCTCGCGCACGACTGCATTCCCGCCGACCTGCTGGCGCCCTGGCGTGCGGCGGCGGACCTCGCGCTGGACGGTGTGCGCCGCTGCTACGAGCGTGCCGGAGAGGTTCGCCTGTTGCGTCTGCATGGGGATTGCCATCGGGGCAATGTGTTGTGGATCGACGAAGAGGATGCACGCGGCCGGGGCACACCCGGGCCGCATTTCGTTGATTTCGATGACAGCCGCATGGGACCGGCCGTGCAGGATCTGTGGATGCTGCTGGAGGGAGACCGCGCGGCGATGCAGGACCAGTTGGCCGACATCGTGGCGGGTTACGAGGACTTCGCGGAATTCGATGCGAGGGAGCTCTGGCTAGTCGAGGCACTTCGCACGCTGCGCCTGTTGCACTACAGCGCGTGGCTGGCCAGCCGATGGCGCGATCCCGCCTTTCCGGCCGCGTTTCC
This sequence comes from Cupriavidus sp. SHE, assembly GCF_000812445.1. Taxonomy (NCBI): domain Bacteria; kingdom Pseudomonadati; phylum Pseudomonadota; class Betaproteobacteria; order Burkholderiales; family Burkholderiaceae; genus Cupriavidus; species Cupriavidus sp. SHE. The sequence continues at coordinate 209,416 of NZ_JWMB01000018.1, read as the reverse complement.
GTGGTTCGGTACGGCGCGTTACTGGCAGGATCGCATTCTGGAGTTGCGCGAACAGATCGCGCTCATGGACGAGGCGCCGCTCTGGGCCTGAAATCAGCCCGAAGTCGCGCCGTCATGGAACAGCTTGGCCCGAACGGGCCGGCCTTCAGCTTTTTTCCGGCTTGACCATGATTACCGGGCAGCCGGCGTGCGCCAGCACGCGGCCCGCGACCGAACCAATCACCGCATCAAGGAACGAGCCACGTCCGTGGGTACCCATGACAATGGCGCCCGCGTCGACCGACTTCGCGTAGGCCACGATCTTCTCCGGCGGGAATCCGTGCAGCGCGTGCTGCTCGAACCGTACCTTGGCCGCTGACAGGATTTCGCAGACCGATGCCATCGCCTTGCCGCTTTCTTCCTGGTGCCAGGCGTCGATGGTTTCCTTGCTGACGAATGCGCGTACCTGCCCGGTTACGTCGGGCGTGATATGGATGACGTGGACGGTGAAGCCGGTCTGCAGCAGTTTGCCGTCGGCAAGGAAGCGCGCTGCCGCGTCGCTGAAAGCGGAACCGTCGGTGGCAAGTACGATTTGGGGCATGTTTGGATCTCCTGATTTGAAGGGGGTCTGCAACTGCTAGCTTCCATCATGGCACGTGCCTGATGCTACACCTCTAACTTAGGTCAATTCCCGTTAAATTTTTTAAAGATTTCATGATTGTCATCTGCACTGGGAGCCTCTGCGGCCACAGATCTCCGGTGTCTGGTGTCGCGCGGAATTGGTGAAATCCGACGGAAACAAGTCCGCAACATCCGAAATGTCCGCATGATGGTCTGGAAATTTCGAAGTGCATCGCTGGCGCCTTCCACATCCGGCGCATGACCGGACGACCTATGCTCTCCGCACGTTCGTTTCATCGGAGAAATCGTATGTCCAATGCGCTCGTAATCGACAATCATCCTGGTGTACGCGCGGCGGCCTCCGCCGCGTTGATGGAAAGCATGGGCTTCGAGGAAGTCCGCCTGGCCACAACTGCCACTGAAGCCTTGGAGGAACTGCGCACAAGACAGCGCCCCGACCTGGTAATGGTGGACCTGGATCTCGGCGATCTGCCGGGCGATGCCGTGGTGGAGGAGGTGGTGTCCCATCACCCGTCAACGCGCGTGCTGGTGCTGTCAGCCGCATCCGGCGCTGCCGAACGCGCGTTGCTCAGCGGCGCGCACGGGTATGTCGACAAGGGCAACGGCATCGGCGGTATCGAGCATGCCGTGCGCGCGGTCATGAGTGGCTATGCCGCATTTCCGCTGGCCCTGCTTACGACGATTCGCCGCGCGGCCAATGCGCCGGTCGATCCGATCTATGTCTTGAGCCGACGCGAGCTGACCGTCATGCGTTTCCTCGCGGCCGGGCATTCCAATAAGGCGATCTCCGTGGTGCTTGGTATCAGCAACAAGACCGTGAGCTCGCACAAGGCCAGCATCATGACCAAGCTGGGGTTCCGTTCCCTGATCGATCTGGCCGAGTTTGCGCGGCGGCATCATCTGGCCTGCTGACGGGCGCCTGGGCGGTCGCGCGATCGGGCGGGCGAGCAGCGCCGGCCTCGGCTTATCCGGCATAATCCCAGCGATTCGCCGCCGCTGCAGCGGCGGCACCACACTGGACTGGGACTGGAATAGGCACATGAAGGCGCGCAAGGCGGGGAGGTCAGACAACGCTCGCGAGGCAACCGGCAACGACGCGGAAATGGGTGAGGGCTGTCCGCTGCACTGGTTCGATGCGGACCTTGGCGCGTTCGACGACCTGGAGCGGCGCGTTGCCGAGCACCCCGCGGACTTCTTTGCCGGCCAGGACTTCGATCCGGTTGGTGCCTGCGCGACGCGCGAGGCGTCCTTCGCCTCGGTCCAGATACCGGAAGATCCGACCGCGCCGCAGCAACACGCGGATCATCTGCTCAACGATGTGTTCCGGCATGTGATGCCCGTGGCGTCGCCAACGTTCGTCGGTCACATGACGTCGTCGCTGCCATCGTTCATGCCGTCGCTGGCCAAGATCGTGGCGGCGCTGAACCAGAACGTGGTCAAGCTTGAAACGTCGGGTGCATTGACGGGACTGGAGCGTCAGGTGATCGGGATGCTGCATCACCTGGTCTTTGCGCGGGACGACGCGTTCTACGCGCAATGGCTGCACAATGCCGAGCATTCTCTCGGAGCGTTCTGCTCGGGCGGCACCACGGCCAATCTCACCGCGCTCTGGGCCAGCCGCAACAACACGCTGCGCGCGCGCGACGGCTTCGCGGGCATCAACCAGGCAGGGCTGGTAGCGGCGCTGCGGCACTACGGTTACGCCGGGCTGGCGATCATCGTGTCGGAGCGCGGCCATTATTCGCTGCGCAAGGCGGCGGATATCCTCGGCATTGGCCGCGAGAATCTGGTGCCGGTAGGCGTCGATGAAGACGGGCGGATGCGCGTCGACCTGTTGCGCGAGACATTGCGCGATCTTCAACAACGCAACATCCGGACAGTGGCGATTGTCGGTATCGCCGGCACCACTGAGACCGGCGCGGTGGACCCGCTCGATGCCATTGCCGATGTGGCGCAGGAGGTCGGCTGCCACTTTCACGTGGACGCCGCGTGGGGAGGGGCCACGCTGCTCTCCGAGCGCGAGCGCGCGCGCTTTGCCGGGATCGAGCGCGCGGATTCGGTCGTCATCGACGCGCACAAGCAGTTCTATGTGCCGATGGGCGCAGGCATGGTGCTGTTCCGCGATCCGGCGTGGACGCAGGACATCATCCAGCACGCAAACTACATCGTGCGGAAGGGCTCGGTGGACCTGGGGCGCCATACGCTCGAAGGGTCCCGCGGCTCGGCGGCCGTCATGCTCTATGCGAACCTGCACCTGCTTGGCCGCAAGGGGCTGGCGAAGCTGATCGATACGGGCATCGACAACGCGAAGTACTTCGCGTCGCTGATCGAGCAGCAGCCCGACTTCGAACTGGACAGCCGGCCGCAGCTTTGCATCCTCACCTACCGCTATGTGCCGGCGCCGGTGCGGGCGGCGTTGTTTTCGGCCTCGCCGGAAAAGCGCGAACAACTGCTCGATGCGCTCGACGCGCTGACCATCAACATCCAGGAAATGCAGCGCGACGCAGGCCGCTCGTTCGTGTCGCGGACGCAGTTGACGTCGTCCCAGTGGGGTGGGCGTCCGATCGCGGTGTTCCGTGTGGTGCTGGCGAATCCCGATACGACGCACGAGATCCTGCAGGGCCTTCTGGAAGAGCAGCGTGAGCTGGCGATGCAGAGTCCGATGCTGCCTGGGCTAATGGCGGTGGTTGGTGGCCAATGAGGCTCCGCCGCAGTCTATGGCGGATGGATAGCCTCCTTGCTGGCCACGATCTGGAGCATAAAGCGGAACCCCGCCTTCGGCTTCGTCCAAAACGCCCTGGACGTTCCTTTGGCCGCGGGCGTCCTGTATGCATCGACCGGACTGCTGCCTGCCGTTCCCGATGATCGCCGCGCCAGCGATGAGCCTCAGTTCTGCGTCGGTAGTAACCAATGCGTTGCGGCTGGGTAGGGCGAGGATGTAGGAGAGGGTGGGTTCTCGGGCGCTGGTGGCAGCAGAGGCCGCCGGCGCGTTCCAACGACCCAAAACAAAAAGCCGCAATCCCGTGAAGGACTGCGGCTTCTCAAATAGATGGTGGCGAATCAGGGACTCGAACCCCGGACCTGCGGATTATGATTCCGTCGCTCTAACCAACTGAGCTAATTCGCCAACGAAGACCGCAATTATACCTGTGCCTTTTAGGCTGTCAACACCTTTGTGACAACTTTCTGCAAGCCTCGGTGGCTGCCAAAAAAAACGGCAGGCGCAAGGCCTGCCTGGGAAGCGGAGACCAGCCTGCCGGCTGGCCATCCTGAGCGAAGGTTCGCCGACTGACGATCAGTCGTTCGCGTAGATATCCACGTCCTTGGTCTCGCGGACGAACAGCGCGCCCAGCACGAAGGTCATGGCCGCGATGATGATCGGGTACCAGAGGCCGTAGTAGATGTTGCCGTTCTGCGCCACCAGGGCGAAGGAGATCGTCGGCAGCAGGCCACCGAACCAGCCGTTGCCGATGTGGTACGGCAGGGACATCGACGAATACCGGATGCGGGTCGGGAACATTTCCACCAGCATCGCGGCGATCGGGCCATAGACCATGGTCACGTAGATCACCAGGATCACCAGGACCACCAGCACCATGATCGTATTCATCTGCGCCGGGTCTGCCTTGGTCGGATAGCCGGCCGCGCTCATGGAGTCGCTCACTTCCTTCTTGAACGCCGCGATCTGCTTCTTGCTGGCGTCGTCGAAGCTGTGGCCGCCGGTCACGGTGGCGTCGAAGGCCTTGATTTCCTTTTCGCCGATCTTCACCGAAGCCATCGTGCCGGCCGGGGCCTGCACCACTTCATAGCTGGCCGATGCCTGGGCCAGCGTGCGCTTGACGATATCGCACGAGCTGCGGAAGTCGATTTCGCGAGCGATCGGGCTGCCCTGGAACGAGCAGGTCTTCGGGTCGGCCGTGACCACGATCTGCGCGGTCTGCTGCGCGCGTTCCAGCGCAGGGTTGGCGTAGTGGGTCATCGCCTTGAACAGCGGGAAGTAGGTCAGCACGGCCAGCGCGCAGCCCAGCATGATGATCCATTTGCGGCCGATCTTGTCCGACAGCGAGCCGAAGAAGATGAAGAACGGCGTGCCAATCACCAGTGCGCCGGCGATCAGCAGGTTGGCCGTCTTGGCGTCCACCTTCAGCACCTGCGTCAGGAAGAACAGCGAGTAGAACTGGCCGGTGTACCAGACCACGGCCTGGCCGGCGGTCAGGCCTACCAGCGCCAGGATCACGATCTTCAGGTTGCGCCATTGACCGAATGCCTCGGTCAGCGGTGCCTTCGAGGTCTTGCCCTCGGCCTTCATCTTCTGGAAGGCCGGCGACTCGCTCATCGACAGGCGGATATACACGGACATGGCCAGCAGCAGGATCGAGACCAGGAACGGGATGCGCCAGCCCCACGTGTCGAACTGCGGGCCCGTGAGTTCACGGCACAGCAGAATGACGATCAGGGACAGGAACAGGCCCAGTGTGGCGGTGGTCTGGATCCAGGCGGTGTAGGCGCCGCGCTTGCCGTGCGGAGCGTGTTCAGCCACGTAGGTGGCCGCGCCGCCGTACTCGCCGCCGAGCGCCAGGCCCTGCAACATACGCAGTGCAATCAGGATGATCGGTGCTGCCCAGCCGATCGTGGCGTAGCCGGGCAACAGGCCGACGATGAATGTCGACAAGCCCATGATCAGGATTGTCACCAGGAAGGTGTACTTGCGGCCGATCATGTCGCCGAGACGACCGAACACCAGCGCGCCGAACGGACGCACGATGAAGCCTGCCGCGAACGCCAGCAGCGCGAAGATAAATGCGGAAGTGGGGTCGAGGCCCGCGAAGAACTGCTTGGCGATCACCGCCGCCAGCGAACCGTACAGATAAAAGTCGTACCACTCGAACACCGTGCCGAGCGACGAGGCCAGAATGACCTTCTTTTCCTCGCGCGTCATCGGCGCATTGTGGGCTTTGCCGCCAGGCATTGCCACGTTTTGCGCGTTTGCCATTGTTGTCTCCTCCGTCTGTCGAAAGGGTCCCCGGTCTGGCCGTGTCTTGCGCTTGAGGTATCCGCGCGTGCCGGCCTCTGCACCGAAGCTGCAAAGGATTGTGGGAGGCGAAACTTACTGAGTTCTGACAGAGTTCCCGTAAAACGTGCCGGATTCGTCGGGGTATACGCTAGACGTTTCGAGGCTGCTTTCAGCGGGGTACTTGCTGCGTTGCGTCGGTCGGAAACCTGCAAACCGCCTGGCTTATGGGGGTACGGGATTCTTGCTTTGCAGCATTGGCGCACGTCACGCGGCATAGTCGTCGAATTGCCCCTTACGAGGGGTGCCGCGTGTTTGCGTCAGGATCGGCCGGCGGGATCGGTGGGTAGTGCGGGATGGGTTTCGGCGTCTGATGTCTCGCTGTCGATTTCGCGATCCACCCGATTCATGTGCCAGGCGTAGAGCGCGGCCATCGCTACATATACGATCAGCGCGCCCTGCGCGGCCGCCCAGAACGAGAAGGGCCAGCCGAAGAAGTCGAAACGCAGTTCGCGTGCGAACCAGCTGACGACGAACGTCACAACGAACCAGATCACCAGCAGCACGGCGATCCAGCGCAAATTGTGGCGCCAGGCAAGCCGCTCGCGCGGCGTCATGCGGTCGGGCGGGGCTTTCCTCATGTGTTGGTCTCTTCCGGCGGCGCGCGGCGCAGCGTCACGTGGAACCGGGCGCCGGCCAGGCGAGGCTCGGTCTGGTACACGTTGTCGTCGATGGATATTTCGCCGCCGTGCTGCTGCACGATCTCGCGCACGATGGCCAGCCCCAGTCCGCTGCCTTCGGTGTTGGTGCCGAGCACACGATAGAAACGCTCCATCACGCGTCCGCGCTCGCTCGGGGGGATGCCCGGCCCCGTGTCTTCCACATCGAGATACGCGAACGGTTCGAATGCATCGGCGATGACGCGCACCGTGGCATGCCCGCCGGGCGGCGTGTAGCGAATGGCGTTGTCGACGAGGTTGTTGAGCATCTCCGTCAGCATCACGCGATTGCCCGTGACCATCACGGGATGCTCGTCGCCTTCCAGGCCAAGGTCGATCTGCCGCGCCCATGCCTGGGGCAGCAGGTCCTTGACCACGTCGCGCGCCAGCGCGGTCAGGTTCACCGGTGTCATGCCGCCTACCCCTGCCAGATTCTCCATGCGTGCCAGCGACAGCAACTGGGTGACCAGATGCGCGGTGCGTTTGGAGCTGCCGGCGATCTGCGCCAGCGACCGGTGCAGTTCCTCCGGTGATTGCTCGCGCTGGGCCAGTTCCGCCTGCATGCGCAGACCCGCGAGCGGTGTCTTCATCTGGTGTGCGGCATCGGCAATGAAGCGTTTCTGTGTCTGCACCGACTGCTCGAGTTGCGACAGCAAGTCGTTGAAAGATGCCACCAGCGGCGTGATCTCCTGCGGCGCCGCGCGCTCGTCGATCGGGCTCGTGTCGCCGGGATTGCGCGCGCGGATGCGCTGCTGGATCGCGGTCAGCGGTGCCAGCCCGCGCGTGAGGCCAAACCACACCAGCACCACCGCGAGCGGCAGGATCACGAACTGCGGCAGGATGACGCCCTTGATGATTTCATTGGCCAGCCGCGCGCGCTTGTCCAGCGTCTCGGCCACCTGCACCAGCACGGGCTGGGCGCCGTTGACGTTCTTCAGGTCGACGTAGGTATAGGCGACGCGCACATCGTTGCCGGCCACGCGATCGTCGCGCAGCGATACCAGCCCGGCATGTCCCTCTTCGTCCTCGGACGGAAGCGGCAGGTCGTGATCACCCGCCACGTATTCGCCGTGCTTGCCTACCACCAGGTAGTAGATGTTGTCGGTCTCGTCGGCGCGCAGGATCTCCCGCGCGGACAGTGGAAGCTGTAGCGTGACGCGGCCGTTGACCTCGCGCACCTGCTGCGACAGCACGATGGCGCTTGCTTCGAGCGCGCGGTCGAACGGCCCGTTGGCAATTGATTTGGCAACGAGGTATGTGACGGCGATGCTCATCGGCCAGAGCAGCAAAAGCGGCGCGAGCATCCAGTCGAGAATCTCGCCAAACAGCGAGCGGGGCGCAGGGTGCGCCGAGGTTTCCTCGAGGTGTGGCAGGGCGTCGGCCAGCGCCTGGTCTTCGGCCGCGGCATCGGCCAGCGTGGGCCGGGTGGGGTCCGTCGCGCGTGCGGGGCCCGCGGCGGAACGGCGTCGCCACGGCAGTCGCAGCAGGCTCATGCGCGATCAGCCCCCGTGGTGTCAGCCATGCGCGGCCACGGCCGGCTGGTATTTCTCGAGGCAGTAGCCCAGCCCGCGCACCGTGGCGATGCGGATGCCGCCAACCTCGATCTTCTTGCGCAGGCGGTGCACATACACCTCGATCGCGTTATTGCTGACTTCCTCGCCCCATTCGCACAGGTGATCGACGAGCTGCTCCTTCGATACGAGCCGCCCGCTGCGCGTGAGCAGGATTTCGAGCAGACCGACCTCTCGCGCGGAGAGATCCAGCATCTGTTCATTGAGATAGGCGATGCGGCCGACCTGATCGAACGCGAGCGGCCCGTGGCGCATCAGCGTGGCGCCACCGCCCGCGCCACGGCGCACCAGCGCGCGTACCCGGGCCTCGAGTTCGGACAGCGCGAACGGCTTGGCCATGTAGTCGTCGGCGCCGAGGTCCAGCCCCTTCACGCGTTCGTCGACGCTGTCGGCCGCAGTCAGAATCAGCACGGGGACCATGGCGCTGCGCGCGCGCAGCCGCTTGAGCACCTCGAGCCCGGACATGCGGGGCAGGCCGAGATCGAGGATCAGCAGGTCGAACGACTGCGTGGAAAGGGCCGAATCGGCTTCCACGCCATTCGCAACGTGATCGACGGCATAGCCGGACTGGCGCAGCGAGCGCGTCAGCCCGTCTGCCAGCACATCGTCATCTTCGGCGATAAGAATCCGCATGATTGTCTCCACCTCGTGGCCGGCCACAGCCGGCCGCCGGCCGCGGTGCCGGTGGGGCTTGCCAAGCATACTGTTTTTTTATACAGTACCCGACATTCCGGGCGAGCTACCATGAAAGGTGATCGCACCATGCCGGGTTGGGCGTCGTGGCCTGGAAAATCCATCCCGGAAAAGGGCTTTGGGTTCCGGGCGCCGCGCCGTATGCGGCCTATTTATACACCATTGATTGAAGGACGACCATGGACGACAAGAAGGCCGGCGCCGGCGTGAGCGCTGAGAAGCAGAAGGCGCTTGCCGCCGCGCTCTCCCAGATTGAGAAGCAGTTTGGCAAGGGCTCGATCATGCGCCTGGGCGATGGCGAAATCGAACAGGACATCCAGGTAGTGTCCACCGGCTCGCTGGGGCTGGACATCGCGCTGGGCGTGGGTGGCCTGCCGCGCGGCCGCGTGGTCGAGATCTACGGTCCGGAATCGTCCGGCAAGACCACGCTGACGCTGCAGGTGGTGGCCGAGATGCAGAAGCTGGGCGGCACCTGCGCGTTCATCGACGCCGAGCACGCCCTGGATGTCCAATATGCCGGCAAGCTCGGCGTGGACGTCGGCAATCTGCTGATCTCCCAGCCCGATACCGGCGAGCAGGCCCTGGAAATCACCGACGCTCTGGTGCGCTCGGGTTCGATCGACCTGATCGTGATCGACTCGGTGGCCGCTCTGGTGCCGAAGGCGGAAATCGAGGGCGAGATGGGTGATTCGCTGCCCGGCCTGCAGGCCCGCCTGATGAGCCAGGCGCTGCGCAAGCTGACCGGCACGATCAAGCGTACGAATTGCCTGGTGATCTTCATCAACCAGATCCGCATGAAGATCGGTGTGATGTTTGGTTCGCCTGAAACCACCACCGGCGGTAACGCGCTGAAGTTCTACGCCTCGGTGCGCCTGGACATCCGCCGTATCGGCTCGATCAAGAAGGGCGACGAAGTCGTCGGCAACGAGACCAAGGTCAAGGTGGTCAAGAACAAGGTGTCACCTCCGTTCCGCGAGGCGTTCTTCGACATCCTCTATGGCCAGGGTATCTCGCGCCAGGGTGAAATCATTGACCTGGGCGTGGACGCCAAGATCGTTGAGAAGGCCGGTGCCTGGTACAGCTACAACGGCGAAAAGATCGGCCAGGGCAAGGACAACGCACGCGAGTACCTGCGCGAGAACCCGGACATCGCCGACGAGATCGAGAACAAGGTGCGTCTGGCGCTGGGCGTGGCGCCGCTGAATACCGTGGCGGGCGCGCCGGCAGAGGTCGAAGGCTGACCCTGACGTCGCTGTCTGACGAAAGCCGTCGCATACTTGTGCGGCGGCTTTTTTGTTTTCACCCCGATTTTCCCGTATCCCGCAGCGCCGACTGCCGGCTTCCTCGTTATCAGCCGAATATCAGCCGAATGCCCCGTCCCCCCCTCTCCCTGAAAGCCCGTGCCGTCGGCTACCTTTCCCGTCGGGAGCACAGCCGGGCCGAACTCGCGCGCAAGCTGGCGCCTCATGCCGAATCGGCAGAGGAGGTGGAGGCTCTGCTCGATGTGCTCGAACGCGACAACTGGCTGTCCAATGAGCGGTTCGTCGATAGCCTCGTTCACCGCCGGGCCAGTCGCTACGGCGCGGCGCGTGTATTGCAGGAAGCCAAGACGCACCAACTCGGCAATGAGCAGCTACGAGATCTGCAGGACCGCCTGCGCGATTCCGAGCTGGATCGCGCACGCGAGGTTTGGCGCAAGCGTTTCGGTGCTCCGCCGGACTCGCCGGAGGCCCACGCCAAGCAAGTCCGGTTCATGATGGCGCGCGGATTTTCCCGATCGGTGGTGGGCAAGATCATCCGCGGGGCCGAGGACGAAGGCCTGGACGACTTGGGGAAATGACGGGCTATGCGGGCAGCCGCATACCTGTGTACGCATGAGGGGTATTCGTGTGAAGTCGGCGTAGTCGTCGTACCACTGATGCATCGCAGCGAGGCGTCACGTGGACGCCGGCCAGCCGTTGCGCAGGCTGGGTTTGCCGGGATCGTCGCTGCAACAATTGCGTGCGGACAGTTCGTTGCGCAGGATGTATCCGGTCAAACCAGCGCGGCATGTTAAACTCCACGAGTTCAGCGGCCCAAATGGCCGTCCATGGTGGTCTTACCCATGGACCAAGCCATTTGCCGTGATGAATTGCCCCCGATCCGCCACTTTCAGCCTGCCGCGTCAGCCCCTGGTGTCATGCCGCTTTCCCCGCCAGCCAATCGAGTCCTGCGTCACCGTCGTGCCATCACGGCCGAGGCCTATTTGCGGGACGATGGCCTATGGGACATCGAAGCGCGCCTGACTGACACCAAGCCCCGCGACATCGAACTGGCGGGCGGCCGGATTCGCCCTGAAGGCCAGCCGCTGCACGATCTGTGGCTGCGCGTCACGATTGATCTGCGCATGAACGTCGTCGATGCGGAGGCATGCTCTGATTGGGTGCCTTATCCGACGCATTGCGACCTCATCGGCCCTGCCTACCGCAAGCTGATCGGTCTGAACCTGTCGAAGGGGTTCCGCAAGGCAGTTCGTGAGCGCCTGGGCAGCGTTGCCGGTTGCACCCATCTGACCGAACTGGCCGGCGTGCTGCCGACTGCGGCCATTCAAGCCTTCGCGGGCGATGTGTTCAATATCCGCGATGGCGCGCAAGACATCGATCCCGAACCCCCCATGCAGCTCCATGGATGCCACGCGCTCCATTTCGAGGGCGAGGTGGTTCGTCAGTTTTACCCGCGCTGGTATGGTCACCAGCCGAAACCGAAAGCCGGCGCTGCGGCGTCGTCCCCCCAGACCGCGTCACGCGCCGATGCCCCCGCATCAGGTGGCGAAGACACCCTGGCCCACCGGCCCAACGGTACGTCAGGCTGACTGTCACGGTCGGCCCCAGGAAAAGGCGAGAGCCCTTCGTCTCCTATCATTTTTCCCATCCCTTTACGCCTACCCGAAAGGAAACACGCATGAATATCCATGAGTATCAAGGCAAGGAAATCCTGCGCAAATACAATGTGCCGGTTCCGCGCGGCATCCCTGCTTTCTCGGTTGAAGAAGCCCTGAAGGCGGCTGAACAGCTCGGCGGCCCGGTGTGGGTCGTCAAGGCGCAGATCCACGCAGGCGGCCGCGGCAAGGGCGGCGGCGTGAAGGTGGCCAAGAGCATCGACGAGGTGAAGACCTACGCCACCAACATCCTCGGCATGACGCTGGTGACGCACCAGACCGGCCCGGAAGGCAAGAAGGTCAATCGCCTGCTGATCGAAGAAGGCGCCGACATCAAGAAGGAACTGTACGTTTCGCTGGTGGTGGACCGCGTGTCGCAGAAGGTGGCCCTGATGGCCTCGAGCGAAGGCGGCATGGACATCGAGGAAGTCGCTGCCCACACCCCGGAAAAGATCCACACGCTGATCATCGAACCGTCGGAAGGCCTGAAGGATTCGGACGCTGACGACATCGCCCGCAAGATCGGCGTGCCCGACGCCAGCGTTCCCCAGGCTCGCCAGGCCCTGCAAGGCCTGTACAAGGCATTCTGGGACACCGACGCCTCGCTGGCCGAAATCAACCCGCTGATCCTGACCGGCGACGGCAAGGTCGTTGCCCTGGACGCCAAGTTCAACTTCGACTCGAACGCGCTGTTCCGTCACCCGGAAATCGTCGCTTACCGTGACCTGGACGAAGAAGACGCCAACGAAATCGAGGCCTCGAAGTTCGATCTGGCCTACATCTCGCTGGACGGCAACATCGGCTGCCTGGTGAACGGCGCTGGCCTGGCCATGGCCACGATGGACACCATCAAGCTGTTCGGTGGCGAGCCGGCCAACTTCCTCGACGTGGGTGGCGGCGCCACCACCGAGAAGGTGACCGAAGCCTTCAAGCTGATGCTGAAGAACCCGAACGTGCAGGCCATCCTGGTCAACATCTTCGGCGGCATCATGCGTTGCGACGTGATCGCCGAAGGCGTGATCACCGCTTCGAAGGCCGTGCAGCTTGGCGTGCCGCTGGTCGTCCGCATGAAGGGCACGAACGAAGAGCTGGGCCGCAAGATGCTGGCTGATTCCGGTCTGCCGATCATCTCGGCCGACACGATGGAAGAAGCCGCCCAGAAGGTCGTGGCCGCCGTCGCTGGCAAGTAAGGACAACTTTCGTTGCCGCCTGGCCGCAGCCGGGCGGGGCGACTAAAAGGACTAGCAAATGAGCATTCTGATCAACAAGGACACCAAGGTCATCACCCAGGGCATCACCGGCAAGACGGGCCAGTTCCACACCCGCGGCTGCCGTGACTATGCCAATGGCAAGAACTGCTTCGTGGCAGGCGTGAACCCGAAGAAGGCCGGTGAAGATTTCGAAGGCATTCCCATCTACGCAAGCGTCAAGGATGCCAAGGAACAAACCGGCGCGACCGTGTCGGTGATCTACGTGCCGCCCGCAGGCGCCGCTGCCGCCATCTGGGAAGCCGTTGACGCCGATCTGGACCTGGTGGTCTGCATCACCGAAGGCATCCCCGTCCGCGACATGATGGAAGTCAAGGACAAGATGCGTCGCCAGAACAAGAAGACGCTGCTGCTCGGACCGAACTGCCCGGGCCTGATCACGCCGGACGAGATCAAGATCGGCATCATGCCGGGTCACATCCACCGCAAGGGCCGCATCGGCGTGGTGTCGCGCTCGGGCACGCTGACGTATGAAGCCGTGGGCCAGCTGACCGCGCTGGGCCTGGGCCAGTCGTCGGCCGTCGGTATCGGTGGCGACCCGATCAACGGTCTGAAGCACATCGACGTGATGAAGATGTTCAACGACGATCCGGAAACGGACGCCGTGGTCATGATCGGTGAGATCGGTGGTCCGGACGAAGCCAACGCGGCTTACTGGATCAAGGAAAACATGAAGAAGCCGGTGGTTGGCTTCATCGCTGGCGTGACCGCGCCTCCGGGCAAGCGCATGGGCCACGCCGGCGCGCTGATCTCGGGCGGTGCCGACACCGCCCAGGCCAAGCTGGAAATCATGGAAGCCTGCGGTATCAAGGTCACCAAGAACCCGTCGGAAATGGGCCGCCTGCTGAAGGCAATGCTGTAAGGCATTCCCACCGATGTCGCTTGTGTGTGCGCTTAATGGCACGTGCAACGCGATTGCCGTACCTGCGGCGCATGCCGGCTCCTGCCGGAGCGCATCGCCGCATTCGTTGCCCCCGCCTCAGAAGCGGGGGCAATGTCATTCTGGCGACGCAAAATCCTAGGGTATATCCCGAGGCTGTTGCAGCGCGGATTGAAACCGAATCGAAAGGTTCGTACGATAAATCTCCATGTCTGGTAACTCAGACATCCAAAAGTTCGCAGTGGGAGCCCCTGCGGACCTGGAATAACTTAGAAATCGAGGAAGGAGTCTTGCCGTGGAATTGTTGTCCAGCAGCGCATTCTGGATTGCGCTGGGATCGATCATCCTGACCAACATCGTCCTGTCGGGCGACAACGCAGTCGTGATCGCGCTCGCATCCCGCAATCTGCCCCCTGCCCAGCAGAAGAAGGCCATTTTCTGGGGTAGTGCCGCCGCCATCATCATGCGGGTGGTTCTGACCGTGGCCGCAGTCAAGCTGCTGAGCCTGCCGTATCTGAAGATCGTGGGTGCCTTGCTGCTGGTCTATATCGGCGTGCAACTGCTGACCGGCGACGACGATGAAGATGGCCATGACGCCAAAGACAATATCTGGGCTGCCATCCGCACCATCCTGATCGCCGACCTGGTGATGTCGCTGGACAACGTGGTGGCCGTGGCCGCAGCCGCGCAGAAGGGTCCTGAAGGCAGCCAGTTGATGCTGCTGGTGCTGGGTCTGGGCCTGTCGATTCCGCTGATCGTCTTCGGCAGCACGATCCTGCTCAAGGTGATGGAGCGCTTCCCGATCATCATCGTGTTGGGCGCTGCACTGCTGGGCTATCTGGCTGGCGAAATGCTCGTCAGCGACCCGGTAGATGCCGAGTGGTTCCAGGTACACGTGCCGCATGCGCACCTGGTGTTCGGCGTCGTGGGCGCCGTGCTGGTGGTCATGCTCGGCAAGCTGCTGCGTCGCCGTTCCGCACAGACGGCCTGATCGCAAGCCATATCGCGAGCCTGAAACGGGCGACCCTCACGGGGTCGCCCGTTTTGTTTTGTAGGGAGCGAACTGGCTCCAGCAGGCTTGTCTCGCGCTTTCGCCAGTGAAAGCGCGGTTGGACCGGTTGAAGCGTTTGGACAAGGGGCGACGCAAGTGTCCCCAGTTGCTACGACGCAACACCCGTCTTGCAGCATCCACACCACGCACTCCTGTGGTTTTCCAAACAATTCCCACAGCGCTGTCAGATTTGTCCGAGGTCATTGGGACCTTGCGATTTCGCTCGCGATCATGGCCCCGTGCGCATCGCGGATTGCGGGCGCACCCGCACTTTTCCAATCGCACAACACAAATGAAAAGGGGTCAACATGACGCGTCAAATCAAGGTTGTTTTCCTGCGCGAACCACGCCGCGCATTGGAGCGAAAGAATCGTCGAGGCTTCACGCTGATCGAGCTGATGATCGTTGTCGCGATCATCGGCATTCTTGCCGGCGTCGCCATTCCGCAGTACCAGGACTACATCGCGCGGTCCCAGTTTGCCGAAGGCATGAGCCTGGCCTCCGGGCAGAAAGCCGGCGTGATCGATTCGTTCGCGGCGGCTGGTACCTGCCCAAACAATGCGAGCGCGGCCGTCGGTGGCGTGCCCGTGGCCTCGGCGATCAAGGGGAGCTATGTGCAGAGCGTCACCACGGGTGGCACGGCCTCCGATGCTGGCGGTTGCACGATCATCGCCAAGTTCAAGGACGAAGGTATTACCAGGGGCCTGCTCGGCAAGCAGGTGACGTTGACCATGGGTAATGCAGACGGCGGGTCGGTGACCTGGCAGTGCGAATCTTCGGCGGACAAGCGGTACGTGCCGCAGGCCTGCGCGAAAGCGAGCGAGTCGGGCAAGACGACCACGACGACGGGCTGAGCTAGCTCGCATTGCGCCCCGCGCCGGGCCGCCGATGGCACGGATCGGAGGCGTCTGATCCGCGTATCGGCAACGGCCGGGGCATCGCGCAATTGTGCATTTTCGTCGCACATGCCTGCGATTGCGACGTTCCTCCGCGACTTGTGCAACGTCAATTTCTACGCGACCGACTCCTTGGAAGATGCCTCGGGCCGGGCGGCACTCAAGCCGTCCTGGCCAGATGCCAACAACAATTTCCTAGGGGGTCATATGCAATACCGGGTCTCATGCCAACGTTCGCAAGCACGTTCACGGCGCCAGGCAGGCTTCACACTGATCGAGCTGATGATCGTCGTCGCGATCGTCGGCATTCTCGCGGTGATCGCGGTTCCGCAGTATCAAGACTACGTGGCCAGGGCGCAGTTTGCCGAGGGCCTCACGCTAGCTTCGGCGCAGAAGACGGCGGTCGTCGAATCGTTTTCGCAGCGCGGTTCCTGCCCGAGCAATTCTTATGGGGAATACGACGGGATTCCCGTGTCTGGGAACATATCCGGTTCATATGTTCAGTCTGTAACTGTAGGCGGATCTGCGGCGAGCGGAGGTGGTTGCACGATTACGGCAACCTTCCGGACTAAGGACGTCTCGCAGGGGCTCAACGGAAAAACGCTGACACTGACGATGCTTGGCGCCAATACCGGCTCCATCGCGTGGACCTGTACGTCCGATGCCGAGGCTCGATACATTCCTCGATCCTGTACTAATAGTCCGGCGGCGGTCTAGGGCGACTGCCTGGGGCGAACGTAGTGTTGGCCCGTACTACGCGAGCGCGTGGCCCATCCTTTGGACCGAAGAGCATCTCTGCGCAGGCGCCTGGTCCCACCGCTCGGCGGGAGCTCACACCTCCATGTCATCGCCAATCTACGTCACCGATCTATCAACACCCTCACGGCGCCGCGCTATCATGTCGCCTTTGCCCCTGATTGCGCGCGAATGCCGGCACCTCGAGCCACGCTTCCCGCGACGGCGATCGTCGTCGCATTTACCTTGCCCCTGCTGGTTTCGAAGCACACGCTGCCGCTTGCCACGTTCTATGGCGAGTGGACGGCCGGTTTGCTTGGCGTATTCCTGGTCATCGCCCTGGCGCTGAAGCCAAACCACCATTCGGGCTCGCGAGCATCCAGGGCGTTCCCATGGATCGTGCTGCTGCCGATCTGGTTGATCGCCACGACCGTCGCGCAAGCCGTCATGGGTATGGTCGATGTCACCGGCAGCCGTCAGCTCACGCAAATCGTGCTGGCGCTGGGCGCGGCGCTGATGTTGGCCGCATGGCGTGCCAGCCAGTCGATGTCGACCGACGAGCGCGCGAGTATTGTCGATTCGCTCGCGATCGCCTTCATGATTGCGGGGCTCCTCGGCACGCTGGCGCAATGGGTGCAGGTCTTCCATCTGGAAGACCAGGCGTTCAATCTCGTATCTGAATACTTCTACGATAACAACCGCCGCCTCTGGGGCAATCTGAACCAGCCGAATCATCAGGCCACGATTCAGGGCCTGGCGCTGGTGGCTTCGGTGTGGCTCGCCACGCGTGGGTGGCTGCGGTTTCCGGGCTGGCTCGTCGCGGTGCTGCTGCTGGAAAGCGGCATCGTGTTGAGCGGATCGCGCACGGGCCTGCTGCATATCGGATTGGCCGCGCTGTACGCGCTGATCGCCGCGCATCTGGCACGGGGCACGCCTCGCGGCACGGATCCGATGCATCGCGCGCCGGGTCTGATTGTCGCGGCAGTGCTCATGGTCGTCGGCATCGTGGTGCTCCAGCCAGCCATCAAGCACGCTGGTCAGTTGTTCGACTGGCGGCTGTTCGACACCGTCGCGCAACTCCAGTCCGGCGATCAGGTTTCCGGCCGCGGCGCCTTGTGGGCACATGCCTGGGCGATGTTCCGCGCGCATCCACTGCTCGGGGTTGGCTATGGCGAGTTCGGCTGGGCCCAGTTCCAGCAGATGGCCGATGTTGGCAAAACGGCCGAAATGTCGCTCCATGCGCATAACGCAATACTCGATCTGCTGGCAAAGACAGGTCTGGTCGGCACGGTCGGCGTGGCGCTGGTACTGGTAGGGTGGCTCTGGCGCGTCGTGCGCGATCGGATCTGGACAGCGTCGTCGGGCGAGCGCGCCATGGCCGTGCCGATGCTGTTCTGGCTGGCGATGTATGGGGCGCACTCGATGCTCGAGTATCCGCTGCACTACCTGTACTTCTTCCTGCCGTTCTGTTTCCTGCTGGCGTGGCTGGAACCGTCCGGCTTTGGCAAGCGCTTGCCGCGTGCCGTTCCGGCGATGGCGTGCGTGATGTTCATCGTCGTGTCCGCCTTCCTGCTTGTGACGCTCTGGCAGGACTACAAGCGTGTCGAGGCACGCGAGTATGCGCATGAAGAGAAGCGGGATAGCCTGCCGATGCCCAAGCTCTGGTTCCGCCAGCATGCGGCATCGGACAGCGTCGAGCACGCCAGGATCACGCCGGACAATGCTGCCAGCCTGCTGCCGGCGCACATGGCCGCATTGCATCTGCTGCCAACGCCGAACCTCATCGGGCGCACCGCCTGGTTGCTCGCGTTGACCGGCGATCAGGCGAAAGCACGCCAGTGGGTGGAGCGCTTGCCGTACTACTTTCAGGGCGACGAGGCGACGGTTTTCGAGATGCTCTCACGCGACTGCGACGCGTTAGGCGCCGACCGCAGGCCACGCGAGTTCTGCGCCTGGGCGCGTCTACGCGCCCGGCGCGGTTGAGGCACGTTCGCGCCGGCAGTATTCAGCGAACGTAGCCAGGCGGCGGAGGCGGCGGATAGTAAGGCTGGTAGTTGGCCGGAGGCATCGACTCGTGCACGGGCCCGGGCGGCGGTGCGGACACCATCTGCCCGTACACCGGTACGCGATTGCCGGTTGCGTACATGCACTGGACGTATGCGGCGTCGTACTGGCGCTGTGTGCCGTAGGCGGAGTTATAGGCGGCACCAGTGCCAACGGCCGCGCCCGTCAACATGCCGGCGCCCGCACCCACGGCCGCGCCGCTGCCGCCACCGAATGCCGCGCCGGCCGCGGCGCCGAGCGCCGTCCCGACCACCGTGCTCCCCACCGCTGCTGCATTGGCGTTCTGCTGGGCCGTGGTTCCGCCGATCTGTTGGAAGGCGAATTGGCGGCAGTTGTAGTCGTCACCGCGGAACTGGTCGAACGTCTTGTTGGAGCCTGGCAACGCCATCACCGTAGGCCCGGATGGCATCACCGCGCAGGCTCCCAGGCCCAGCGAGGCTGTCGCGGCCAGGGTCAGCAAGCTCAGGGTACGCAAATTCATGAAGACACTCCGGGGTTAGAGGGATTCGAAGATGACGGCTGCTGGGGCGGCACGCGTTGCCATCCTCCGGGGCAATCCTTGACGTAGGGGTAATAGCCCTCCGGCCGGCTGCAGTGGTACCACCACGCATTGGCGTCGCCGGGCGCGCCGTGGTTGCTCACGTTGCCCTGTTCGACGTATTGCGGAGGCTCGGAAGGGGCGACCGCTGCGGCGGGCGGATAGTAAGGCGGGTAGTAGCCGGGATAGTAGTAAGGACCATAGGGCGCGTACCAGCCGGGGCCCCAGCCCCATCCGGGACCCCAGCCCCAGCCCCAACCCGGTCCGACGACGACGCCGACACCAACATGCGCGTGTCCGCCTCCCCCGCCGTGTCCACCGCCGTGCGCCTGCGCGGACGTGCTGACGAATGCCAATGCCGCTGCTGCCACCAGCGCTATCTGGCAAAGCTTGCGCCCGTTCATGATGTACCCCCTGCCTGGCCTGTCTTGCCGTTAACGCGCCTTGTCCTGATCTCGCGTACCGAGGCCAGCGGCGCGCGTCAATCCAATTACATTGAATAGCAATTTGCCTCAGGCAGGGGTAGCCCGGGTCATTCCGAAATGTGGCGTTACCTTTATTACGGGCGGGATATGCGGTGACAGGTACGTGGCGGTCCGGTGTCGTGAATCACGATACGTCCACGATACGTCATGGGTGACATTGACGGCCTTGGCCCATCCCAAGCTGTCATGGGTGCCGGCTTATGAGGACAAGAAAAAGCCAGGGACGTTGCCCTGGCCTGGTATTCCGGCGCCCATCTCGCCACCCGTGAAGACGCCTTTCAGGCGCCGTCGGTGAATGTGTCTCGCTTGTCAATGGTGCTCGCGCCATCGCTGAACACGTCACGTTTGCCAAGCACACTTGCCCCATCGGTATAGACGTCGAAGCGGGTGGCCTTGGCGCCATCGGTGTACGGATCTGGCGTCCTCGCGCCATCCAGGTACATATCTCTCGGACCATTACCGGCATGGGCCATGCCGGCACCTAGCGCGGCACAAGCGGCCGCTAGCATAAAGAATGTCTTCACTTTTCCACCTCCCCTCAGGTGGCTGTTTTCCCCGGCGTAAAAACGTTCGTTCCAATATAGGCGCGACGGTAGCGGTGGTCGAATGCAGTTACGACATTAATGTCATATGCGATATTTCGATGGGGCATAAGCGGTGTCGGTGATCGGGAATGCAAAGCCCGGCTACGCAGCCGAGTCGTTACGCGCCTCCCGCCACCCAGTCGCCCGACTTGCCGCCATGCTTTTCCAGCAGCTTCACATTCCCCATCACCATCCCCCGGTCCACCGCCTTGCACATGTCGTAGATGGTCAGCAGGGCCACCTGCACGCCGGTCAGTGCTTCCATTTCCACGCCGGTCTGGCCGTGCGTTTCGGTGCGGACGATAGCAAGAGTAATTACTAACTTTTTGCGACAAACGAATCATCGATCTTGACCAATCCGGTTGATCAAGTGGTCGGCATTGGAGTAGAAGTGGAGCAGAAATGGAGCAAGTTTCCACGGCACCAACGCCAGCCATAAGTTTACGCGGTGGCGATGTGGTTCGCGATAGCTGTCTGCTTGATGAATGCTGTCAGGATCATCGCCGGGGCGCTGTCACAGTCAATCACTGCTGGTACACCAGTTTCCCGGACCAATACCCCGGACCAGTCTCGGGACCACCACCTCGGGACCAATACCCCGTGACCAGTACCTACCTCGGACCAATACCCGCATCACTGCCCGAACCAGTGTCGGGACCAGTGTCGTTGTCAGGTGTCGTTGTCAGGTGTCAGGTGTCAGGTGTCAGGTGTCAGGTGTCAGGTGTCGGGGTCGGGGTCGGGTGTCTGGACCAATACCCCCGTACCAGTCACCAATGGCCGCCACCAATGCTGACCGGTCCAACTATTGCATAGCGACCGGTACACCGATTGCACGCGTCGTCCGTTTCCATATGCCCCCAATGGTTGCCGCAGTTGCACGACCGGTGTACCGGTGGGCAATGGTTCCATTGGCACCGTTGACATCATTGGGTGCACCGTTGTTACTCGATGCAGCCCCGTTGCGGTAGCCGGGACGTACCCTTGATAAGGAGGTCAACGGATTCACGGCACTGGCGTCGAGCCACACAACGAATGGCGAACTAATTCCGTAGACGAGTCATCGAGAAAGCAGTGTGGTGACAGCGGCGGTAAGGCCGGTCGCTATGAGGTTTCCGGCTGCTCCTTCACAAATCTGCCGGATCGACGTCAGTGTGGTTCTGAGTCTGCCTTCATCAGGGGCCGACTTGCTTGATTCACGGTCGAGATCGTCTAAGAGTGGAGACACTTGACTTGCGGTGTCCGCAGGCAGCGACTTGATGGAAGCATGTGCTTGCTTTACAAGGTCACGTACACTTTCGACGGATAGCGATCCCGTGACCTGCTGGTTGTTGGTTACCGTTGCGTTGTCGGAGACATTTCCTACAACGCCTGCGTTTTGGATGAAAAACTGTTGTGTCACGGGTTTCGCCTCTACTTTCTCAGTCAGGGTGAATGACATATTTTCACCTAGAACACCGGCTTGTTCGAGCTGTAGACTCCAATCAAGGGTAAGGTTTCGGACTGCATCGAAAATTCCAGTCAGGTGTCCCTTTGACAGGCGAATGCCGAACTTCATGTCTTCGCGAAACAATGTTTGGAGAACATGCTGCTGCTCAAAAGAATACTGTAGGAATGCATGGTCGCTTTCATCGGCGAGTAGCGGTTCCATTGACCCAAGGGATTGGCCCACCCGTGCTTCGGAGCATAGGGTGTGAAGTTCCACATTTGGAAACTGCACAGATATCCACCCGCGATACGGGTTGAATGCTTTGCATTCACCGGTAAGTTTTCTGTACGTCGGTAGGGTACTTAGGTCCCGGTATCCGTTTAGTTCGGAATCGATCCAGTCCAGTGCTTCAGTCAGTGCCAGCTTTGTTGCCACTAGCTTTGCGGTGCGGACCAATTGCACAACAGATGTACCTTGATCTACGGCTAAACGCTGTAGTTCTATTACCAGCGGAAGGCTCATTGGATTACTGGCGTCAAGTGAAAGCGACAGTGTACCTTCACGGCGAGGTTCACATAATCGGGTATATGTGGGACATTCTTGGTCGCCGTTGCAAAGGACTGGACCCGGAGCAACGGCTGTTCGATGGGCTTTCAGCAGACCACGTGACAGAGATGGCGCAGCGGGCCGGGACACCGGATTTCACGCTGCACGACCTGAGAAAGCTGATTGCCAGCGTGGGTGCAAGGATGGGTATCGGAGATGCGCAACTACGTAGGATTCTTGGTCACGCGCCGAAGAGGGGTGATGTCCTCCACAGGCACTACGTTGAACTGAGCGCAAAGGACGTGGCTGATCCGCTAACCAGCATCCAGCGGGAGATCACGGACCTTGTTGGCGCGGGCTTGGTACACGACCATTGATTGGGACCAATGGTGGCGATGGTCTTTGACTGCCACAGTCGATCACTACTGGTCCACCATTGCCCGAGCCAGTGTCGGGACCAATGTCGTGACCAGTACCCCGGACCAGTACCCCCGGACAGGCCACCAATGGTCGCCATCAATGCAGACCAGTCCAGCAATTGCAGTGCGGGCCGTAACCATTGGCAGTCTTGTCCGTTTCCCTATGTCCCCAATGGTCGGGACACAGTGTCGTTGTCAGGTGTCGGTATCGGTATCGCTGTCGCTGTCGGGACCAGTTTTAGGACCACTACCCCGGACCACTACCCCGGACCACTACCCCGGACCACTACCCCGGACCACTACCCCGGACCACTACCCCGGACCGGTCACCAATGGCCGCCATCAATGCTGACCGTTACAAGAATTGCGTAGCGACGCGGCAATCTCGATTGCCGCGTTACCCTGCTTGGCAGCACGGTAACGCTCTAAACACTCTGGTCAAGTGCAATCATCCGAGGCACCGCTGATTCCAGCGGTTGCGTTAGTCAGCACCAAGTGGCAGTCGGAGCGAAAGCCAGATGATCGATACTGGCACGACCTTTTCCCTCTCGATGAGAACGGCCGTGCCGGGGTGAGAGCTAACTAAGTTTCAGCTTTAGGTAAAGCCGAAGTTGCGACGAAAAATAGTCATCGTCGGGGAAATTCTTCAGCCCATAGTTAATGCATTCCTTTAGTTTTTGTATTGCTTCTGTATCCTTCGGGCGTGCGCGACAAATTCGGATGAGGCTTGCGCAAAGTGTCGAGGTGGGATACGGGTCGGATGATCCTCGTCGAAGCCGTTCATATTCGAGATAATCAATGCCCTCAGCGTAAAGGGTGCGATCAGCGAAATTCTCGTGGATATACTTTGCAATAAGCGTCGCCCCGAGGGAGTGACGGGTTTGGAATGAATCGTAAAAATCTAAGCCGGTGCGGAAACAATCAATCGCGTCATCATAGCGCCCAATTTTTCGATAGAATCTCCCAAATTGCAGCCAGAAAACTCCATCGTGCCCATACATTTTCTGCGCGTGGTGGTATGTACGCTCCGTGTCCGTTTGCCGCGATTTTGCAGGGAAATATTTCTCATATAGGAAATCGAAGGAGATTATGCGCTTGTATATCTGATATGGTAAGGGGTGATGCTTGATGTCCTCGATGGTAAACTTATTGGACAAATAGTCCAATATTCCCAATATTTCATCTTGCATGCCCTGCATCTCAATGCAATTTCCGAAGTAACAATCAGCAATTACTCTGTGTCGGCAGGCGAGTTGGCCGCGAGAGCCAAAATCAAGCACGATACCCGACAGATTGCCATTTAATTGTTCTTGAATTGAATCTACAGTCTTTTCAAGCATCCCCGCGACGTAATTAATCGGCGCGGCAAAACCAAGGTGATGAAGTGTCGTAACAATTCGCAGAATATTTTTGGCTTCATTATCTTTTACTGAATTATATTCATTGAAAATCTTGGTTTCAAAATTTTCGTGTGTTGTGAGTGAGTAAAGGGCAGATAGAAGGTCGCCATTGAAGCCGCGTTCACGGTCCAGCAAGCGTCCTGCTTGCTTTTCGATGGGCAGGTCAGAAAAATCGCCTAGTTTGATCGGATGCTTTGATATGCGAGCACATATTGCCAGTGCATCTTCATATGTTAATGAACCAAATTCGAAGATCGGCGCATCAGCGGAGCAATCGGTCAGGTGACGTACATTTGTCTTATAATCGTAGACACGATCTTCTAAAATAAAAAGGCAAAAAGATTTTATTCGATCTCGAAGTTCGAGCGCAATAGTGTTGACTGCGTAATAAAATTCGGATGCGCTATAAAACACAAATATTGCGCGAGAATTATCAGAAAACCCGGATATGATTGACATAAACTTGTCAATGTCAATCCCATTCGAAGAGTTGAACTCGTAAATGTAGGGATACTTGTCTGACAAATCCATCAAGGCGGCGCGAATGCCGGTGGTTTTCCCGGAGCCGCTTGGACCGACGACGTGCATTGTGCCGATGCCTTCTCGCGCTTTTGACATTTCGGATGCAATCATCTCGGCCAACCGCGAGATTCTAGGCGTCCTGGCGTGTGCGTGATTGGTAATATATAACCATTCTGGATGTGCGCCGGTGACAAAATGCCGAAGAATGCCCGATTCATTTCGTGATCGCTCGATGGCCTGAAGCACTGGGTTGAATGCTTCCTTAAACCATGTCATTGCACCGATTCGATTGTAGCGACTTTTTCCTGCGGGCAGTGCATCGAGGACGATATCAACAACTTTTCGTGGCCGCGCGTACTTGAAAACCGCTGAAAAAAACTCCTCGGCCGTGGCGTCAATTACGTAATAGCCAGCTTCAGTATAATTTTCCCGTTTGATCGGGTCCGGATTTGGCATGACAATCCAGTTTTGGACCTTCTTTTGAGAGTCACCGTAAGTCTCGGTGCGACGCGAGAGATACGAATCGATATCCGATTCATCCAATTGGTTGCCGATTACGATTAGCCCACCCATGAGCATGCGTTTGGCTAGTTCATTGTGCCAATCGAACGTCTTCGTCGAAGCAATCGCGTATTCAAGATTCGAAAAGATAAAGCCGGATTCAATGTCAGCAATGGTGCCATGAATAGAAACTACCGGGATGCTGCCAATGACATTCTCTGCTGATGCTTGATCACGGTAGTTAAAAAACTCAAAATCGCCGGACGACAAGCCTTTCGCATGACAAGTGGTGTACGCGACATTCAGAACGTTGTCGATATTGGTTGTGTATATACGGTTCCATGCATATTGGAACATTCGCTCCTGCCATGGCTCCACTCTCTGCACAGTGAAGAAGTTTTTGAGGTAGCCGTTAAAATTGGCAATTCGCTTCGCAGCATAAGTGTAAGCATCTTTCAGGGTGGTCTTTGGGCCTGCTTTGGTATCGCATCTTTCGAGAAGTGCGTCCCGTAATCCATCACCAGTCGGAATTGTCCCGTTGATGGACTTGTTCCCATAACTGAATCCCGCCCCCAGAAGGAGAGCAATGTCTCCCTTCTCTATGAGAGGACAGATTTCTTTCTGCACTACCAGCAAATCTTCTTCTGTCATGCTTCCACACTCATTTGTGATTTATACGACGCAATTTGTCGTTTGGCGACACCGAAGTGAATACAACCTTGGTGCGTCGGGCCTACGCAAAGGACTTTGGCAGCATACCGGCACATTTTCAACTCTGATCGCCGGGAAGTCGGCTACCCACAGGAATCCAAGAACACAAGTGCTTCGGTGTCCAAAACCGAGTGTTGGCGGACATCCTGAATCCGCATGTCCAAAACTTAGCTTGTAAACCTATCGGACAGGGTGTAATATTCGGACTCCTATTTCGGACATGTGAGGTGTGGATGTCACGACTGTTTGCTTACTGCCGGGTCTCGACTGCGGACCAGACCACCGAGAACCAAGTGAAGGAAATCGAAGCGGCGGGATTCACCGTCGCCAAGCAGCGCATCGTCGCGGAGACGGTGTCGGGTTCGGTGGCCGCTTCCGAACGGAAGGGCTTCTCAAAGTTGCTGGACAAGCTGGAAGGCGGCGATGTGCTCATCGTGACCAAGCTGGACCGCCTCGGGCGCAATGCTATCGACGTGCGGTCCACGGTCGAGCGTCTGGATGCCGCTGGTGTCCGTGTTCACTGCTTGGCCCTTGGCGGGGTGGACCTGACCAGTCCGGCAGGGAAGATGACGATGGGCGTTATTAACGCCGTGGCCGAATTCGAGCGTGACCTACTCATTGAACGCACGACGGCTGGCCTTCGCAGGGCCAAGGCGGAAGGGAAGACGTTTGGCAGGCCGTCAGCCTTGTCTGAAGAACAGCGTGCCGTGGTGGTGGACCGGCTGAATGCTGGTGCGTCTGTCGCCCAGATTGCCCGAGACATGAGGACTAGCAGGCAGACCATCATGCGGGTGCGGGAAGCGGCGGCGTCAACCTCATAGACTGTTGGCGCGGTGAGACACCAGCAAGAACCCACTCATAAAAAACGAGCGCCGTCAAGAAAATATTGACGAAACTGGCACCGACCTGTATAATGTGCGTCTTGTTCGGTGGGCTTCCGTATGCCGAACATGCAAAGTCCGAAGAGGACTTTTCTCTGAGCGAATTTCGGTCCTTTTGGCCGAATACTCGCACCGCGACAACCGTACTGAAGTTGTCGCGTCTATATGAATTAATGGCGGTTTCCGACCTTGGCTGATGTCGTGTTTTCACGACTGTCGGCGGCGTTTTGCCGTCGCTTGAAGCCTTGTGCGGAAGCTTAATCAGTTCCGCCAGTACCCCGAAAAATTCTCGGTGTTCGCACGCAATCCGCGCAGCCTATGCGCCTTGCGGGTGAGCGTTCGTCTATTCGGGCGTGCTGACGTATTTGCGCGGTAGTTCCGCGAACTTTTTAAATGTCTTATCAAACTCAAAAGCAATCGAATGTAATCCTCTCTCAGCCCCTTCAAGACACCTTCAGCCACGGTGGCATGCCGCTTCCGTTGCGTGCGCTTGTATCGGGCAAACTGGTCGGCGAGGTGCAATGATGTCGGCTGTCCTCGCACCCCAAAAGCCTGAAGTCCTGCCGGTCAATTTCGACGGCATTCCCGCTAGTCTCAGGAATCATCCGCATTGGGTTCTGTGGCGCTACGAGCTAACAGAGAAAGACAAGTGGACGAAGCCGCCGTACCAATGCAACGGTCACTACGCCAGCCCCAATAATTCGGCAACGTGGGCGACATTCGATCAGGTACGTGCCGCCTATGAAGCGGGCGATTTCGATGGCATCGGTATCCATCTTCGCGATGATCTGGTAGGTGTTGACCTTGACCACGTTATCGACGCATCCGGCAAACTCACACCGCTGGCAGCTGAAATCGTTGCGCGGTTCGATGGGGCATACATGGAAAAGTCGCCGAGTGGTGACGGCCTCCACATTCTTACCTGTGGCACGTTTGGCCGCTTCGGCAAGGGCACGCTGCACAAGAACATTGAATGCTACGGCGAGGGCAGCCCCCGCTATTTGACGGTCACGGGTCATGAGCTGGGCCACACGGCTGAGATTACCGATCAGGCAGAAGCCCTTGATTGGCTATACCAAACGCATTTCCGCAAATCGACGGCGGCGGATGCGAACTTGCCGACCGTTACCGATGATCGCGTTACCGGCATCTTGGACGAGGCGGCCATTCTGACAAATGCAATGCAAGTTGGCGGCGAACGGTTCCGCAAGCTGTTTGATGGTGATTTTTCCGACTACCCGAGTCAGTCTGAAGCCGACCTTGCGTTGGCAAACATGCTGGCCCGTGCGACGCAGGACGCGGCAACTTTGGACCGGCTGTTCCGGGTATCGGAGCTATACCGGCCCGAGAAGTGGGACAAGCCGCATTCTGCTGAGGGCCAGACCTACGGCCAAATGACCATCGCCAAGGCGCTGACCGGCGACAACGCGACGAAGCGGATTGAAGCACCTGCCTCCCGCTCACGTGAGTTCGTCCGCGCCGCCGATGCGATGGCCGTAACGCACACTGTTGATTGGCTGATCGACGGCGTCATGGAAAAAGGCACGTCCTGCATGCTGTTCGGAGCATCGGGCAGCGGCAAAAGTTTCGTTGCAATCGACTGGTCGTGTTGTATTGCGACCGGCACGGACTGGCACGGTCACGATGTCGAACCCGGTGCGGTCTTCTATATCGTCGGTGAAGGTCAGAAGGGCTTTGGACGGCGGCTGGCCGCATGGCAGCAAAAGAACGACGTGTCGTTGCAGGCGGCACCGCTGTACCTGTGGCAGTCTCCGGTCCCGCTGTCTAATCCTGACAACGTGAAGGAACTAGCAAAGCAAATCGCGAAGGTTGCATCCGACAACGAACCGCCGCGCATGATCGTCATCGACACGCTGGCGCGGAACATCGGTAACGCAGACGAGAACAGCAACCGGGACATGGGGCTTCTCATGAACCTGTTGGATGATCACCTGCGTCTTCCTTTCAATGCGTCGGTCGTCATTGTTCATCACTCGGGGAACGGCGATAGAGATCGTCTGCGTGGTGCATCCGGTCTGACCGGTGCAGTCGATTATGAATATCGCGTGGACAAGAAGGGTGACGCACGGTCCTTGGTTTGCAAGAAGAACAAGGAAGACGAAGAGGGTGAGGATCGCCACTTCCTGATCGAACGCGTGCCTCTTGAAGGGAATATGTCTTCTGCCGCCCTTGTCATGCTCGATATGCCGAAGACCGGTACGCGTGTGAATCTGCGACCTGCATCAAAGACGTGCCTTTCGGTACTGAAAAAGATGACCGATCCCTGTGGCGTCGTTCCCAATGACGAATTGAAGCAAGCCCTTGGTTTGGGTGCACCGGAACTCGTCGTTCCCAAAGAGAAGTGGAAGGACGAATCCATCATCGCTGGTATCACGACGGGTACGACCGACGATGCCAAGCGCAAAGCGTTTGAACGTGCCCTTGACCAATTGGTGAACGAAGCCAACCTCGTCGGGACCTACGGTGGTTACGTCTGGCCGAAGTGACATCTGCGGACAGCCGGACAGGTCGATAAAACAAGTTGTCCACAGACATCATCTGCGACCTAATTTGGACGGACAAGGACACACCCCTATAAGGGGTGCCCTGTCGTCCATAGGTGACGAAATGAAGGAAAAATGAAGAATTCTTTTTCTTTTTTCCTGTGGCTAACAAAAGAAGGGCCGCCCGTCCTGTCCGTCGCCTCGGTTCCCTCCGATCTTCCCTTTCGCCGGATGACTTCATACACATGTTGTTCGCGAAGCGCACGACCGCAGGTCGTTGAGACATGTGACCAACTGGTCTCAAATGGGTATGCCTTTGGCGAACCAGTCTGGAATTGGTTCGATATGTGGATTGACATAACCCTAATCGAACCGGTAATATTCGAACTATCCTAAACGAACCGTTGGGGTGGTTATGTACGTCAGAGCGTACCTTCGTGCATCAACCAAGGAACAGGATGCTGGTCGTGCCAAGTCGGACCTGATCGCGTTCGCAAAGGAACGGGGGCTACAGATCGTGTCCTTTTATATCGAGAACGAATCGGGGGCTTCGCTTCAACGACCTGAGTTGTTCCGTCTGCTGTCCGACTGCCACGAAGGGGACATCCTGCTGTGCGAACAGGTGGACCGGCTGTCACGGCTGAACAACGAGGACTGGCAACGGCTGAAGGCAGAACTGCAATCGCGTCGTGTTCGGGTCGTCGCACTGGACCTGCCGACATCTTGGATGATGACGACCAACGCCGATGACATCACAGGTCGGATGATGGATGCGATGAACGCGATGATGCTGGATGTTCTCGCCGCAATCGCTCGCAAGGACTATGACGACCGCAGGCGGCGACAGGCGCAAGGCATCGCCAAGCTGAAGTCGGAAGGTGGGTACAAGGGCCGCAAGCCGGATGACCAGCGGAACGCAGCGATCATGAACATGCTGCGCCGTGGCGACAGTTGGAACACGATCATCGCGGCCACCGGCTGTTCCCGGTCCACGCTGTCGAGGCTTGCCCGGCAGGCCAAGGAAGAGACCGCCGTCGAGATGGCCTCATAGGTTAGGGGTTGTCGAGTCTGGTGCGGTCCAGCACGTCAATCTTCATTTGGTCTTCCGACCACCGTTTATCGAGCGAGATAGCTATTCCGTCGGGGAACACACGGACCGAATGTTCTATATTTCCATCGGCCAACGATTCCCGGCGAGTAGTGATTTGGCCCGATGAGATTTGGGATGCCGTTTTGCGCGATAGGCCAATCGAGAGGCCGGTTTCGTCGAATGTTCGAAAAGCAAACTGTTCGCCTGCGATAGTCCGTACATCGTTGCTGGCGCGCGTTACTGTGTCAACAAAGGAATAGTAACGGCGAAAGGCAAGTTCCACATCCCCATCAAAATCAACAGCGTTATCGTCGTACTCATCGGGATCGTCAATAGCAAATTCTAACGCCGGAGAGAAGTAGGATTGCACCGCAACGCGAACAAACGGGAAGTTGCCGTTAATCATGCGAAGCTGCCGAGTCTGTTGTTTCGCTTTGCTGGCTGCCTCCGAATCGAATTTGTTTGTCCGCCCCTTTGCTTCGACTACCGCCCACTGATGGTTTCCATTCAGGCCGATTAGGTCCGGTGACGACTTGCCGATGAGTGATGGTGTACCCCCGAGCGGTTGAAGCATTGACAAGTGAAAAAGCCACGGAACGCCGAGGACCTTATCTGCCATGATTTTGGCGGCCATCATTCCGAGGAAGTACGAAGTTGCCGCTTTTTCCGTCGGATCAAGCGCATGATAATAGCTCGACTTGTGATAGCTATTTGCCCCTTGCCATAAGTTCGCGTAGACCATGTGCATTCGCACCATGATGTCACTGACGGAATGCCACGAGTGATTGAATAGGTAAGGCAGTCCTGGCTTGCCGACGGTGACGGCGGCCCATACCAGTTCTTCCCACGATACGTTGAGAGAGTGAAAGCCGTTGAAGCCGGTTCCCCATGAAGGGCCGAAATTTGACCGTATGCAAGAAATGATAGCCATCGTTGAAGCGCAAGACTCGTAGTTGTGTTTACACAGTGTGTGGAAACGAAGTGGCCGTCTAGAGGGCGGCGCTTTGCAAGTTTCGTTATTTAGACGGTCAATTTATAAATTGGCATCAGCGGTCTTGGGCCATTTTGTGGGAACGCGACACAATCACGGTCGTAGGGCGATAACTAAGCGATCTTCTCTACCAGTTGTGGCAACGGCTGAGGAATCGCCAAGAGGTGGGGTGTTGGTGTGGCGCAACGTGTTGGATTTCAGTACTTCTGCTAGATTCGTCCCGGCAGCCCTGCTGCGCAAATGAATTGAACAAGAAGAACGGGGTGAGCAGATGGGTCGCAGAAGAAGAAAGCCGTCCCTCAGCGACGTACTGATGGATGCGCCGTGGTGGGCTTCGGTTGTGTTGGCGTTGGGCAGCTACATCGTTTTTCACGCCGTTGTTCCGGCAGCCTTTGCCCGCAGTCCATTCCTGATCGGCCTTGCCATGACAAGTCGGTCCCTCGCTTGGGTTCCGGCAACGATGTTCGGTTCCCTCGGGTTGCTGGCCTACCTTCGCGCCCGGAAGCGGCAAGCGGAGGGCAATTCGGGTTCTGGCGGGGCACGGCCCATGCGCAAAGAGCGCAGTCTCCGTGTTGTCCGCACCAGTGCGCCGGTCACGAAGGTCAATCCAGGGGCAACAGACCGAATTGACGAAGCCATCTCAGCGTCCGGTCAACAAACAGCGCACGCAAAGCCCACGGAATGGACCATCGACGCACTTGGGCAACTCGAATGGAAGCGGTTTGAGATGCTGTGCGTGTGGTACTACGAGGCGATGGGATTCACCGTCAAGACGGTGCCGCATGGGGCAGATGGCGGTATCGATGCCACGCTGTACAAGGATGGAATGGCTACACCCATCGCAGTCGTCCAGTGCAAGGCGTGGCGTTCGCCTGTCAAGGTGGAACCAGTCCGGGCGCTTGGTGGGAGCATGCATTCAACGAAAGTGAAGCGGGGCGTCTTCTGGTCGTTGGCAGGCTTTATCGGGCAGCCGGTGCAGACCTACGCCGCCGAAGCTGGTATCCAGTTGTTGGACGGCGCTGGCATTGTTGAACGCATCAGTGCCTTGGACGCCGACAAACAAGCAAGGCTGCTGGCGCGGGCGTTTGAAGGTGATTACCAGACCCCGACTTGTGCGGCCTGCGGTGTGAAATTGGTGGCGCGAGATGGAAAGGGCGGACCGTTCTGGGGCTGTCGAAATTACCCGAAGGGGTGCCGGGTCAGGCTTCCACGTGGGGCTTGATGATCGGTGTGCAGTCGGCAAAGTCCACGTGCAACTTGCGGACTGCGGGCATGTTCCTTTGCGGATCGCCAGTGAGAATGGCGGTCAATTGTGCCGCGATGCAGACAAGCGCATTGGAGTTCCGCATCGCGTCAATTGCAAGCTGGACAGGGAAGCCGGAGAGCGTCCTTGCCAGCGGGTGAAGCCCGCCGTGAGTGTAGCTGCTCAGTGCTTTCCACGACACATCCTTGAATTGCTTCAGTTGATCAATCAGATGCGCTGGGGCGTCACTGGCATCCAATTGCTTCAGCATTTCCGCCAACATCGGCCCTTCGTTCGCTCTGCGGGCACTCTCGACGGTCAGGGGTTCGCCAAGTTTGTCCACCCAATTGTCCGTGGCGGCATGAAGCAGCCAGATGCCACGAACAAGGGATTCGTACTGAGGGCGCAGCAGGGATAAGGCGGAAGTACCCAGACGGTTGCCAATCAGTATCAGGGCACCCCTTGCGTGGTCCAGTGACAGCAGTCCGGCTTGGAATGAGACGACGAAACGTTTCTCAGGGAAGGGAATGAGACCGTCCACATGCGCCGCTACTGCTTCATGTAGCTGCGCAGTCCGGTCGATTGCAATGAGTAGTTTTTCTTCGGTCATATCGGGCAGGCACTGCGGAACTGGTGGCGGGGCGAGACATCAGTGTACCGATGTCTCGCCGACATGGATGGCCGGACGGTTAGCCAATCTTCTTTGCCAAGTCCGCAGCAGATGGATGGTAGTACCGCTTCAGCATGGTCAGGCTGCGATGCCCGGATACTGCCGCCAGTTCGATTAGGTTTGGCAGCTTCGTTGCCAGCCGGGTGATGGCCGTGTGACGAAGGTCGTGCCAGTGCAGGTCAACCAGTCCGGCCCGTTTGCATGCCCGTTCGAACGCCTTATGGTGCGCTGGTGCATTGATCGGGAATACGCTTCCATCGATGCAACGCGGCAGGTCCCGTAACAGGTCCACCGCTTTCCGGGATAGGGGCACAGTTCTCGGGGTCCCATTCTTGGTCATCGGCAGGAACGCCGTCTGGCTTGCGAGGTCGATGTTCTGCCAGCGCAGTTGCAGAAGTTCACCCCGCCGCATTGCCGTTTCCAGACTCAGGATTGCCATTGGCCGTAGCCACGGATTCCGACGTCCAGTAGGTGCCAGCGCAGCAAGCAATCGGCATTCTTCCTCTGCCGACAGTACCCTGTCTCGCCCCTGTGGCGACGGTGGTTTGCGAACAGATGCGACCGGGTTTGTGATGTTGATACCCCATTCGCGCCGTGCGTGGTTGACGATGGCGGAAAGGTAAGCCAGTTCGCGAATCACGGTGCCGGGGGCCACCTGTTTCAGTCGTTCGTCCCGATACGCTGCGATTGCCATTGGGGTCAATGCAGCCATGCTCAATTTGGCAAGTCTGGTTCGGCACATCGCACGTAGCCTGATGGTGTCTTCAGTGCCACCGCGCATCGACGGGCAAACATCGACGATATACCGTTGGAGAACATCCCCAAGGGTGGTCGATTCGGCTTCGCTTCGGCTGATGTAATTTCCCCTGTCCATCTCCAATTCGATGGACCGCGCCCACCGTTCGGCATCTTGGCGAGTGGTGAAAGTCTTTACTTCAAGCGGGAAACCTTTGCGACGAACACGTACCTGCCATCGGTCGTCTCTGCGGGATATAGAAGCCATTTCCTGTCCTCAGTGGAGCAGGATTGGAGCAAGATCGAATTTTTGTGCCTCTCTGTCATCAACATCGACGCATCACAAGGGTCGCACGCGACACACTGTTCAGTACGGCCAAGCCATGCGTAAACGTCTGGGCGACCTTACGAGTCAGGGGTTTGCCACCCAATCCCCCGACTTGCCGCCATGCTTTTCCAGCAGCTTCACGTTGCCCATCACCATGCCCCGGTCCACCGCCTTGCACATGTCGTAGATGGTCAGCAGGGCCACCTGCACGCCGGTCAGTGCTTCCATTTCCACGCCGGTCTGGCCGTGGGTCTCGGTGCGGACGATGCAGGCGATTGTCGAGCTCGGTTCGTCGAGTGCGAAGTCGACCGCCACCTTGGTCAGGCCAATCGGATGGCAGAGCGGGATCAGGTCGGCGGTTCTCTTGGTGGCCATGATCGCCGCCACGCGGGCGATGCCGAGCACGTCGCCTTTTTTGGCGTTGCCGTCGCGCACCAGCGCGAAGGTCGCGGGCAGCATCGTGATCGTGCCGGTTGCCACGGCAACGCGATGGGTGTTGGCCTTGTTGCCGACGTCGACCATATGGGCTTGTCCGGCGTTGTCGAAATGTGTGAGCTGGCTCATGGCGAAACAGGAGGAAATGTGTGCTGGGGCTTGCCCGATGGGAACGTCATCCGCAGGCCGCTATCATAGCAACATGCCCAAGACCCTCCGGCCTTTCCGCCTGCCAGCCCGGCTGAGTGCTCACCCACTCGCAGCCGCAGCGCCAGCCTCGCGCGCATCACATATGACGCGTGCGCTGGCCACCGTGCTGGTGCTGACAATGGCGGCTCCGGCGTGGCCTCAGGGCGTGCAGGGAACGAGCGCAAAGCCGGCGGGCACGACGAGTATTGCCCCAGCCGCGCCACCCCCTCCAAGCGACGCCAGCGATCAGGTCTACGACAACCTTAACCGGAGCGTGCGGGCCGGCCAGAAGTCCGAATTCGGGCTGCGCAGCGCCAACACGGTGGTGGAGAGTTCAGGCAATCAGTTGCCCGATCTTGGTGATCCGTCGACGGCCTCGCTGTCGCCGGACATGGAGAAGCGCCTCGGCGACCGGATCATGCGCGACATCCGCCGGGATCCCGACTATGTCTCCGACCCGCTTATGAACGACTACCTGAATGCGCTTGGTTACAGGCTCGTCCAGGCGGCCCGCCGGCAGAACATCTCGGGCTCTAACGGTTCGGGCACCTTTGCCACCGGTTTCGAGCTGTTTGGTGTGCGGGATCGCTCGATCAACGCCTTTGCCATGCCGGGCGGCTACATCGGCGTGCATACCGGGCTGCTGGTGCAGTCGGAGACCGAATCCGAACTGGCGTCGGTGCTGGGGCACGAAATCGGCCACGTGATGCAGCGGCACATTGCGCGCGGCATCACCAATCAGAACCAGTCGATGTGGATCGCGCTGGCCTCGATGGTGCTGGCCGGCCTGGCCGCCACCAAGAGCGGCGATGCCGCGGCGGCGCTGGCGATGGGCGGTCAGGGCGCGGCCGTCGCGAACCAGCTTTCGTTTTCGCGCGGCGCCGAGCGCGAGGCTGACCGCGTTGGCTTCCAGATCATGACGGCGGCGGGATTCGATCCCCAGGGGATGCCCGACTTCTTCCAGCGTCTGCAACGCGTGATGGGCATCTCGGACAATTCCGTGCCGGCCTATGTGCGTACCCACCCGCTGACGTCCGAGCGTATCGCCGACATGCAGGACCGCGTGAGTCACGTGCCACCACACAAGGTACCGAACACGCCCGAGTACGAGTTCGCGCGCGCGCGGGCACGCGTGATTCAGGAGCCCACACCGAACGATGTGCGCAACGTGCTGGCCGTCTTCCAGGCCCAGGTGAACAGCAACACGTCGGCGGTGCGACTGCCGGCGGTCTACTACGGCATCGCCTTCGCCAATCAGCGGCTGGGCCGTTTTGCCGATGCCGAGAAGGCGCTTGCGGAGGCGCGTCGCCTCTACGGCAATATCCCGGGTGCGACGTCGGGCAGTCCGATGCTGGATGTGATGGCGGTGGAACTGGCGCGTGCCGAGGGGAGGACGCAGGATGCGCTGACGCAGGCGATGGCCACGATGCGCGCGTTTCCGCTGTCTCACGCGGCGGCGCTGGCCTATGCCGACACGCTTGTCGCAGCGAACAAGCTAGACGACGCCGTAGCGTTCCTGCGGTCCCGCACGCGCGAGGAAACCAGCCGATCCGAATGGTGGGAACTGCTCGCGCGCGCCTACGCGGCGCAAGGCAAGCGCCTGCAGCAGCATCAGGCGATGGCCGAGAAGTATGCGATGGATGGCTCGTACCAGGCCGCCATCGAACAACTCCAGATCGCGCGCAAGGCCGGTGATGGCGACTTCTACACGCTGTCCGAAGTCGATGCGCGTCTGCATCAACTCCAGCTTCAGTTCAAGGAAGAGAAGCAGGACAACAAGGGGATGCCGAACTGATCGGCTTGAGTGATTGCCACAGGCCGGCCCAGGCGTGGGGAGAGGAGAAAAGCCTTACTCGGCTACCGGCGTTCGCACAAAGCCATAGCGCTTGGGTAACTCCGCTTCCGTCACCGGTTCGATGTCGATGTCGACGCCGTCGTGATGGAACACCCCCAACGTGGCGCCGCACGCTTCACCATGCCAGTCGCACGCCTCGCTGAATGCTTCGAGATCATGGTCGTGCAGCAGCGCGACTTGCACGGCATTGTCGACACCCTGCACCGTGCCGGCGAAGACCACGTTGCCTTGCTCATCCGTATAGCAGGCGGTCGGCGTGAACGGACGGTCCGACGTCGTGGTCAGCCGGCCGTTGTGCAGCCTCGCCACCCACGGCGTGTACATCAGTGAGACGAACACGCGCTGCGGACCATTCTGGAAGTACCACGCGCCGCGTTCGTCGTGCGTGTAGTTGCGCTCGATGAAACCGATCAGCGCCTCGTGCCGGATCGGATCGCCCGAGAGCCCATGCTGCTGCGCGAACTCGTTGCGCATCCGCCATTGTCCGCGCCGGTCCAGTGCCAGCCAGCCGTAGCAGTACGGCACATTGGGCCAGCGCGCCATGGCCTGCTTGACCACCTCATCCATGTTTGTCTCCTTCTTGTCTCTGCCAGCGTGGCGGTTCCGGCGTTGGGCCGGAGATACGCCGCCTCAGGTGGCTGGTGTTGCTTGGGTCGCGCGCACGCTGTCGAAATAATCAAGGATGCGTGTGGGCAGCCATTCGATATGGCCCGCGAAGGGTAGCAGCGGCAACTGGCCCAGCAGGCCCTCGCGTGGCGTCATGAAGCCGACGTGGCCGCCGTGCTCGGGCTGTTCCAGCAGCACGTCGGCGCTGACCTCGCGTGGGCCCGGCAGATGCCGGGCGGGCAGGAACGGATCGTTGCGGGCGTTGAGGACCAGCGTCGGGATGCGGATCTCGCCGAGGATCGGTTTGCTCGATGCGCGCGCCCAGTAATCGTCCGTGTCGCGAAAGCCGTGCAGAGGCGCGGTCACGACGTTGTCGAACGCATAGAGATCGCGGCTGCCGAGCATCGTTTCCCGATCGTACAGACCTGGAAACTGTTCCAGCTTCGCCAGCGACTTGCGCTTGAGCGTTTGCAGGAACATGCGCGTGTAGATCATGTTGAAGCCACTGGACAGCGCCGCGCCGCCGGCGGCCAGATCCAGCGGCGCCGAGACGGACGCGGCGGCGGAAAGGAAGTTCGCTCCGCGGCCTTCCTCGCCCAGATAGCGCAGCAGCGCATTGCCGCCCAGCGAGATGCCCACGGCGAGCATCTGTCGTCCCGGTTGCACCGTGTGGACCTGATTCCGCACGCGTTCCAGCACCCAGCGGATCTCGGCCGAGTCGCCCGAATGGTAGAAGCGCGGCGCGATGTTCAGTTCACCCGAGCAGCCCCGGAAGTGCGGGATCACGCCTTGCCAGCCGCGCTCGCGCAGCGCGGCCATCAGCGTTTGCGCATAGTGGCTGCGCGAATCGCCTTCGAGACCGTGGAACATCACCACCAGCGGTGCCCCCGGGGTGGTCGGGTGGGTGGTCCAGTCCAGGTCGATGAAGTCGCCGTCGGGGGTATCCCAGCGTTCGCGCCGGAACACGATGCGCCGGTGGCGCGTGAAGCGTGCCGGCAGGATCGTCTGCGCGTGGCCACCGCGCAGCCACCATGGCGTTTGAAAGGCTTCGCCGAACAGCATGGCGTCTTGCGCGGGGATCAGTGCAGTGCCTGCCCCGGAGCCGCCGCCACGGCCGCTACCTGCACGGCATTTGCCGGGCTGCAGTGGATGTGGGCAAGGCGCCAGCCCTCGTGGTTCTGCATCAGCACGTAGGTGGTGTGCACGTAGAGGTCGGCCTCCACGCGGTCAGTGCCGAATCGCAGCGCTTCCGTCACGTCGAAGATCGACACGGCCAGCGACGCATGGCTGCTGGTCTCGATCGCATCGATCAGCACGGGCTGCTCCTCGAGCAACAGCGCGAATGCCTGGCGCAGTTGGTCGTGGCCGATCAGGCGCTGGCCATCGGGCATCACGCACGTGACAGAGTCTTCATCCAGCCACAGCCGCAACGCACCATCGGCGTCGCGCAACTTCATGGCTTCACGGAAGGCATCGACGATGTCTTCGGCGGAATCGAACAGGCGGGCGAAACGAGGCATGTTGGATGAGTCAGGGGCGGTGCAGGAGCTTGCGCAGCTCGACGAATACCATTTCGGGCTCGATCTCCTTCAGGCAGCGCAGGTGGCCGAGCGGGCACTCGCGCTTGAAGCAGGGACTGCACTCGAGTTGAAGCCACATGATACTCGCTGCCTGTGACAGCGGGGGGGTGTGGCGCGGATCGCTGGAGCCGAAAACGGCTACCTGCGGCCGGTTCAGGGCGGCGGTGACGTGCATCAGGCCCGAGTCGTTGCAGACCGCGGCCTCTGAGAGCGCCAACAGGTCCACGGCATCGTCGAGCGATGTCTGACCGCACAGATTCCTGACGAACGGCGCGCCTTTGACGATCTCGTCGGCGATCTCGGCATCCTTGGCCGAGCCGAGCGCGATGATCTGCGCGTAAGGGAACGAGCGGCGCAGCATCTGCGCCAGCGCGGCGAAGTGCGCGGCCGGCCAGCGCTTGGCCGGGCCGAACTCCGCGCCCGGGCAGAACGAGATCAGACGCGTGCCCGGCGCGATGCCGAAGCGCTCGGCCGTGGCGGTCATGCGCCTGGGATCGCTCTTGAGCTTCGGGTCGGGAATCGACTCGGGCAGGCGGGCGCCGGGCTTCAGCGCCAGACGCGCGTAGTGCTCCACCATCGGCGGCCGCTTGTCACGCGGCGGATTGGCGTGGCGCACGTTGAGCATGCCGAAGCGTGCTTCGCCCCGATAGCCGATGCGCAGTGGAATGCCGGCCAGAAACGGAATCAGCGCGGACTTTAGCGAATTCGGCAGCACGTAGGCCATGTCGTAGCCTTCGTGCTTGAGCTGTTGCGCGAACAGCAGGCGCGCGCTCAATTGCAGCTTGCCGTGTGCCAGATCGGTCGGGAAGACCTTGCCGATCTCCGGCATGCGCGCCAGCACGGGCGCCACCCATTTGGGGGCGAGCGCGTCGATCACCAGTTGCGGGTGACGGGCCTTGAGCAACGCGAACAGCGGCTGCGCCATCAGCGCGTCGCCGATCCAGTTCGGGGCAATGACGAGGGCTTTTCTCATATTGTGGGTATTGCGTGGCCCTGTGATGCGGTGCCCGGGCATGTCAACGCCCCGGGGCGCTGGGCGGCCCGGGGCGTCAGTTCGAAACGACAGGAATTGGCGAGGGCCGGGCGGGTCAGTGATGACCCTTCAGCACGGTGCCCGGCTTGAGCTTGTACACGGTGCCGCAGTACGGGCACCTGACCTCGCCAGTGTCCGCCACGTCCAGGAAGACGCGGGGATGGTAGTTCCATGCCGGGGTGTTGGCCGTGGGGCAATGCAGCGGCATGTCTTCTGCGCCGATTTCTACGACGGATGCGGTTTGAGTCATAGTGTTGCTTTTCTGTCTTGCAGGGATGTCAATTGGAAATGCAGGGTTGGCGCGGTCGATCAGACCAGCGTCAGCCACTTCTTGTACTTTTCGTCGGTGCCACCCACGGCCGCGAAGAACGCGTCCTGGATGCGCTTGGTAACGGGGCCGCGGCGGCCTTCGCCGATGACGCGGTCGTCCAGCTCGCGGATCGGCGTCACTTCGGCGGCGGTGCCGGTGAAGAACGCTTCGTCAGCGCAGTACATCTCGTCACGCGTGATGCGCTTCTCGCGCACCTCGATGCCGAGGTCACGGGCGATTGTCAGCGTGGCGTCGCGCGTGATGCCGTCCAGGCACGAGGCCAGGTCCGGCGTGTAGATCACGCCGTTGCGCACGATGAACACATTCTCGCCAGAGCCTTCGCTCACGTAGCCTTCGGTATCCAGCAGCAGGGCTTCGTCGTAGCCCAGGCCGGTGGCTTCCTGGTTGGCCAGGATCGAGTTGATGTAGTAGCCCGATGCCTTGGCGCGTACCAGCGACACATTCACGTGATGGCGCGTGAACGACGAGGTCTTCACGCGGATGCCGCGCTCCATGCCTTCCTCGCCCAGATACGCGCCCCAGGGCCAGGCGGCGATGGCTACGTGGATCGTGTTGCCCTTGGCCGACACGCCGAGCTTTTCGGAGCCGATCCACACCAGCGGACGGATATAGCACGACTCAAGGTTGTTGGCGCGCACAACTTCGCGCTGGGCGGCTTCGAGCGTGGCCTCGTCGAACGGCATGGCCATCTGGAAGATCTTGGCAGAGTTGAACAGGCGGCGCGTGTGCTCCTTGAGGCGGAAAATCGCGGTGCCTTCCGGCGTTTTGTAGGCGCGTACGCCTTCAAATACGCCCATGCCGTAATGCAGCGTGTGCGTGAGTACGTGAATCTTTGCGTCACGCCACTCAATCAGCTTGCCATCCATCCAGATCTTGCCGTCGCGATCTGCCATCGACATGGTCGTCTCCCTCTGCAGCCCAGGTAAATGTCGCAAAGGCACCATTGTAAGCCGCGCGTCCTTGCGTGCCAACGAAGGGCGGCGGATAGAGCGTTCTACAATCGCACCTTCCGACATTCCACCGTTCCGCAGCCGCGTGTCCCAACCCGAACTCCCCGTCGAGCGTGCCGATCATGATGCCGATTCCGTCGCGGATGGCGGCTGGCAGGCCACGCTTGGCGCACTTGAAGCGTTGGCGGGGGGCGTGGATGAAGCCGCCGGCCCCCGTGACGGACGCCGCCTGCTCTGGGCGCTGACCCTCGATGCCGACGGTGTGGTCGGGACGATCGAGCCGCTGGAGCAGACTCACGGGGCGCGTGGCTGGAGCAAGCCCAGGCCGGTGCCGCTGGCCCGTGTGGCCGAGGACGACACCCTGCCACAGTGGGATGTCCGCGTCGCCCGTGCCATTCGACGGGACGCATCGCGCAACCGGCGTCACGTGCTGGACCGCGCCGCCGCCGTGGTGGCGCTGGTGGGGCATCCGGCCGTGGTGCTGTCCCATGCGCCGACGGTGCCAATGGAAGTGGTCGAGTCCGCGCCTTCGCTCGAGGCGGTGCGCGAGGGCGACCGCTACGTGCTGCGGATCGTGCCGCCGCTGCGCGAGGCGCTGGCCATGGAGGACTTCCTGCCCGCCGCCGCGCGTCAGGAGGCCGAATCGCTGCGCCAGATCACTGTGCTGCAGGATGGTCCGCGCCGGCTGCGCGTGGTCCGCTTCACGCCGGCGCAGCAGGGCGCGGCCAAGCTCATCGCAGGCGGGCTCTCCGTGCCGGCCGATGCCCAGGCGCGGCTCGACAGCACGTTGCGCGCGCTGGCGGGCCACTTCCAGATTCACGCCGACAGCTCGGGCGAGGCACGCGAGCGCGATCCGGAGTCGCGGCTGCGTGCCGAGGTGGCGCCGGTTGGGCGCGGCATCAGCCTGCGGCTGGTGGTGACGCCGCTTGGCGTGCTCGGGCCCAGGCTCGCGCCGGGCCACGGCCGCGCGCAACTGATGGCGACGATTGGCGGCGAGACGCACGTGACGTACCGCGATCTCGATGCCGAGCACGCGCACGTGGCCGAGGTATTCGAGGCGTTGCCGTTCCTCGTGCAGCAGGCCCCCGCAGGCGGCGAGCACACCTGGACGCTGGACGATCCCGAGGACGCGCTGACCGCCATCGAGGTGTTGCCAGGGCTGACCGGCGTGATCGATCTCGAATGGCCGCGTGGCCGTGAGTTGCGCGTCTTGCCGGCTGATATCGCGCAGCTTGCCGTCAGCGTGGAGACCGGCAGCGAATGGTTCAAGCTCGTGGGCGAACTGCGCGTGGCCGAGGGGCTGGTGATCTCGCTCGAAAAGCTGGTCGCGTGGGCGCACGGCCATGCGGGCCGCTTCATGCCGATGGCGCACGGCGTCTACGTGGCGCTGACCCGCCAGTTGCGCGACCGGCTGCGCGATCTGGCCGGCGTGGGCGATGGTGTCCGCGACGGCATCCGTGTGCCGCTGGTGGCCGCGCCCTGGCTCGACGACGTGCTGGCTGGCGCCGGTATCGACCCCGACGCGCACTTCCGCACCCGCGTGAAGCAACTGCGTGCCGCGCGCGGTCGCGATGCGCCGCTGCCGCCGACGCTGGTGGCGGAGTTGCGGCCGTATCAGCTCGAAGGCTTCCGCTGGATGATGTCGCTGGCAGAGGCCGGCTTTGGCGCATGCCTGGCCGATGACATGGGCCTGGGCAAGACGCTGCAGTCGCTGGCCGTGCTGCTGGCGCGGGCGGCGGGCGGCCCGGCCCTGGTTGTCGCGCCAACCTCGGTCTGCGGCAACTGGGCCGCAGAGGCGCGTCGCTTCGCCCCGGCGTTGCGGGTTCACGTCTATGCCGAGGGCGACCGCGAGGCGATCGTCGGGCAGGCCGCCGCGCACGATCTGGTGATCGTCTCGTACAACCTGCTGCAACAGGCCCGCAAGGCTTTCTGCGACCGTCACTGGCATACGGTCGTGGCTGACGAGGCGCAGTCGTTCAAGAATCCGTCCTCGCGCCGCGCACAGGCGATGTTCGCGCTGCCGGCCCAATGTCGCATCGCGCTTTCCGGTACACCGGTGGAAAACCGTCTTGCCGAACTCTGGGCCGTGATGCGCTTCTGCGTGCCGGGGTTGCTTGGCTCGCTGGCACGCTTCAACGAGCATTTCGCGAATCCGATCGAGCGCAGCGGCGCACGCGATCCGCGTCAGCGGCTACGGCGCATGATTGCCCCGTTCGTGTTGCGCCGGACCAAGGCGCAGGTCCTCGATGAATTGCCGCCGCGCACGGAGCTGGTGATTCGCGTCACGCCCGAGCCCACGGAAGCCGCCCACTACGAGGCGCTGCGCCGGCAGGCGCTTTCCGAGGCGGAACGGGCGCTGCTGCGTCCGCGCAAGGACAAGAAGGCGCCTGCGGCCATGACCGAGCCCGAGGCGCGCATCCATGTGCTTGCCCAGTTGATGCGGATGCGCCGTGCCGCGTGCGATCCACGACTGGTCACGCCCGATGTAGGGCAGCCCGGCGCCAAGGTGCGGGCATTCGCCGAACTGGCGGCCACGCTGGCCGCCAACGGGCATAAGACGCTGGTCTTCAGCCAGTTCGTCGATTTCCTGCAGATGCTGCGGCAGGCGCTCGTTGACGCGGGTCTGGCGTGGCAGTACCTCGACGGCGCGACACCGGCCGGCGAGCGCACGCGACGCGTGGCGGCATTCCAGGCGGGCGAGGGCGATGTGTTCCTGATCAGCCTGAAGGCAGGCGGGTTCGGCCTGAACCTGACCGCCGCCGACTACATCGTGATTGCCGATCCCTGGTGGAACCCGGCTGCCGAGGATCAGGCGATGGGCCGCGCGCACCGCATCGGCCAGCAGCGGCCGGTCACGGTCTACCGGCTGATCGCGGCCGGCACGATCGAGGAGCGCATCGTCGATCTCCACCAGGGCAAGCGGGCGCTGGCGGACGGCGTGCTCGACGCGATGGATGGCGAGGCGATCGGCCGCGATGTGCCGTTGCCCGATGTCGAT
The DNA here is from genome assembly GCF_000812445.1 of Cupriavidus sp. SHE. NCBI lineage: Bacteria > Pseudomonadati > Pseudomonadota > Betaproteobacteria > Burkholderiales > Burkholderiaceae > Cupriavidus > Cupriavidus sp. SHE. The sequence continues at coordinate 165,439 of NZ_JWMB01000018.1, read as the reverse complement.
GAACTGGTAGGGCTGCTGCGGCGATGAGCGATACGCCGCTCAGGCACCAAACGGTATACAAAACGGCTCCCATGCATGGTGCATCGCACCATCAATCCGTCACCTGATTTCCCCTCATTTCCCTTTTCCTGCCTTGTTGCGGTGCATCCACCCTGGCACAAATACTGCCTTGTGGTCTGTGGTGTTGTGAATATAGTATACCGATTGCTTCTCCAATCGCCCCCACAGACCGACCCACCGCCCCAAGCCTGATGGGCTCGGTCCAAGATGACAACGGAGCTACCGTGACCCTGCCAGACCTGTCTCCGGCTGACGCCGTTCAGCCCGAGGCGAGCTTTCATCCGGTTCACCAGGCGGCCGCGCAACTCGCGCGCGGCGAGACCACCGCGCAGGCGCTGGTCGATGCCTGCCACGCGGCCTGGGCCGCCCGCAATGGCGACATCAATGCAATGGTGCTGGCGGATTTCGAGGCCGCCCGTCACGCCGCCAGGCAGAGCGATGCGCGCCGTCGGGCCGGGCAGGCGCTCGGGCCGCTTGATGGCATTCCGTTCTCGATCAAGGAGTCCTTCGACGTGGCTGGCTGGCCGACTACCTGCGGCAGCCCCGCGCGGCGCGCGCATCAGGCCGGCAGCGATGCGGTGGTGGTCGAGCGGCTGCGTGCCCAGGGCGCCGTGTTGCTCGGCAAGACCAATGTGCCGCTCGGGCTGCGCGACTGGCAGAGCTACAACGCGATCTATGGCACCACGCGCAATCCGCACGACCTGTCGCGCACGCCGGGCGGGTCTTCCGGCGGCAGCGCGGCGGCGGTCTGCGCCGGCATGAGCTATTTCGACATTGGCTCGGATATCGGTTCGTCGCTGCGCAACCCGGCGCACTACTGCGGGGTGTTCTCGCACAAGAGCAGCCACGGCATCGTGCCGCTGCGTGGCCACGGCAACGCGGCGGCAGGGTTTGCCGGGCAGGACATCAACGTGGCCGGCCCCGTGGCCCGGAGCGCGTATGACCTCGAACTGATCCTGCGTGCCATCGCCGGCCCCGACGCGGCCGAATTTCCCGCCTGGAAACTCGATCTGCCGGCGTGCGATCACGCCCGGCTGGGCGATTTTCGCGTGGCCATGCTGCCCACGCATCCGTTGGCGGAGGTCGATGCCACGGTGAGCGGCGCGATCGAGGGCCTTGGTCACTGGCTGGCCGGGCAGGGCGTGCGCGTGGACTGGAACGTACGACCGGACTTCGATGCGGCAGCGCTTTGGCGCACCTATGTGCTGCTACTGCGTGCCACCACTTCGCTCTACATGGACGATGCGGCATTCGCCGACGCGCTCGCCAAGGCAGGCGATGCCGGCAACGACGAAGACTACGCCACGCTGCAGTTCTCTGGCGCCACGCTGAGTCATCGCGACTGGCTATTGCTGCAACACGCGCGCGCCCGGTTCGCGGACGCGTGGGAGCGATTCTTCGCCGACTACGACGTGCTGCTGTGCCCGGCGGCCTCGACCACGGCGTTCCCGCTCGACGAGGCCGGCGAACCGTGGCAGCGGACGATCGACGTGAACGGCACGGCATGGCCGCTGACGTCGCAGTTGTTCTGGGCCGGCCATTCGGGGCTATGTGGATTGCCGTCCACGGTGGCGCCGATCGGTCCGGCCAGCGATGGGTTGCCGGTAGGCGTGCAGATCGTGGCGCGCCGGTTTGGCGACCTGACATCGCTGCGGTTCGCGCAGCAGCTTGAGGCAGCCGGCCACGTGTTCCGCCAGCCGCGCGCCTGACACGCAAGTTCACAACGGTAAAAGGGGAGAAAGACCATGCTGGACTGGTTCAGAGAGTTGTCGCGCGCCGAGCGCAAGGGGTTCTACGGCGCCTTCCTGGGTCATGCGGTCGACGTGTTCGACTTCATGATCTATTCGTTCCTGATTTCCACGCTGCTGGCCCAGTGGGGCATGAGCAAGTCGATGGCGGGCGCTATCGTCACGTGGACGCTGGTGTCATCACTGATCGGCGCGATCGGCGCGGGACTGCTGGCGGACCGCTTCGGCCGCGTGCGCGTGCTTCGCTGGACGATTCTGGTGTTCGCGGTGTCGTGCTTCCTGTGCGGTATCTCCACCTCGCCCGAACAGCTCATGATGTTCCGCATGCTGCAGGGGCTGGGTTTCGGCGGCGAGTCGTCGCTGTGCATGGTGCTGGTGACCGAGCTGATCCGGAATCCCGCGCACCGCGGCAAGTACTCGGGCTTCACAGCCAGCAGCTATTCGTTCGGCTGGGGTGGCGCGGCCATTGCCTACGCGATCACGTTCAACCTGTTCGAGCCGGAAGTGGCGTGGCGCGTCTGTTTCTTCCTGGGCATCCTGCCGGCGCTGGTGGTGGTCTATCTGCGCCGTAACCTGCAGGAACCCGAGGTCTTTCTCAAGAGCCGCGCGGAACGCGGCAACGTATCTGCGGCGGCCGATCTCGCGCGCGTGTTCCGGGGCCCGCTGCTGCGCAAGACGGTGCTGTGCAGCCTGCTTTCGGGCGGGATGCTGGGCGCGTACTACGCCATCGCCACATGGCTGCCGACGTTCCTGAAGACCGAGCGCGGCCTGTCGGTGTTCGGCACGAGTTCCTACCTGGCGGTGACGATCCTTGGCTCGCTGGTGGGCTACGTGGCCGGCGCGTACGCAACGGACCGCTGGGGCCGACGCCTGACCTACATGGCTTTCGCGGCGGGCGCGTTCGTGATGGCGATGATCTACATGGTCATCCCGGTGTCGAACACGTCGATGCTGTTCCTCGGCTTCCCGCTCGGCGTGCTGATGCAGGGCGTGTTCTCGGGCATCGGCGCGACGATCTCCGAGTCGTATCCGAGCAGCATCCGCGCCACGGGCTATGGTGTGTCGTACAACCTCGGCCGCGTGATCGGCTCGTTCTTCCCGCTGGCGGTAGGCTGGCTCAACAGCGGCCGCACGACGCTGGCGCTGGCGATCGCGATGGTGGCGGGCGTTGGCTATGCGCTGGTGATGGTGTCCGCCGCGATGTTGCCGGAAACGTCCGGTATCGATCTGGGCCAGGCTGGTGGCGGCGATGACGGCGAGGCGAAACAGCAGGCCGCAGCCGAGCCCGTGACGGTGGCGCCGACCGCCGGACGCCCCGCCTGAAACCGGGATGTCGACGCCCGCGGATTGACCCCGAAACAACACTTTTAAGCCGCCACTTACCAGCGGCTGTCACACGCCTATAATGGCTCTTTCGCTGTCGGCCACGCACTGCGTGGCCGATGGTCCTTCAAGACGGCCAAGCCACGACAGACGGGCTGCCGTTGCGTCTCCTCTTCACATCCAAGTCATGACACCCCGACCATTGTCCCCGGTGTGGCAGCGCCTTTGGCATCGCTTCGCCGAGGTGGAGCGCGATGCCTTTCTCGAGGGCGCGCGCTTCTTCGCCCGTTTCCAGCCCGCGATTTTTTCCTGGGGGCTGGTCACAGGGGTGGCGATGAGCAAGTCGGCGCTGACCGTGCCGGAGGCGATCGGCATGTCGCTGCTGGTCTATGCGGGGTCCGCGCAACTGGCCGTACTGCCGCTGTTCGCCGCCGGCATGCCGATCTGGACCGTGCTGCTGACCAGCGCCGTGGTCAACCTGCGCTTCGTGATCTTCAGCGCGGCGCTACAGCCGCATTTCAGCTACCTGCCGCTATGGCGCCGGACCGTGCTTGGCTTCTTCAATGGCGATCTGCATTTTGTCTACTTCATGCAGCGCTACACCGAGCCGGGCTACGCGCCGGGCAAGGAAGGGTATTTCTGGGGCATGGCGCTCTTCAACTGCGTCACGTGGCAGGTATCGTCGATCATCGGCATCCTGCTGGCGAGCCTGTTCCCCGATAGCTGGGGGCTGGCGCTGGCCGGCATGATGGCGCTGATCCCGGTGATGGTTTCCACGATCAATTCGCGCTCGACGTTGCTGGCCGTGGCGGTGTCCTCGGTCCTGGCGCTGCTGTGTTTCGCCCTGCCGTACCGGCTGGGGCTGGTGGTGGCGGTCATCGGGGCAATCGCGGCGGGCATGGCCAGCGATGAGATGGCCGCTCGCGCCACGCTGCGTGGCATTCGCGCGCGCAAGTCCGCGCAACCCCAGGCCGGAGACCAGACATGAGCCACCTCGAAATCTGGATCTCGATCATCGGCATGACGCTGGTCACGATAGTGACGCGCGCGCTGTTCCTGATGGCAGGCGAGCACGTGACCGTTCCCGATCGTATCCAGCGCGCGCTGCGCTACGCGCCAGCCGCCGCGCTGGCAGCGATCATCCTGCCCGAGTTCCTGAGCTTCGAAGGGCATTTCTCGTTCTCGCCGACCAACGACAAGCTGATGGCCGGCATTGCGGCCACCGCCTGCTATCTGCTCACGAAGCGCATGGTCGGCATGATCGTCGTCGGCATGGGGGTCTACACCGCGCTGCGCCTGCTCGGCTGAGCAGGCCGGCAGCGCCGGCCCCCAACCTGCCACCGGGCTGCCACCGGGCTGCTACCTGACTGGTTCGGCCAGCACGCTGCCCAGTCGCGTGAGCAGGTGAGCAAGCTGCGCCTGCGTGCTCGTGTTGGTCTTGGTGAAGATCGACTTGAGCTGGGACCGGCCCGTCTCGCGCTTGATGCTGAGCTGGATGCTCGCCTCCGGCAGGCCGATGCCTGTGGTCAGCAGCGCGGCGAGCCGCGTTTCCGCTGGCGTCAGGCCGTAGAGATCGCGCAGCACGGTGGGCACCGCCCGCGGCGTGCCGTGGCTTTCGTGAATCGCCACCAGCAGGGGCTGCCCGAGACATGCCGAGGACAACGGCGTGCCCGGCGTCAGTCGCATCGCAACGATCTGGGCCTCGTGGCCGTCCGTGCTCACGGCGTGAATGGCGCCAGCCTCCAGCGGCGCGCCCGCATCGGTGAGCCCGCGCATGACTTCGTGGAACGGCTTCGAGAGCCGCCAGCCTTGTCCAGCCGGTGCCAGCGTGCCGTCGGCGGCGCCGTCCGCGCGTATCGGCATCAGCCGGCCTATCCACGGCTCGCCTGCCGCATTGGCCAGCAGTGGCTCGCCAGCAGCCGTGAAGACGATCACGCCGAATGGCAACTGGTTCAGCAGATTGGCTGACACGCGGCCATGCGTGCTGGCGGCCTGGGCGCGGTCGCGCATGGCCACTGCTTCGCGCAGGTGCGGAATGATCCAGTCCAGGGCGCGGGCATCGGCTTCCAGAAAACCATCGGCGCCGGCCGGACGCTGCAGCGACAGGTAGATCTCGTGGCCGGGCTGCCGGTCGATCAGGCAGGTCATCATGGAAGCGGGTGCGACGCCGGCGATGTCCTCCTGCGGAAAGGCGCCGAGGGTTGCAGCGAATCCCGTGTCGCGTCGATGAATGAACCAACCGCCCACGTTCAGCCGTTCGTTGAAGGAAAGCGTTTGCGGCGAATCGTGGGGCGTTGCCTGCGAGGCAAGGGCAGCAAGCGCGGCCGTCTGCCGCACGCGCACACTGCCGCTCGCGGGGTCGAAAACCAGGAGCGAGGCGCGCTCGCTCTGGCTGAGGTCGCATAGCGCGGACAGACTGCGCTGCCAGGCCTGCGGTTCCAGAACGCCTTGATAGAGACCCCGAATGGTCTCGTGCATGTCCTCTGTCACCATCACTCGATCAACCTCCGTCGAGCGTGGCGGCGAGTCGCGTCAGCAAGTGCGTCAGCTGTGCCTGGCTGGTGCAGCCGGTCTTGAGGAAGATCGCCTTGAGCTGGGTGCGCGCGGTCTCGTGCCGGATGCGCATCTGCCGGCTGGCTTCGGGCAACCCTTCGCCCGTGGCCAGCCGCGCGACCAACCGGGTCTCGGCGGGTGTCAGGCCGTACAGGTTGCGCATGACCGAGTCGAGCAGCACCGATGGGGCGCCCGCCTCATGCACGACGACCAGCGCTGCGGGGGTCTGCCATGTCGAGGCAAAGGCGTGGCTGGCTGGCAGGGGCAGCACCAGCACTTCGGCCTGGCTGCCATTCGGACCGGTGGCACGGGCCGCCATGGCGGCCTGCGGTTTTGCGGGATCGCAGGCGCCGTGCAGCATCTCCATGAAGCTGCGCGAAAGCTGCCACTCGGTGGTCTTGCCCAACGGGTCGAGCCGGCGTGCCCAGCGTTCACCAGCCGTATTGGCCAGCAGCAGCCGCCGGTCGGGCGAATAGATGGCCACGGCGAATGCCAGTCGTTCGATCAGCCGCGTCGCCAGCGTGGTCATCGTCGACAGCGCCAGCGTGCGGTCGCGGATCGCGATCGCGCTGCGCATGTGCGGTACCACCCAGTCAAGCCGCTGCGCGTCATCGCCGCTGAAGTTGCCCTGCGCCAGCGAGCGCTGCATCGAGAAGTAAACCTCGTAGTGCGGCTGGCGCTCTACCAGGCAGGCCATGTACGAACCCAATTCGAACTTGTGGAAGAACTCGCCATAGAACGGATGACGCGCCTTGGCCGGGTCCATGGCCTGGAAATCGTTTTCATAGGCGAGAAACAATTCCTCGACCGGGTTGACCACCTCGTTGACGGTCACCTGGTCGCGGACCGTGTCCCATACCATCATGGAGGCGTGCGTCGTGCCGGCGATTGCCGTTAACGCACGCAGACTTTGCTGCCAGGCTGCCGGGTCCAGGATGCCCTCGTAAAGCCCCCGGATCGCGCCATGCATGGTCGCTTGATCCATTTCAGACTACCCCCTTGCATTCGCCACGCTTATTCTTGGCCTCTTGGTAACCGGGGGTGTCCCGGGTCCGCGGGTCATATTTCTTATGGTCCGGTTGCGCCGGACCTGCAGTGATGTACTAAAACCACCAGAATTGCCGTGAGTGTCTGGCCATGCATACGTTTAGTACATTAACGCGTACATTACTCCAACCCGGTTGTTGAGCGTGCAATCGGGTGCCCCCCCTTCGGTAGGGGATGTTCCCGACTGGGCATGGCATGTGACGGATATGCCGCGAAACGGGCAGATCGCGTCGTACGGTAGTAACGATCAGGTAAAATGGCGGTTTTCCCGATTTCCACGGGCGGCGCATGCCGCCCACGTCCCGCTCTTATCGCCATGACCTCTGTCCTGCGTCTTACCGATCTCATTTCCCAAGGCAAAATCTCCGGCAAACGTGTGTTCATCCGTGCCGACCTGAACGTGCCGCAAGACGACGCAGGCAATATCACCGAAGACACCCGCATCCGCGCGTCGGTGCCGGCCATTCAGGCCTGCCTGGACGCCGGCGCGGCCGTCATGGTGACGTCGCACCTGGGCCGTCCGACCGAGGGCGAGTTCAAGCCCGAAGATTCGCTGGCACCGATTGCCACGCGCCTGTCCGAACTGCTCGGCAAGCCGGTAAAACTGGTCCAGAACTGGGTCGACGGCGTCGAGGTGGCGCCTGGCCAGATCGTGCTGCTGGAAAACTGCCGCGTGAACAAGGGCGAGAAGAAGAACAGCGACGAGCTGGCCCAGAAGATGGCCAAGCTCTGTGACGTCTACGTGAACGACGCGTTCGGCACCGCCCACCGCGCCGAGGCCACCACCCACGGTATCGCCAAGTTCGCCCCGATCGCCTGCGCCGGCCCGCTGCTGGCCGCCGAGATCGACGCGCTGGGCCGCGCGCTGGGCCAGCCGGCACGTCCGCTGGTGGCCATCGTGGCCGGCTCGAAGGTTTCGACCAAGCTCACCATCCTGAAGGCCCTGGCTGACAAGGTGGACAACCTGATCGTCGGCGGCGGCATCGCCAACACGTTCATGCTGGCCGCTGGCCTGAAGATCGGCAAGTCGCTGGCCGAGGCCGACCTCGTGGGTGACGCCAAGACGATTATCGACATCATGGCCGCGCGCGGCGCATCGGTGCCAATTCCCGTCGACGTGGTCTGCGCCAAGGAATTCAGCGCCACGGCTGCCGCGACGGTCAAGGACGTCAAGGACGTTACCGACGACGACATGATCCTCGACATCGGCCCGAAGACCGCCGCGATGCTGGCCGACCAGCTCAAGGCTGCCGGCACGATCGTCTGGAACGGTCCGGTCGGTGTGTTCGAATTCGATCAGTTCGGCAACGGCACCAAGGTGCTGGCCGAAGCCATCGCCACGTCGAAGGCATTCTCGATCGCAGGTGGCGGCGACACGCTGGCCGCCATCGCCAAGTACGGCATCGCCGATCGCGTCGGGTATATCTCGACCGGCGGCGGCGCCTTCCTGGAGTTCCTGGAAGGCAGGAAGCTGCCCGCATTCGAAGTGCTGGAACAGCGCGCCGCAGGCTGATGACCCGACAGGCCGGCGCGGGACACCCCCGTCCGGCCAGTTTCCAGAAAAACCAAGCGCCCCCCACCAAGGAAGCCGCCCGCATGACACGTTCCACCAAGATCGTCGCCACGATTGGCCCCGCATCCAGCACGCTGGAAGTGTTGACCCGCATGATCGGAGCAGGGGTCGATGTGGTGCGCCTCAACTTCTCACACGGCACCGCGCAGGACCATATCGATCGCGCCGCCCTGGTGCGTGAGGCGGCGGCGGCCTGTGGGCGCGAGGTGGCCATCATGGCCGACCTGCAGGGCCCCAAGATCCGCGTGGGCAAGTTCGAGAACGGCAAGATCACGCTCAAGCCGGGCGATGCGTTCATCCTCGATTCGGCCTGCCAGATGGGCAATCAGGAGCGCGTGGGCCTGGACTACAAGGATCTGCCGCGCGATGTGGGCCCGGGCGACCTGCTCCTGCTCAACGACGGTCTGATCGTGCTGGTGGTGGACCGCGTGCTCGGCAACGAGATCTTCACCACGGTGCGTATCGGTGGCGAGCTGTCCAACAACAAGGGCATCAATCGTCAGGGTGGCGGCCTGTCGGCGCCGGCGCTGACCGCCAAGGACATGGAGGACATCAAGACCGCCATGGCGCTGGGCGCGGACTACGTGGCCGTGAGCTTCCCGAAGAACGCCACCGACATGGAAATGGCCCGCCAGCTCACCAACGTGGCAGGCCAGCCGCACAACCACAAGGCGCGCATGATCGCGAAGATCGAGCGGGCCGAGGCGATTCGTCCGGGCGTGCTCGAGGAAATCCTGCTGGCGTCGGACGGCATCATGGTGGCGCGTGGCGACCTGGCCGTCGAAGTTGGCAACGCCGCCGTGCCCGCGCTGCAGAAGCGCATGATCAAGCTGGCCCGAGAGGCCAACAAGCTGACGATCACCGCCACCCAGATGATGGAGAGCATGATCGTCAACCCGGTGCCGACGCGGGCCGAAGTGTCCGACGTGGCCAACGCCGTGCTCGATGGCACCGACGCCGTGATGACGTCGGCCGAGACCGCTGCCGGCCGCTATCCGGTGGAAACAGTCGAAGCCATGGCCGCGATCTGTCTGGAAGCCGAGAAATCGGAGGTGGTGCAGCTCGACACCGACTTCCTGAACCAGACCTTCGCGCGGATCGACCAGTCGATCGCAATGGGTGCGCTGTTCACCGCCTATCATCTAGGTGTCAAGGCGATCGCGGCGTTGACCGATTCCGGCGCCACGGCGCTGTGGATGAGCCGTCACCGCATCCATGTGCCGATCTACGCGATGACGCCGAACCTGGCGTCGCAACGCAAGATGCAGCTCTATCGCAATGTGGTGCCGCTGCCGCTGCAGTCGAGCGCGGACCGCGACGTGGCGCTTGAGCAGGCCGAGGAACTGCTGCTGTCCCAGGGCGTGGTGCAGCGCGGCGATTTCATCGTGCTGACGATCGGCGAGCCGATGGGCCAGCCCGGCGGCACGAATACGCTCAAGATCGTGAGGGTGGGCACCCGGTAGGACGCGCGCCCCATGTGGCGCGCCAGACAGACATGACCGCGCCCGATGCGCGAGCCTGTCTGGCGCAGCAACGACAAGAATTCAGAAATACCCCAAGCTATTTACATTCAGGAGTTAGACATGCCACTCGTATCCATGCGCCAGTTGCTGGACCATGCCGCCGAGAACAACTACGGTCTGCCGGCTTTCAACGTGAACAACCTCGAACAGGTTCAGGCCATCATGCAGGCCGCCGACGAGGTCAACGCCCCGGTGATCATGCAGGCCTCGGCAGGCGCGCGCAAATACGCTGGCGAGCACTTCCTGCGTCACCTGATCGAAGCTGCCGTGGAAGCCTATCCGCACATCCCGGTGGTGATGCACCAGGATCACGGCCAGTCGCCGGCGATCTGCAAGGCCGCCATCGACCTGAACTTCTCGTCGGTGATGATGGATGGCTCGCTGAAGGAAGACGGCAAGACCCCGTCGGACTACGAGTACAACGTCGACGTGACCCGGAAGGTTGTGCAGATGGCCCACGCGCTGGGCGTGACCGTGGAAGGCGAACTGGGTTGCCTGGGCTCGCTGGAAACCGGTGAAGCCGGCGAGGAAGACGGCATTGGCGCCGAAGGCAAGCTCGATCACTCGATGCTGCTGACCGATCCGGAGCAGGCCGCCGACTTCGTCAAGGCCACCCAGCTCGACGCGCTGGCCATCGCCATCGGCACCTCGCACGGCGCGTACAAGTTCACGCGCAAGCCCACGGGCGACATCCTGGCCATCGGGCGCATCAAGGAAATCCACGCCCGCATTCCGAACACTCACCTGGTGATGCACGGTTCGTCGTCGGTGCCGCAGGAACTGCTGGCCGAAATCCGCCAGTTCGGTGGCGACATGAAGGAAACGTACGGCGTGCCCGTGGAAGAAATCCAGGAAGCGATCAAGTACGGCGTGCGCAAGATCAACATCGACACCGACATCCGTCTGGCGATGACCGGCGCGATCCGCCGCTTCTTCGTGGAGAACCCGAGCAAGTTCGACCCGCGCGAGTACCTGAAGCCGGCCCGCGAAGCCGCCAAGCTCGTGTGCAAGGCCCGCTACATCGCCTTCGGTTGCGAAGGCCAGGCCAGCAAGATCAAGGCCGTGTCGCTGACCGACGTTGCCCAGCAGTACAAGGCCGGCAAGCTCGCCCAGGTCGTGCAGTAAATTGTGTCGTTGCCCCGCCTGGTGCGGGGCTTTGCTTCTTCATGGGGCTTCGCATCGCGCTCGAAGCCCCGCTTGTTTTTCAGCCGCAGCCGTTTTCACACCATGTCCGACGCCCTCTACGAATCCTCCATCCAGTCCCTGCCGCTGCTCGGCAAAGGCAAGGTCCGCGATAACTACGCTGTCGGCGACGACAAGCTGCTGATCGTGACCACCGACCGTCTGTCGGCCTTCGACGTGATCCTGGGCGAGCCGATTCCGGCCAAGGGCCGCGTGCTGAACCAGATGGCCAACTTCTGGTTCAAGAAGCTCGCGCACATCGTGCCGAACCATGAGACCGACGTGACCGCTGAGTCCGTGGTGGCGCCGAACGAGGTGGAGCAGGTGAAGGGCCGTGCTGTGGTGGTCAAGCGCCTGAAGCCGATCCTGGTGGAAGCGGTGGTGCGCGGCTACCTGGCTGGCAGTGGCTGGAAGGACTACCAGGCCACGGGCAAGGTGTGCGGTATCGCGCTGCCGGCCGGCCTGCAGAACGCGCAGAAGCTGCCCGAGCCGATCTTCACGCCGGCGGCCAAGGCCGAGATGGGCGAGCACGACGAGAACATCTCGTTCGATGAAGTCGAGGCCCGCATCGGCAAGGAACTGGCCGCGAAGATGCGTGACATCTCGATCCGCCTGTACAAGGAAGCCGCCGACTACGCCGCCACGCGCGGCATCATCATCGCCGACACAAAGTTTGAGTTCGGTCTGGACGAGAACGGCACGCTGACGCTGATGGACGAAGTGCTGACGGCCGATTCGTCGCGCTTCTGGCCGGCCGATTCGTATCAGGTGGGCACCAACCCGCCGTCGTTCGACAAGCAGTTCGTGCGTGACTGGCTCGAAGCCGTGCGCATCGACGGCAAGCCTTGGCCGAAGACCGCGCCGGCGCCGAAGCTGCCGGAAGACGTGGTGCAGAAGACCGCCGACAAGTACAAGGAAGCGCTGACCCGCCTGACCGGCGAAGCGCTGCAGTAAGAGCAGGAAAGGTAATTGACGATGAGCAACGAATCGAAGCCTGTGGTTGGCGTGGTGATGGGCAGCAGTTCCGATTGGGACGTGATGCAGCACGCCGTGGCCATGCTCAAGGATTTCAACGTGCCGTTCGAAGCGCAGGTGGTATCGGCGCACCGGATGGCCGATGACATGTTCCGCTATGCCGAAGCGGCGCGCGGCCGTGGCATCCGCGCGATCATCGCCGGCGCCGGCGGTGCCGCGCACCTGCCGGGCATGATCGCCGCCAAGACTATCGTGCCGGTGTTCGGCGTGCCGGTGCCGTCGAAGTACCTGCGCGGCGAGGACTCGCTGTTGTCGATCGTGCAGATGCCGAAGGGTGTGCCCGTGGCCACCTTCGCCATCGGTGAGGCTGGCGCCGCCAACGCAGCGCTGCACGCGATCGCCACGCTGGCCACCACCGACGACGCGCTGGCCAGCGCGCTGGAAGCGTTCCGCGCAAAGCAGACCGAAGCCGCGCGCGCGATGACGCTGCCCGTATAACTTTCTGAAGTCTCACCGTAGCCTGAGCCATGCCGACCGATATCCATCCCCACCTGTCCGAAGCGCATACCCCCGAGTCGCGCGCCGAGTTCGGCGTGGACAGTCCGAACTCGCCGATCCTGCCGGGCGCCTGGCTCGGCATGCTCGGCGGCGGCCAGCTTGGCCGCATGTTCACGCACGCGGCGCAGTCGATGGGGTACCGTGTGTGCGTGCTCGATCCGGACCAGGACAGCCCGGCCGGCTCCGTGGCCGACCGGCACATCTGCGCGGCATACACCGACGATGCGGCGCTGGCCGAACTGTCCAGCCTGTGCGAGGCGGTGAGCACCGAGTTCGAGAACGTGCCGTCGATCTCGCTCGAGCGTCTGGAGGAAGCCGGCGTGTTCGTCGCGCCGCGCGGCTACTGCGTGTCGATCGCGCAGAACCGCATCGGCGAAAAGAAGTTCTTCGCCTCCTGCGCGGACCGTACCGGCGTGCCGCCGGCCCCGCACTGGGTGATCCAGCACGATGCCGATGTGGACCGGCTGCCTGACGAAGTGCTGCCGGGCATCCTGAAGACCGCGCGGATGGGCTACGACGGCAAGGGCCAGGCGCGCGTGAAGTCGCGCGAGGACGTGCGCGTCGCATGGAAGGCCATGCAGCATGTGCCGTGCGTGCTCGAGCGGATGCTGCCGCTGGCGTACGAGGTGTCGGTGCTGGCCGCGCGTGCCGCCGATGGCTCCACCGCCACGTGGCCGCTGGCCGAGAACGTGCACCGCGATGGCATCCTGTTTTCGACGACGATGCCTTCGACGAGCGTGTCGGACGATATTTCCCAACGCGCCCGCAACGCCGCGGCGACGATTGCTTCGGAAATGGGCTACGTCGGCGTGCTTTGCATCGAATTCTTCGTGCTGACCGATGGCACGCTGGTGGCCAATGAAATGGCGCCGCGCCCGCACAACTCGGGGCACATCACGATGGATGCCTGCGAGACCAGCCAGTTCGAGCAACAGGTCCGCGCGATGGCTCGCCTGCCGCTGGGCAGCACCCGCCAGCATTCGGCCGGCAAGATGCTGAACCTGCTTGGCGACTGCTGGTTCGAGTTCGGCCTGGAGCGTACGCCAGCGTGGGATGAGGTGCTGGCGCAGCCCGGCGCCAAGCTGCACCTCTACGGCAAGAACGATGCGCGCCCGTCGCGCAAGATGGGACACGTGAACTGCGTTGGCGACCATGCCGAAGCGGCTGACCGCACGTTCGATGCCGCCGCCAAGGCGCTGCAGATCCCCAGCTGAAACCGGTAGTTCGCGATGTCCTCACGTATGCCCACCGCCGCGGAGCTGGACGAAGCCGTCCGCCTGCTCGAAGCCGGCGAGCTGGTGGCCTTCCCGACCGAGACCGTCTACGGTCTCGGTGCCGATGCCGAGAACCCTGAAGCCGTGGCGCGTATCTTCGCCGCCAAGGGCCGACCGTCGAACCATCCGGTGATCGTTCACGTGGTCGATGGCGCCGATGTCGGCTACTGGAGCGACGACGTACCCGACGCCGCGCGGAAGCTGATCGATGCGTTCTGGCCCGGTCCGCTGACGATCATCCTGAAGCGGGCCGCCCACATCCCGGCAGCGGTTGCCGGTGGGCAGGACAGCATCGGCTTGCGCTGCCCGTCGCATCCGGTGGCGCAGGCGCTGCTGTCGCGCTTCCGCCGTGGCCGGGGCGGCATTGCTGCGCCATCGGCCAACAAGTTCGGCCAGGTCAGCCCGACCACGGCCGAGCATGTGCGCGACGAGTTCGGTGGATCGGTCTATGTGCTCGAAGGCGATGGCGTGGACGTTGGCATCGAATCGTCGATCGTTGATCTGTCCCGCCTGGATACGGCTGGCCCGGTGCTGCTGCGCCCGGGCGCGATCACGGCGGCGATGATGGCCGACGTGCTCGGCACCATGCCGCTACCGCCGGACGCCGCCGCGCCGCGCGCATCGGGCACGCTCAAGGCCCATTACGCGCCCCGCACCACGCTGACGCTGGCCCAGGCGGACGCCTTGCCGCAGTACCTGCATGGGCTGTCCGCCGATGGCAGGCTGGCTTGGGTGGGTCGCGCGCCGGCAACCAGCGATCCGCGCTGCACGTTCGTTGAAGCACCGGCCACGCCGGATGCTTACGCGCAGGAGTTGTACCGGCTGTTGCGCCGGCTCGACAAGGAAGGATTCCAGCGGCTGGTGTTCGAACCCTTGCCGGAAAGTCTCGAGTGGGACGGGGTGCGGGACCGTTTGGGTCGCGCCGCGGCTGCGTTCGAGGATTGCTGAGGTTGGGGGGAAGGCGAGGGGAAGGCCAGGCGCTCCAGCCCCCCACCACGCCTGTCACAAAACCCTCACCTCAAGGCGTGCCCTTATACACCCACTGCATCAACGCATCGTGCGCCTCCTGCGCTCCCGATGCGTTCGGGTGATTGATATACGCCACCACCACATAACGCTGCCCGTCGAGCGCGTCGACGTAGCCCGCCAGCGCGCGTACGTCCTGCAGTGTGCCCGTCTTCAGGTAGGCATTGCCGGCCGCATTGGCCCGGGTCAGGCGATTGCGCAGGGTGCCATCCACGCCGAGGATCGGCAGGGAGTCCATCAGCACCGGCCCAACATTGCTGGCCAGTGCCTGTTGCAGCAGACGCGCCATGTCATAAGCGCTGATCCGTTCCTCGCGTGACAATCCCGAGCCGTTCTCCAGTACCAGATCCGGCATGTCCAGCCCCTGGCGCGATAGCCAGCGCTTGATCACGCGTGTCGACTTCTCGGTGCTGGCCGGGCCGCTCCGGTCGATCTCCGCGCCAATCGTCAGGAAGAGCTGACGTGCCATCACGTTGTTCGAGAACTTGTTGATGTCGCGCACGATCTCGCCGAGCGGCTGGCCGTAGTGCCGCGCCAGCAGGAACGCGCTGCGCGGCACCGTGCCGCCGCGCAGCCCGGGCGGACGCACGAAGCGGCCACCCGCCGCCTGCCATTCGGCCACGAAGCCGCCCCAGATGAAATCGCTGTGCGAGAGCGTGGCCAGGTTGACCACGTGTTCGCCACAATCGGCGGAGTAGTTGCCGTCGAACGCGGCGACGATGGTGCCGTCTGACTGCGGCGTGATGCTTGGGTTGGCACGTGCGCGCCAGTCACCGCAACGGCCGTTGACCAGCGTCAGGCGGTTATCCACACGCAATTGCGCCAGCGCCGGCGTGACGGCCACGTCGACGGCGCGGCCGGCGGCGTCGGGCGTGATCGTGAAGGTGAGCGTCTTGAAGGCATAAAGCAGCGCATCAGGATTGACGTTGTAGGCGCGTTGCGTCTCGCCATCGATCGTGTAGCTGTTGTCCTGGGTATCCGCGAAGAAGCTGCGGTCGAGCACGAGATCGCCGTTGATGGCCGTCGCGCCAGTCGATCGCGCCGTGGTGACCAGCTTGGCCATCTCCTCGGGCACCAGCTTCGGGTCTCCCCGGCCGCGCAGATAGACGTTGCCGTTGATCACCCCGTCCGGACCCGGCTGGCCATCGGCGTAGAGCGAAGTGAGCCAGCGATAGTCGGGCCCGAGCAATTGCAGGCCGGCGAACGTGGTGACCAGCTTCATCGTCGACGCCGGGTTCATCGGCGCCTCGGCGTTCCAGCTCACACGCGGGCGCGGCGCGCCGACCTTGATCACGTAGAAGCTTGCCGCCGACAGCGGCACATGCGCGCGGCGCAGCGCCGTGGTGACAGTGGCGGGCAGGCCGGTGCGCGCGGCGGCCGGGTCCGCGGCTTCTGCACTGACGCGCTGGACCGACGGTTTGGTGGCTTTGACGGATTTGACGGGTTTGGCCTGGGCTCCAGTCAGGCCGAAGGCGAGCAGCGCGGCCGTTGCGATAACGGGAGACAGGCTGCGGCGGAGCAGGGAGGGGCGGATTGGCATGGCGCTCATGTTAACGCATGGCCCATGCCCGATGGATGACGTGAATGCGGCCGTTTTCGACCGTTTCCGGCCGCATTTTGTTGCTGAGGTCGACCGCGCGTCGCACGGTCGGATTTCCACGGTTCCTAATTGGCCGACGGGCAATCGGCAGGCTGGCTATCCTCCTTCGCCTTGAGGCCAGGGATCGGGAAGACCGCGTCATAGACCCAGTTGTAGATCAGCGCGTAGACCATGTAGAAGCCGGCCACGGCGATGTCCATGATGAACGCGTCGAGCAGGGTCATGTCGAGGTACCACGCCACCGACGGCAGGAACACGAGCAGCAGGCCACCCTCGAACAGGATCGCGTGCAGCACGCGAATCGCCGGCGTCTTCCGGAGCTGGCCGGTGAAGCGCAGCATCCCGCGGTCGAAGAGGATGTTGTAGACGTAGTTCCAGACGGCAGCGATCAGTGACGCGACCGCGCCCACCAGACCCATCTGGTGCAGCGCGTAGCCAAATACCAGGCTGGCAAGCGGGGCGAAGATCAGCAACCCGATCAGCTCGAAACCGACGGTGTGACGGATCCGGTCTGCGGTGGTGCGCATGAAGCTCTCCTTTGTGAAACGATGGAGCGCATTCTATCGGTGCGACAGCTAATCGCAAGTTGGGTAGTATCGGTTATTCCGATAGAAGGGGATTCCCCTGCGACCGGCTTTCCCCCCGTCTGTCCCCGCCTGCCCCCTCCTGCTTGTGCGAGAGGGGAGAAAGCCAACGAGAACGCACACCATGAGCCTGTCCCTCGAACAGTTGCAAGCCTTTGCCGCCGCGGCCGAAACCGGATCGTTCTCCGCGGCGGCCCGCCAACTTGGCAAGGCACAGTCCGTCGTCAGCGCCGCCGTCGCCAATCTGGAGATCGACCTCGGCAACGCGCTGTTCGACCGCACCGCCCGTTACCCGGTCCTGACGCCGGCCGGCGAGCGGTTGCTGGTTGAGGCGCGTGTGATTCTGGAGCGTTGCGAGCACTTTCGGGGCGTCGCCAAGAGCCTGGGCGAAGGTGTCGAGTCCCGCCTCACGCTGGCCGTCGACGAGCTATATCCGGAAGAGACCCTTGGCGTGCTGCTCGACGAGTTCTCGCAGCGCTTCCCGTCGGTCGAACTCGAACTGCTGTTTCCGCTGATGGAGGACGTGAGCCGGCTGGTGCTGAGCCAGTGCGCGGACCTCGGCATCATGTGGCGCCAGGAGATCCTGCCGCCCGAACTCGGCTTCCATGCGCTGGGCTGGGTGCCGATGCCGATCATCTGCGCGCCCGACCATCCCCTTGCCGCCCAGCCGCGCGTGGACTTCGAAGAGTTGAAACGCTACCGGCAGTTGATGGTGGCCACGCGCAGCGACAGCGAGGAAAAGAAACGGCTGCGTGTGGCGGCCGAAGTCTGGTGGGTGGAAAGCCAGTGGGTGATCGTCGAACTGGTCAAGCGCAAGCTCGGCTGGGCGTTCGTGCCTTGGCACGTGGCGGCCAACTCGCCCGCCGCTGCCGGGCTGGTATCGCCGCAGCTGACCTTCCAGGACCAGGACTGGCCCGTGGCGATGGAAATCGTCTGGCACAAGCAGCGGCCGCTGGGCAAGGCGGCCACATGGTTGCGGGAGCGGGTGAGTCAGCAGCCGTTGCCGATGCCGGAGGGGCGGTAGCGCGCTGCCGCGCCGCTACCGAGTCCGCCACCGAGTCTGTTATTGCGCCGTCGATGCAGGCGCGGTAGCCGGCGGGGCGCTATCGGCCTTCCCCACCTCCATATCCTGCCCATGCCATCCGCCGCCAAGCGCCTTGATCAGCGTGACGGCCGCCGTGTACTGCCGCCCCATGATCGTCAATGTGGTGTTCTCCGCCGTATAGGCCGCGGTCTGTGCCGTCAGCACATCCAGCAACGCTGCGGTGCCGGCCTTGTAGCGGTTGTTGACCAGCGAAAGCGCTTCACGTGCCGAGCGCAGCGCGTCGTTCTGGACGATCGACTCCTGTTCGAGCACGCGGGCCGAGGCGAGGTTGTCCTCGACCTCCTGGAACGCGCCCAGCACGGTCTGCCGATAGTTCGCCACGGTCTGGTCGTATTGGGCCACGGCAATCGCTGTATTGGCACGGCGCAGGCCGCCGTCGAACACGGTGCCGGCCAGACCAGCACCGATTGACCAGACGCGGTCGGGCAGGGAGAGCCAGCGCGCCAGAGTGCTGGCCGTCAGCCCGCCTGTGGCCGATAGCGAGAGCGTCGGGTAGTAGGCCGCCTCGGCCACGCCAATATTGGCGTTCGCAGATGCCATGCGCCGTTCCGCAGCCGAGATATCGGGGCGGCGTTCCAGCAACTGCGACGGCACGGCCACCGGTACGCGCGGAATCGCGTCGCGGTTGTCGACGGTCGCCACGGTCAGGTCCGCCGGGGGCTTGCCGACCAGTACCGCGATGGCATGTTCGAGCTGCTGCCGCGTGATCTGGATGTCGAGTTGCTGTGCTTGCGCGGACTTGAGCTGGGTTTCCGACTGCAGCACGTCCGAGCGTTGCGCGGTGCCCGCCTTGTACTGGTTCTGCACGAGCTGCAGCGACTTCGCGTAGTCGGCCACGGTGCGGTCCAGCAGCGCGTGCTGGGCGTCTGCCACGCGCAGCAGGAAGTAGCTCTGCGCCAGCGTTGCCTGCGTGGAGAGCAGGATCGAAGCCAGGTCGGCCTCGCTGGCCTGCGCGCCGGCCTGGGCGCTTTCCACCTGCCTGCGCACGCGGCCCCACACGTCGATTTCCCAGTTGGCGGACAGCGTCAGGTTCTGGCCGTTGATGATCTGGCCATTGCTGCTCGTCGCGCCGCGCGATACGCCGGCATTGGCGCCGACCGTCGGGAAGTAGCCCGCGCGTGCCGCGGACAGTGATGCCGTGGCTTGGCGATACTGTGCTTCCGCCGCCTTGATGTTCTGGTTCGAGATCTTGACCTGAGACATCAGCGCGTCGAGCACGGGATCGTCGAACACGCGCCACCAGTCGGGGCGCGCCATGATGTCCTGCGGCTCGGCGGTTTTCCAGTCGCCGGTCCATGCGGGCATGTCCTCGCTGGCTTCCTTGAAAGCCTTGGGCACGGGCGCATCGGGTCGCTGGTAATCAGGGCCGACCGCACAACCGGTCAGCAGCGCACAAGCCAGCGCGACGACGGTGAACGAGAATTGGCTTCGAGACATGGCAATTGCCTTCATCAGTGTTCGAGGTGCGGCGTGGTGCCGCTTGCCTGGGTGCGACGACGCTCGCGCCAGGCCTTGACCTTGAGGCGCCAGCGATCCAGCGTGAGGTAGACCACAGGCGTGGTGTACAGCGTCAGCAACTGGCTGACGAACAACCCGCCAACGATCGAGATACCGAGCGGCGCGCGCAGTTCGGCGCCATCGCCGTGGCCCAGTGCCAGCGGAATCGCGCCCAGCATCGCCGCCATCGTGGTCATCATGATCGGGCGGAAACGGAGCAGGCAGGCGCGGTAGATCGCGTCGCGCGGGCTCAGGCCGTCACGCCGCTCGGCGTCGATCGCGAAGTCGATCATCATGATCGCGTTCTTCTTCACGATACCGATCAGCAGGATCACGCCGATCAGCGCGATGATGCTGAACTCGGTCTTGAACAGCAGCAGGGCCAGCAGCGCGCCCACGCCCGCTGACGGGAGCGTCGACAGGATCGTCAGCGGATGCACGTAGCTTTCGTACAGGATGCCCAGCACGATGTAGATCGTGATGATTGCCGCCAGAATCAGGATCGGCTGGCTCTTGAGCGAATCCTGGAACGCCTTGGCGCCACCCGCGAAGTTGGCCTGCAACGTCTCCGGCGCGCCGATCCGCGCGAGCGCATCCTTGATCGCGTCGGTGGCCTGCGACAGCGAATAGCCTTCGGCCAGGTTGAACGAGATCGTCGACGCCGCGAACTGGCCCTGGTGGTTCACGCCGAGTGGCGTGCTGGTCGGCATCACACGCGTGAAGGCCGCGAGCGGCACGCGCTTGCCACCGCCGGTGACGACATAGACATCCTGCAGCGCGTGCGGCCCCTGCAGATACTCGGAACTGAGCTCCATCACCACGCGGTACTGGTTGAGCGGGTGGTAGATCGTCGAGACCAGACGCTGCCCGAAGGCATCGTTGAGGATCGCGTCGATCTGCTGCGCGCTGACGCCGAGCTTCGACGCGGTGTCGCGGTCGATGATCACCGACGTCTGCAGGCCCTTGTCATTGGTATCGGTGTCGACGTCCTCGATGCCCTTGATGTTCGATATCGCGGCGCGAACCTTTGGCTCCCAGTCGCGCAGCACGTTCAGGTCATCGGACTGCAGCGTGAACTGGTATTGCGAACTGCTCTGTCGCCCACCGACGCGGATATCCTGCACCGACTGCAGGAACAGGCTGGCGCCAGGCTCCTTGGCCAGCTTGCCACGCAGCCGCGCGATGATCGCATCGGCGGATTCCTTGCGCTCGGACAGCGGCTTCAGCGTGACGAACATCTGTCCCGTATTGCGCTGCGAGCCGCCCGTGAAGCCCACCACGTTGACCACGGCCGGATCGGTCTGGACGATCTGGATAAAGTTGTCGAGCTTGGTGCGCATCGCCTGGAACGACGTGGCCTGGTCCGCGCGGATGAAGCCGATCAGGCGGCCCGTGTCCTGCTGCGGGAAGAAGCCCTTCGGCACGATCACGTAGAGCCAGACGTTCAGTGCCACCGTGGCCAGCAGAACGATCCAGACCAGCGTGCTATGGCGCAACGCCGCGCCCAGCGTGCGCGCGTAGGCCTGCTGCATCCATGTGAAGACGTGCTCGGTCGCGCGATGAAAACGGCCCTGGGATTCTTCGTGCACCGGGCGCAGCAGCCGCGCGCACATCATCGGCGTGGTGGTCAGCGACACGACCAGCGACACCAGGATGGCGACCGACAGCGTGATCGCGAACTCCTGGAACAGCCGGCCGACGATGCCACCCATCAGCAGCAGCGGGATGAACACGGCGATCAGCGAGAGACTCATCGACAGCACCGTGAAGCCGACCTCGCGCGCGCCGCGCAAGGCGGCGGCCAGCGGTTTCATGCCTTCCTCGATATGGCGCGAGATGTTCTCCAGCACCACGATCGCATCGTCGACCACAAAGCCCGTGGCGATGGTCAGCGCCATCAGCGAAAGGTTGTTCAGCGAGAACCCGGCCAGGTACATCACCGAGAACGTGCCGACCAGCGATACCGGCACCGCCACACTCGGAATCAGCGTGGCCCGCACGTTGCGCAGGAACAGGAACACGACCATGACCACCAGAGCTACCGAGATGATCAGCGTCTGTTCCACCTCGCGCAGCGAGGCGCGGATGGTGGGTGTGCGGTCCATCATCACGTCCATCGAGATCGCGGCCGGGATCATCTTGCCCAACTGCGGCAGGATGTCGTTGACGCGGTCCACGGTCTCGATGATGTTGGCGCCGGGCGAGCGGTTCAGCACCAGCAGCACCGATGGCTTGCCGTTGGCAGAGCCTGCATTGCGGATGTCCTGTACCGAGTCGACCACATTGGCCACGTCCTGCAGGCGGATCGGCACCGCGAAGCCGTTTGGCCCCTTCGCGCCGTTGCTGCCGCCGGTGGCTCCAGTGGTGATCGTCGTGGTGCCGCTGCTGGTGGTGATGGTGGTCGTGGTGACACCGTTGACGGTCTTCGTGCTGACGTTGCCGCCGGCGGCGGCATTGGCGGTGCTGGCGATCAGCGCGCCGGCCGACGCGGACGAGTACGTGCCCGGCGTGGCGTAGCGGATGATCAGCGGCATGTAGTCCTTGGCCGCCATCGCCTGGTCGTTGGCATAGACCTGCCACGCGTTGTTGCTGTTCTCCAGCACGCCGAGCGGCCGGTTGGCGTTGGTGGCGCTGATGGTGTTGCGGACGTCTTCCAGCGAGATGCCGTACTTGTTCAGCGACGTGGGATTCAGCTCCACGCGCACAGCCGGCAGCGAGGAGCCGCCGATGGTCACCTGCCCGACACCTTCCACCTGCGAGAGCTTCTGCGCGAGGATCGTCGACGCCGCATCGTAGAGCTGGCCACGTGACATCGTCTGCGATGTCAGGCCGATGATCATGATCGGCGCGTCGGCCGGGTTGACCTTGCGATAGGTCGGGTTGTTCGGCAGGCTCGTGGGCAGCGTGGCGCGCGATGCATTGATCGCGGCCTGCACGTCGCGGGCCGCGCCGTCGATGTTGCGCGACAGGTCGAACTGCAGCGTCACGCGTGTGGAGCCGAGCGAGCTGTTCGACGTGATTTCCGTGACACCGGCAATCGTCCCCAGCGCGCGTTCGAGCGGCGTGGCCACCGTGGCGGCCATCGTCTCGGGGCTGGCGCCGGGCAGCGACGCAGACACCGAGATGGTGGGGAAGTCCACCTGCGGCAGCGGCGAGACCGGCAGCAGCCGGAACGCCGCGATGCCCGCCAGCAGAATGCCGATGGTCAGCAGCGCGGTGGCAACCGGGCGATGGATGAAGGTGGCCGACAGGTTCATCAGACGTTCGGCTCCTGCGGATGGTGCGGCTGCTGGCCGCCATCCTCTCCGGTGCCGCCCTCATCGGGGTCGCCGAAGCGGTTGCGGCGCCAGGCCTTCAGGCGGATCGCGACGCGGTCGAACGCCAGGTAGATCACCGGCGTGGTGAACAGCGTCAGCACCTGGCTGACCAGCAGGCCACCCACCATCGTGATACCCAGCGGACGGCGCAGTTCCGAGCCGATGCCCGTGCCGAGCATCATCGGCAACGCAGCCAGCAGTGCGGCCATCGTCGTCATCAGGATCGGGCGGAAGCGCAGCAGACAGGCCTGGAAAATCGCATCGCGCGGCTTCATGCCGCCTTCGCGCTCGGCCTCAAGCGCGAAGTCGATCATCATGATCGCGTTCTTCTTCACGATACCGATCAGCAGGATGATGCCGATGATCGCGATGATGCCGATATCCTGCCCCGACACCAGCAGCGCCAGCAGGGCGCCGACGGCGGCCGACGGCAGCGTCGAGAGAATGGTCACCGGATGGATCGTGCTTTCATACAGCACACCGAGCACGATGTACATCGTGACCACAGCGGCCAGAATCAGCCACAGCGTGTTGGAGAGCGACGCGCGGAAGGCCAGGGCGGCGCCCTGGAACTCGGTGGCCATCGAGATCGGCAGGCCAATCTCGCTCTCGACCTTGGTGATCTTGTCCACCGCCGCGCCAAGCGATTCGCCCGGCGCGAGGTTGAATGAGATCGTCGCGGACGGGAACTGGCCCTGGTGATTGATCACGAGCGGGCCGGTGCGCTCCGAGATGTGCGCGATCGACCCGAGCGGCACCTGGCCGCCCGACGACGACGGCAGGCGCAGCGCGGACAGCGACTCCGGGCTCACCCGGAACTGCGGCATCGTTTCCAGCACCACGCGATACTGGCTCGACTGCGTGAAGATCGTCGAGACCAGCCGCTGGCCGAACGCGCTGTAGAGCGCGCTGTCGATGACCGCGGTGGTGATGCCGAAGCGCGCGGCGGCGTCGCGGTCGATCTCCACGTAGGCGCGCAGGCCGTTGTTCTGCTGGTCGCTGGCCACGTCGCGCAGTTCCGGCTCCTGCTTCAGCCGCTCGATCAGCTTCGGTACCCATTCGGCCAGCACGGCTGGGTCCGGGTCCTCGACGGTGAACTGGTACTGCGTGCGGGCCACGCGGTCCTCGATTGTCAGGTCCTGCACCGGCTGCATGTACAGCGCCACGCCGCCAAGCTTCTGCACCGAGGCCTGCAGCCGGTCGGTCACGACTGCCATCGAGTCGCGTTCGTCCTTCGGCTTCAGGTTGATGATCATGCGGCCCGCGTTGATCGTCGTGTTGGTGCCGTCGACACCAATGAACGACGACACGCTATCCACGGCGGGGTCCTCGAGAATCACCTTCTGCACCGCCTCCTGCTTGCGGCCCATCGACTGGAACGAACTGGTCTGCGCGGCTTCGGTGATCGCCTGGATCATGCCCGTGTCCTGCACCGGGAAGAAACCCTTCGGCACCACCACGTAGAGAAGGCCGGTCAGCACCAGTGTGCCCACGGCGACGAGCAGCGTGGCCGTCTGGCGCTCGAGCACCCAGTTCAGCGCGCGGCCATATTGTTCGATCACGCTGTCGAAGAAGCGGCCCGTGACCACGTGGAAGCGGGACATTTCGCTCTCGGGCACGTGACGCAGCAGGCGCGCGCACATCATCGGCGTCAGCGTCAGGGAGACCACTGCGGAGATCAGGATCGACACGGCGAGCGTGATGGCGAACTCGCGGAACAGCCGGCCGACCACGTCGCCCATGAACAGCAGTGGAATCAGCACGGCCACCAGCGAGAACGTCAGCGAGATGATGGTGAAGCCGATCTGTTTCGAGCCCTTCAGCGCCGCTTCCATCGGCGGATCGCCTTCCTCGATGTAGCGCATGATGTTCTCGATCATCACGATGGCGTCGTCCACCACGAAGCCGGTGGCGATGGTCAGCGCCATCAGCGTGAGGTTGTTGATCGAGAAGCCGGCCATGTACATCACGCCGAACGTGCCCACCAGCGACAGCGGCACCGCCACGCCCGGAATGATCGTGGCGGACAGGTTGCGCAGGAAGATGAAGATCACCATCACCACCAGCGCGACGGCCAGCAGCAGTTCGAACTCGACGTCCTTGACCGAGGCGCGGATCGTGGTGGTGCGGTCGGTCAGCTGCTGCACCTGCACGGAGGCCGGCAGCGACGCCCGCAACTGGGGCATCAGCGTCTTGATGCGGTCGACCACCTCGATCACGTTGGCGCCGGGCTGGCGCTGGATGTTCAGCACGATGGCCGGCTTGGCATTGGCCCATGCGGCCAGGCGGCTGTTCTCGGCCGCATCGACGATGTCGGCCACGTCGGTGATGCGGATCGGCGCGCCGTTCTGGTAGCCGATGATGATCTGCTTGTATTCGTCGGCGGATTTGAGCTGGTCGTTGGCGTCGATTGTCGACGCGCGCGCGGGGCCGTCGAAACTTCCCTTGGCGCCGTTCACGTTCGCATTGCCGATGGCCGTGCGCAGGTCGTCGATCGACATGCCGAGGTTGGCCAGCGCCGTCGGATTGGCCTGGATGCGCACGGCGGGGCGCTGGCCCCCGCTGATCGTGACCAGGCCCACGCCCTGGATCTGCGAGATCTTGGCGGCCACGCGTGTGTCGACCATGTCCTGCAGCTTGGGCAGCGGCAGCGTGTCGGACGTCATCGCCAGCGTCATGATCGGCGCGTCGGCCGGGTTGACCTTGCTGTAGATCGGCGGCATTGGCAGGTCAGCCGGGAGCAGGTTGCTGCCCGCGTTGATGGCGGCCTGCACCTCCTGTTCGGCCACGTCGAGCGACAGTGTCAGCTCGAACTGCAGCGTGATCACCGATGCGCCGCCGGAGGACGACGACGACATCTGCTTGAGGCCAGGCATCTGGCCGAACTGGCGTTCCAGCGGCGCGGTGACCGACGAGGTCATCACGTCGGGGCTGGCGCCGGGGTAGAGCGTGGTGACCTGGATGGTCGGGTAGTCCACCTCGGGCAGGGCCGAGAGCGGCAGCAGCCGGAATGCGACCAGCCCCGACAGCAGGATGGCCACCATCAGCAGCGCTGTGGCGACTGGCCGCTCGATAAAGATGCGTGAGGGATTCATGCCGCTCCTCGACTCCTCGCCTTACGGCTGTGCCTGCTGCGGGCTCGCGCCCGAGCCATGGGCGCCGCTGGCTGCCCGCGCGCCGCTGGCACCATGGGCGCCGCTCGCGCCGCCGCCGCGACGGCCGCGGGCGCGTGGCGAACTCGCCGGCGTGAGCGCCGCGGCACGTGCCGCCGGGTCTACCGCTTCGACGGTCATGCCTTCCTTCAGGCGGTCCGCGCCATCCACAACCACGCGCTGCCCGGGCTCCAGGCCCTTGAGCACGGCGCTGTGGCTGCCGTCGCCCGGCCCGAGCGTGACGACCTGCACCTTGACCGTGCTCTGGTCATCCACGACATACACGAACGTGCCCTGCTGGCCGCGCTGGATCGCCGCGATCGGGATCACGGTGGCGTCTTCCAGCGTGTCGATGCGTGTGCGCACGTTGACGAACTGGTTCGGGAACAACATGCCGTCCGTGTTCGCGAAGATTGCCTTGAGCTTGACGGTGCCCGTGGTGGTGTCGATCTGGTTGTCCGTGGTCAGCAGCGTGCCTTCACCGAGCTGGTTGCGCATCTGGCGGTCCCAGGCTTGCACCGCCAGCTTCTCGCCGGCGTTGAGCTTCTTCAGCACCGAGGGCAGGTTGTCTTCGGGGATCGTGTACAGCACCGCGATCGGCTGGATCTGGGTGATCAGGGCGATGCCGTTGGTGTCGCTCGGATTGACGATATTGCCCGGGTCGACCTGACGCAGGCCAATGCGGCCCGACGTCGGCGCGACGATGCGCGTGTAGCCAAGCTGGATGCGCGCGTTGTCGACGTTACCCTGATCGGTCTTGACCGTCCCCTCGTACTGGCGCACCAGCGCGTCCTGCGTATCTACCTGCTGGCTCGAGATCGAGTCCTGCGCCAGCAGCGTCTTGTAGCGTTTCTGGTCCAGGCGGGCGTTCTGGAGCAATGCCTGGTCGCGCGCGAGTTGGCCGACAGCCTGGTCGAGCGTGGCCTGGAACGGGCGCGGGTCGATTTCGGCCAGCACGTCGCCGGCCTTGACCATCTGGCCTTCCTTGAACAGCACTTTGAGCAGCGGGCCGGAGACCTGCGCGCGCACTGTGACGTTGGCCACCGGCGTCACGTTGCCCAGGCCGTTCAGCACCACGTCCATGTTGCGGCGCGTCACGCGGTTGACCACCACTGGCGAGCGCTGCTGCGCGCCCGGGCCGCCAGGGCCACCGGCGCCGCTAGCGCCTCCGGGGCCCCGCTTGCCCGCGCCCATCCCGGCGGCGCCACTGGCCGCGCCGGCACTCGTGGCGCCGGCTTGCTGCGCGGCCTTGCGATGGCCGTGCCAGTACCAGCCGGCACCGGCCAGCACGACGATGACTGCGCCGGCAATCCATGTGCGGCGACGCGACCGGGTATTACCGCCCGGTGTGGGCGGATTGGGAGGAGTGGGTTGACCTTGTTCTGGGTTGGACATGACCGGAATCCTGGGAGCGGCACGACGAAAAAGTGGGGCGTGCCAACGGTATTCGCACAAGCATTGTGACGGCGAAGTTGCAGCAGTATGCCGCATCGCACGGGCAGGGTGCCTCGCCGTCAGGGGGATGGCCTGAAGCATAATGTGCGGCTCCCATCCCACCTGTTTCGCCGCGCCCTGCTTTTATTACAGCGGATTACCAGCGACGTGGGTGTAACCTCCGGAAACAAAACGGTCCGGGACATTTGCAAAGCCGCATGTCCGGCCTGACTATCATGTGCCTATGCGTACAAACCAGCCCACCCAGATTCTCGTCGTCGATGACGATCCCGAACTGCGCGACCTGCTGCGCGAGTACCTGACATCCCAGGGATTCGCGGTTTCCGTGCTCCATGATGGCGACGGCCTGCAGGCGCGACTCGAGCGCGAGCGCCCGGCGCTGATCGTGCTCGACCTGATGATGCCGAAGGTCGATGGCCTGACCGCCCTGCGCAATCTGCGCGCCAAGAACGACGATATCCCCGTGATCCTGCTGACCGCGCGCAGCGACGAGATCGACCGCATCGTCGGGCTGGAGATCGGCGCGGACGACTACCTCGGCAAGCCGTTCTCGCCACGCGAGTTGCTGGCGCGGATCAATGCCGTGCTGCGCCGCAAGCTGGCCCGCCCGGCCGCCGCACCCGAGGATCGGGAATCCGTGGTGTTCGGCCCGTTCCGGGTGAACTTCCGCCAGCGCTCGCTCGAACGCAGCGGCCAGTCCGTTTCCATCAGCGACACCGAATTCGCGCTGCTCAAGCTGCTGCTGTCGCATCCGCTTGAAGTGCTCTCTCGCGAGCGCATCGTCGAACTGATGTACGGCACCGCCAACGGCATCAGCGACCGGGGCATCGACGTGCAGATCTGGCGCCTGCGCCGCCTGCTCGACGAGGACGCCCAGCGCCCGCGCTATATCCAGACCGTACGTGGCCGCGGCTACACCTTTGTGCCCGACGAGGCCGAGGACAGCATTCCGCAATGAAGCTTCGCATCGATACCCTGTTTGGCCGCATCGCGCTGCTGATCGCGGCCGTGTTGGTGATCAGCCACTTTTCGTGGCTGGCCATCCTACGCATGGACCGGCGCCAGCAGCAGATCGACTATTCGGTCGAGCAGATGATCTTCCAGCTCGACAGTATCCAGCGGGCGCTCGATGCGACGCCGCCGTTGCCCCTGCCGAGCCTGGTGGAAGTGGCGGATGCCTCTACCGCCGACGAGCACGCCTCCGTTCCGCAGGCCGGCCGGGCGCGCCGGCTGGTGGAGCAGTTCACGCGGCGCCTGCCGCCGGGTACCGAGGTGCGGCTCGAGGACGAACTGTCCACGCCGCGACTGTGGATCAAGCTTCCCAAGCGCAATAGATGGATCGCCATGCCGATCCTGTTCGTGCACAACCCGCCGCCGGACAATCGATTGTTGCCGGGCGTGGTGCTGGTGGTAGGGATAGCGATCATCTTCGCATTGCTGATCGCGTGGCAGATCCAGCGCCCTGTGCGGGACATGGCCGAGGCAGCGGAGAAGCTGTCGCGCCAGCAACTGGTGTCGCCGCTGCGCGAGCGCGGACCGCATGAACTGCGGCAACTGATCGAGCGTTTCAATCGCATGGTCGCAGACCTCGTGCGCATCGATCAGGAACGCAACACAATGCTGGCCGGCATCGCGCACGACCTGAAGACCCCGCTCGCGCGCCTGCGGTTGCGTGCGGAGATGCTGTCGGATCCGAAGGCCGCTGCCGGCGTGACGCGCGATGTGGAGTCGATGTCGGCGATCGTCGAGCAGTTCCTGACCTTCGCGCAAAGCAGCGAGCCTACCGCGCGGCCCGTGCCGGTGGAAAAGCGTATCGGCGAACTGGCGGCGTCCTTGCAGGAACAGGACAGGAAGGTGGTGCTGGAACTGAACGCGGGCGATGGCTTCCGCATGATCGCCACTCAGCTCGACCGGATCATCGGCAATCTTGTCGACAACGCCTACGCCTACGGTGAGCCGCCGGTGTGCGTGGCCACGAGCCGCACGCAGGAAGGCTGGAAGCTGATCGTCGAGGATGAGGGGCCGGGGATTCCGGATGACGCGATCGAACGCGTGACGATGCCGTTCGTGCGGCTCGATCCGGCACGTGGCGGCAATGCGCATTCGGGATTGGGCCTGGCGATCGTCGATCGCCTGGTGCGGCAGGCAGGCGGACGCCTGTCCATTGCCAACCGCGAGGAAGGCGGCCTGCGCGTGGAAATGGTGTTTCCGTTCGCAGCCATGGCGCAGGCGGCTTGATGCGGTAACTTTGCCGAAG
The DNA here is from genome assembly GCF_000812445.1 of Cupriavidus sp. SHE. Classification (NCBI taxonomy): domain Bacteria; kingdom Pseudomonadati; phylum Pseudomonadota; class Betaproteobacteria; order Burkholderiales; family Burkholderiaceae; genus Cupriavidus; species Cupriavidus sp. SHE. The sequence goes on along the minus strand of NZ_JWMB01000018.1, from coordinate 135,630 downwards.
GTTTTTCCCCCTCTTCCGTGAATGGGAGAGGGGCGCACACAGCTTGTGCTTCAGACGTTCAAACCTTCTTCTTCTCCCCGATCCGGCTTTCCTTGCCCGCCAGCAGCTTTGCGATATTGGCACGGTGGCGCGCGATCAGCAGCACGCTGATCACCAGGATCGCGCCGGCCATGATGTCCACCCCATTCATCAGTACATAGAAGAACGGCGCGAAGATCGCCGAGATCAGCGCGGCCAGCGACGAATAGCGGAAGAAGAACGCGATGATCAGCCACGTGGCCAGCGTGCCGGCGCCGAGGATCGGATCGATCGCGAACAGGATGCCGGCGGCCGTGGCCACGCCCTTGCCGCCCGCGAAGCGATGGTAGAGCGGGAACAGGTGGCCGAGGAACACGGCCAGCGCCACCAGCGCGATGCCGGTCTCGTCCACGCCGTATGCCGGGCCGAAGTGCTTGGCCAGCAGCACCGCCGCCAGGCCTTTCAGCGCGTCGCCAATCAGCGTGAAAATGGCCGCCTTCTTGTTGCCGGTGCGCAGCACGTTCGTGGCGCCGGGGTTGCCGGAGCCATAGCTGTGCGGATCGGGTAGGCCCATGACTTTGCTGACCACGACGGCGAATGACACCGATCCGATCAGGTAAGCGATGACGGCAAATAGCAGGTTGATCATTTCTGTGGGAATAAGGCTAGGAATTTCAGGCTGGCGCGATTGTAGCGCGGCGCCGGGTCATCCAACTCCGTGACTTTCCCCTATACGCGGACGCGGCGTTAGTCCGGCAGCGCGCATTCCACCGGCTTGGCGTCAACCAGCGCCTCCAGTACCGCCGGCGCGACGCTGACCAGGTATCCACGGCGGCCGCCATTGATGTAGATCTTGTCCAGCGTCAATATCGACGCCTCGACATAGACCGGCATTTTCTTCTTCGTGCCGAAGGGCGACGTGCCGCCAACCATATAGCCGCTGTGGCGCTGCGCCACTTCTGGCTTGCATGGCTGCACGCTCTTGGCGCCGATCTGCCGTGCGAGATTCTTGGTCGAGACTGAGCAATCGCCATGCATCAGCACGATCAGCGGCTTGGCCGCTTCGTCTTCCATTACCAGTGTCTTGACCACGTCGTGCTCGGGCACGCCGAGCTGACGTGACGATTCGCCCGTGCCGCCATGGTCGACGTAGTCATAGGTGTGCTCGCCGAACGTGACGCCGTGCTTGCGCAGCATTTGCGTGGCGGGGGTTTCGGAGACGTGCTTGCTCTTGCTCATATCGCGTGGTCGGTCGCGCGGGTCAGCCGCGCGGATGGTGATGCAGGTGCAGTTCGCGCAGGCGCTCGCGCGCGACGTGCGTGTAGATCTGCGTGGTGGAGATATCGGCGTGCCCCAGCAGCAGCTGCACCACGCGCAGATCAGCGCCGTGATTGAGCAGGTGCGTGGCAAAGGCGTGCCGGAGCGTATGCGGGGAGAGCGGGGCGTGAATGCCCGCGTCACGCGCGTGTTTCTTGATCAGGTGCCAGAACGTCTGGCGCGTCATGCCCTCGCCGCGCTGCGTGACGAAGAGTTCGTCGCACGCGCGGCCCGCCAGCAACGTGGGGCGTGCATCGGACAGGTAGCGATGCAGCCAGTCGCCGGCCTGCGCGCCGAATGGCACCAGCCGCTCCTTGTTGCCCTTGCCACCAACCACGCGCGCCACGCCTTCATTCAGGCCGACTTCGATGGTCTTCATGTTCGTGAGCTCGGACACGCGCAGCCCGCTCGCATACATCAGTTCGAGCATGGTGCGGTCCCGCAGGCCCAGCGGCGTTTCGATATCGGGGGCTTCCAGCAGCGCCACCACCTGTGCCTCGGACAGCGTCTTCGGGAACCGGGGCGGCTGCTTGGCGGGGCGCAGCAGCAGGCAGGGGTCCGCCTCGATCATGTGCTCGCGCAGGGCCCACTGATAGAAGCGGCGGAACACAGTCAGGCGGCGATTGGCCGAGGAAGCGCGCGTCTCCAGGTGACGCGCAGCGAAGTATCCGGATAGCGCGGTGTCGTCGACGCCCAGCAGCGCCGTGGTGCCGGACTCGTGCAGCCAGCGCGCCAGCATGGCCAGGTCGCGCCGGTAGGCGTCGATCGTGTTGCGTGCCAGGCCATCTTCGAGCCACAACGCATCGCAGAACCGGTCGACCAGCGACAGGTCGCCATCGAGTGCCGCCGTCATAGCAGCATCGCGCCTTCATGGCGCAGCAGCCAGCGCTTCACGCCCAGATGGAATCCTTCCTCGCCATGATGCGCGAAGCCGCCGAGTCCGTTGGCCGCCACCACGCGATGGCACGGCACCACGATCGGAAACCAGTTCTGTCCGCAGGCCTGGCCCACCGCGCGCGGCATGCTCTGCAGCGATTTCGCGATGGTGCCGTAGGTCGTCAGGCCGCCACGCGGCACCGCGCTGATGGCCGCCCAGACTTTGCGCTGGAAGTCCGTGCCACGCCGTGCCAGCGGCAGGTCGAACACGGTGTCTGCATTGGCGTAGTAGGCGTCGAGCTGTTCCGCCACGCGCTTTGTCAACGCGCTGGTTGGCGGGACTTCGGCATAGCTGTCGGGCAGATAGACGATTTCGTGAACCTGCGTGCCATCGACACGTACGCCGACCTTGCCAAATGGCGCGGGCAGGACGGCATCGAAGTGATGTTGCATGGTGGATGGCGGGATAACGTGGCGATGAGCGATTTTATGCTGATTCCAGATGCATATCGAATGCAATGGGACTACCCGCCCGCTCGGCGGGGGGCGGACAGGGGAAGAACGCTGGCGCCGCGTCTGTCAGGCGCAACAAAAAAGGACCTCCGTGGAGGTCCTTTCTCGCTACCTGCGGATACCCGCTTATTGCTCGAGCTTGATGTTCTGAACCTTCACCAGGTTCTTCATCTTGTCGAATTCCTTCTTGATTTCGGCGGCGTGCTGCGCCGGCGTATTGCCCGACGGTTCGGCGCCAGCCGCCTGCAGGCGCTGGACGAAGGCCTTGTCCTGCAGCGCCTTCACCACCGCGGCGTTGAGCTTGTTGATGACGTCGTCAGGCGTGCCGGCCGGGGCAACCAGACCGTACCAGGCCGGGTCGTTCGGCTCCTTCAGGCCCATTTCGCCGAAGGTGGGCACGTCCGGCAGCCCCTCGACGCGCTTGTTCCAGGCCACCACGATCGGGCGCAGCTTGCCGGCCTTGATGTACGGCATCGACGACGGCAGGTTGTCCACCATGATCGGCACCTGGCCAGCCAGTACGTCGTTCAGAGCGGGGCCCGCGCCACGGTACGGAATGTGCACCATGAACGTCTTGGTCGAGACCTTGAACTGCTCGCCGAGCATGTGGCCGAAGCCGCAGGTGCCCGACGACGCGTACGAGTACTTGCCCGGGTTGGCCTTCAGCACCGCCAGGAACTCCTTGTAATCCTTGGCCGGGAAGTTCGGGTTCACGGCGATCACATTGGCCACGTTGGCCACGTTGGCGATGGGCTTGAAGTCCTTGATCGGGTCGTAGGAGAGCTTCGGGTTGCACGCCGGGTTCACCGCCATCGTCGACACGGTGGAGATGCCGATCGTGTAGCCGTCCGGTGCTGCCTTGGCGATCGAGTCGGCACCAATCGAGCCACCCCCGCCCGCGCGGTTTTCCACCACGACCGTCTGGCCCAGGATGCGGCTCATCTGATCCGCCACGCCACGGCCGACGATGTCGGTGGTGCCGCCCGGCGCGAACGGAATGATCAGGCGGATCGGCTTGGTCGGATAGTTGCTCTGCGCGTGAGCCACCGACGCCACGGAGGCAGCCGCCGCGACGGCAGCGATCAATGCGGTTTTGCGAGCTTGCATGAGGAAAGGATCTCCCGTACGTGAAAGCCGGGCGGATCACACCCGGGGTTGGAATCGCCGGCGTGCCTTGCGCGGATTTGCGCGGCACGGCGGCGTGCGTGGGTCAGCCGCCCAGCAGGCCGCGCTTGAGGTTGCGGTCTACCGGGTGGTCGCCCAAGAAAATGCGCAGTACGGCCTGGTAGAAGTCTTCGCCGGCAATGGCCTGGCCGCGAGGGATGCCGTTCAGCGCCACCACGGTGCCGCCTTCGGGCGTGAAGTCGAAATTGATGATGTCGCCACGATGCGCGGCGCCCATCTCGGTCATGGTCTGCTGGAGCTGCGCCAGGCGATCGGCCAGCATCTTCATCTGCAGCTCGGAATGGTTCTCGCGCAAGCCTTCGTTGAGCGCCTTGATGAACGATTCCGCTTCCACTTCCCGCAGCACGCGCAGTTGCAGCCGCTTGGGCCCGCGCGTGGCCAGCGCCACCGTTGCATTGCGCGCGCGTTCGGGCAGGTACAGGCCCGCTACATAGCCCTTGATCACGAATACCGAGCGCAAGCCGGCGCCGTTGAGCGCCAGTTCCTTGCCGCCGAGCCGCGTCGCGTCGTCGAAGCGAACCCCCTCGATGACCATCGCCGATGCAGGTGGCGTCAGCGTCCAAAGCGCCAGCGTCGCGCACAGCGTGGCGACGAAACGGCGGGGAAGGGCGGTCGTACGGGAGGGAGACTTCAGGGACTTCATGGTGCGACGGGCGGCGGGTAAACCGCGGGCGAGACGAAATACAGCGTGCCATGCTGCCGGAATTCTGAAAAAATACCCATCCGTATCTGCCCTAGGCTGCACATTTCATGATGCAAGGCAAACGAGCAGATGTGATGAAAACGACAAAACAAACGAGACAATGTCTTCCGCACTCCTGCTGGTCCCGGATTTCAGCCTGATTTTGATTGGCTGGCTGCTGGTTCGATACACCCCATTCGACCGCGGTTTCTGGGCCGGAGTGGAGCGTCTGGTCTACTTCGTCCTGTTCCCGGCGCTGCTGCTGCAATCGACGAACAGCGCCAAATTCGACTTCTCGTCGACGTCCGCCATGCTCGGCCTGGCCCTGCTCACGATGGTCTTCGGCATGGCCACCGGGTATCTGGTCAAGTGGGTGTTGCGGCCGGCCCCGGCGGATTTCGCCTCGGGCTTGCAGACAGCCTTCCGTTTCAATTCCTACATTGGCCTGGCCTTGGCCGCGCGGCTTGGCAATGGCGAGGGCCTGGCGCTGATGGCGCTGGTCGTCGGGGTGACGGTGCCGCTGTGCAACGTCGTGGCGGTGTGGGCGCTGGCGAAGCATGGCGAGGCGCGCGTGCTGCGCGAACTGGTCCGGAATCCGCTGATCCTGGCCACGGCCACCGGGCTGGCCACGAACCTGCTGGGGCTGCATCCGCCCGAAGTGGTGGCGATGACGCTGAACCGGCTCGGTTCGGCCTCCACCGCGCTCGGGCTGATGACCGTCGGCGCCGGGCTGCAGATGAGCGGGGCCACCGGCACGGCTGGCCCAATGGCGTGGTGGAGCGGCGTGAAGCTGCTGGCCATGCCCTGTTTCGCGTGGCTGGTGGGCAAGTATCTGCCGCTGACCCCGTTGCAGTACCAGATCGTGGTGGTCTACGCGTCGCTGCCCACGGCATCGAGTTCGTACATCCTGGCCGTGCGCATGGGCGGCAATGGCCCGATGGTGGCGGCGACGATTTCCGCGATGACTGTCGTGGCGATCGTGACCACGCCGGTGTGGCTGTCGCTGGTGAGCTAGCGGCCTAGCCGCCGAGCCGCCTAGCCGCGCTCAGGGGCCCGGTCCTGCGCGAGCGCCCATTCGATATGCTCGCGCACCAGTGGCGTGGCCGCATCGAGCCGTGCGCGGAGTGATGCGCGGATGCGGTCGGCCAGCGCCGGATCGTTCACTGCCGCGGCGCGCAGGCTGTTGCCGAGGCCTACGGCCAGGTTGCGCAGCCAGCGTTCATGACCGATCCGCCGGATCGGGCTGCCTTCGAGCCGCTGGTTGAATTCTGCTTCGCTCCAACCGAATAGTGTTGCCATGTCGGGCGCGTCGAAGCCATTGCGCACGTCGAAGTCCGGCAACGTGGCGCGATGTGCGAACTTGTTCCACGGGCATGTCAGTTGGCAATCGTCGCAACCGTAGACGCGATTGCCCATCGGCGCGCGCAGGTCTTCGGGGATCGCGCCCTTGTGTTCGATCGTCAGATAGGAAATGCAACGCCGCGCATCCACCAGATAGGGCTCCACGATGGCCTGGGTCGGGCAGATGTCGATGCAGCGGCGGCAGTTGCCACAGTGCGGGGCCTCGGCCGAATCGGCGGGCAACGGGATATCGACGAGGATCTCGCCGAGAAAGAACATCGAACCACCATCGCGGTCGAGCAGCAGCGTGTGCTTGCCGCGCCAGCCCAGGCCACCCTGGCTGGCTAGCGCCACTTCCATGACCGGGGCCGAATCGGTGAAGACGCGGTAGCCAAACGCGCCGATCGCGGTCTCGATACGGGCCGCCAGCTGCTGCAGCCGGTTGCGGAGTACCTTGTGATAGTCGCGGCCACGCGCGTAAAGCGAGATCACGGCGGTCGAGGGGTCGTCGAGGCGGGCGAGTTCGTGCCGGCGCCAGCCGTCGTCACGCTGCATGGGCAGATAGGGCATGCGCGCGACGATGGCGCGCACGGTGCCGGGCACCAGTTCGGCCGGGCGGGCGCGCTTTGTGCCGTGGTTGGCCATATAATCCATGTCGCCGTGGTAGCCCGCCTGCAACCACGCCAACAGGCCCGCTTCGGCGTGCCGAAGATCGACATCGGCGATGCGGATCGCATCGAATCCGAGCTCACCCCCCCAGGCACGAATTTGTGCCACCAGCGACGCCAGAGAGTCCCTGGCAGCTTGCGGGGACAACGTGGACGGCACCGGAACGGGGTCTTTCGCGGGGGAGGAGGCGGGAACTGCTCGGTCGATCATTCCTGAATTGTACGCAATGCCCCTGCTCGAAGAACGCATTCTGCCGCTACCGGACGAAGCCGCCACCGAACGGTTTGGCGCGGCGCTGGCCACCGCCGCGCGCGCGATGCCGCCGCGCACGATCCATCTGCAGTTGTCCGGAGACCTTGGCGCGGGCAAGACCACGCTGACGCGTGCCGTGCTGCGCGCGCTCGGACACGCCGGCAAGGTGCGTAGTCCCACCTACACGCTGTGCGAACCTTATGAAGTGCTGCGTGCCGATGGATCGCCGCTGACGGTCTACCACTTCGATCTCTATCGCTTCGCCGACCCCGAGGAGTGGATCGACGCAGGATTTCGCGACTGTTTTGCCGAACCGGCGCTCAATCTCGTGGAGTGGCCGGAAAAGGCGGGACGCCTGCTGGGGGAACCTGACCTCCATGTGTTGCTCCAATCGGACAATCGTGTCTCACATTGGGCCGATAACGGGGCCGATGCGGGCGCGGATCGCCGCATGGCAACGCTGCGCGCCTATACTCCCACTGGACTTACCCTGCTGAACGCATGCTGATCAAGCGACTCGCAACCGACCGACCCGATGGACCCGACGGACTGCTGAAGGCCCGCCGCAAATGGATGGCGCAGGCGCTGAAAGTCAGTGCCGGTACGGTCGTATTGACCATCGCCGGGCCGCAGATCGCCTTTGGCGCCGGCATTGTCGCGGTGCGCGTGTGGCCGGCCGAGGATTACACGCGGGTGACCATTGAGTCCGACGAGCGCCTGGTGGCCGTGCACCAGATGATCCGCAACCCGGACCGCCTCGTGGTCGACATCGACGGGCTCGACCTGTCGCCGACGCTGCGCGAACTCGTGGCGAAGATCACGCCGAACGATCCCTATATTCAGTCCGTGCGCGTGGGACAGAACCGCCCGCGCGTGGTGCGGATGGTGTTCGACCTCAAGGAAGACGTCTCGCCGCAGGTGTTCACGCTTGCGCCGATCAGCGACTACCGCAATCGTCTCGTATTCGACCTGTATCCGGTCAATCCGCCCGACCCGCTCTGGAAGCTCGTGCGTGATACCGAGGACAAGCAGCGGCGATTCGCCGCCGCGCCGCCGCCTGCCGGTACCGATGGTGTGTCCGGCGCGCCCGCTGGCGCGGAAGAGGACGCAATCGGCGCGATCGTGCGCAAGTTCGAGGATCGGGACCAGCTTCCGTCGCCGACTACCGCTCCGCCTCCTGCGTTGGCCGGCGTGAAGCCCAGGCCCCCCCTGCCGTCCCCCGCACCCGTGGCGCCGCCGCCGACAGCGCGGACCAATCTGCCGCCACCGAGCGAATTCAAGATGCGCCGCCTGCTGACCGTGGCCATCGATCCCGGACATGGGGGTGAAGACCCGGGAGCGATCGGTGCCGCGGGATCGCGCGAGAAGGATGTGGTGCTGCAGATCGCCACGCGCCTGCGCGCGAAGATCGACGCGCAGCCCAATATGCGCGCGATGATGACGCGCGATTCGGACTTCTTCGTGCCGCTCAACGTGCGCGTGCAAAAGGCCCGCCGCGTGCAGGCGGATCTCTTCGTGTCGATTCACGCCGACGCTTTCCTGTCGCCCGAGGCGCGTGGGGCATCGGTGTTTGCGTTGTCCGAACGCGGCGCGTCAAGCTCGGCCGCGCGCTGGCTGGCCAACAAGGAAAACAATGCCGATCTGATCGGCGGTGCCAATATGGGCAACAAGGATGCCCAGGTGGCGCGCGTGCTGCTGGACTTGTCCACAACGGCGCAGATCAACGACAGCATGCAGGTAGGCAGGTCCGTGCTGCAGGAGATCGGTGGGATCAACAAGCTGCACAAGGGCAGCGTGGAGCAGGCGGGATTCGCGGTGCTCAAGGCGCCGGATATTCCGTCGATCCTGATCGAGACCGCGTTCATCAGCAATCCCGAGGAAGAGCGCAAGCTCAACGACGACAGCCATCAGGAGCAACTGGCCAACGCCATCCTGCGAGGCATCAAGGCGTACTTCGCGCGCAATCCGCCGCTGTCGAAGAATCCATCGGTGTGATGGTCGACGGTGGCCAATGCGACAGCGGGCCACCCTTCACCATGCAAAAGAAAACGGCGCCTGGGGCGCCGTTTTCTTTTGATCGACAAGCCTGCCTCAGGCATGTCTCAGGCACGCACCGCCTCACGCGTTTCCACGTCATCGCGGTTTGCGTACCGCGCGGCGATGACCGAGCAGACAATCAGTTGGAGCTGGTGATAGACCATCAGCGGCAGCACCAGCAGGCCCAGGGCCGGATGACCGGCGAACAGGATCTTGGCCATCGGGATACCGTTGGCAAGGCTCTTCTTCGAGCCGCAGAACACGGCCGTGATTTCATCTTCCACCGAAAAGCCCAGGCGACGTGCCGTGAACGTGGTGGTGCCCAGAATCACGAATAGCAGGACGGCTGCGATACCCATCACTGCGCCGATGGTCTGCCAGTGGTACTGATGCCAGAGGCCGGCGGCGGTAGCGTCGCAGAACGACGAGTAGACGATCAGCACGATCACGCCACGGTCGATCTTGTTGGTGATCTGCTTCTTCTTGGCCAGCCAGTTGCCGATCAACGGACGCGCGGCCTGACCCAGCGCGAACGGCAGCAGCAGTTGCAGCGCCACGCCCATCAGCGCGCGACCCAGCGGCATCGACGCGCCGCTGGCGCTGATCACCAGACCCATCAGCAGCGGGGTCAGCGCCATGCCGATCAGGCCCGAGATCGTGGCGTTGAAGATGGCGCCGGGCACGTTGCCACGTGCCATCGATGTCATCGCCACCGACGACGACACCGTGGACGGCAGTGCGCACAGATAGAACACGCCCAGCAGCAACTCGGGCGGCAGCGTGTTGCGCAGCGACAGCATCAGCAGCACGCCGACGATCGGGAACACGATATACGTGAAAGACTGCACGAACACATGCAGACGCCAATGCTTGGCACCCGCCACGAGCTTGTCACGCGACAATGCGGCGCCGTGCAGGAAAAACACCAGGGCGACACCGAGATTGGTGACCACGCCAAGGCGCAGCGGGCCGTCACCGGTTCCGATTTCAGGGGCAATCAGCGCGATGCCGATGGCGGTCAGCATGATCAGCACGAACCCGTCGATCAGGTCGTAGATCTTTTTGAAGGGGGCGAGAATGGCGGACATTGATAGGGATAGTGCGTAAGGGTTTCTGCTTGGTATTGGACCCTCGTCCTGTCTAGAATGCAAATTCATTTATTTCATCCATTCATTTCAACGTTGCATGAATTACACACTGCGGCAGTTGCGGGTCTTTCTGGCGGTGGCGGGACATGGCAGTTTCAGCCGGGCAGCGGATGCCGTCGGGCTGACGCAGCCGGCGGTCAGTCGGGGTGTTGCCGAGCTTGAAGAGGCACTTGGCGTACGCCTGCTGGATCGCACGACGCGGGAAGTCGTGCTGACCGAGGCTGGAACGGCACTGGTACCGGCGCTGGAGCGGCTGCTGGGCCAACTTGACGACACCCTGGAAGAGACACGGCAGTCTGGGGAACGCTATCGTGGCCGGGTTGTGATAGCCAGTGCCCCGACGATCTCGGCGCGACTGATGCCAATGTATGTGGCGGCCTGCGCGAGCCAGTATCCCGATATCCGGTTGTTCGTGCGCGACAACGTCCAGGCGGACGGCCTCGAGCAGATCCGTGCCGGCGCGGTCGATTTCGGGGTGTTGATCGATCCGATGGCGCGTGAGGGGCTGACCATCGCGCCGCTCGCCACCGATCCGTTCTGTTTCGTATGCCGGCGCGACCATCCACTGGCCGCGGCGGATTCGGTGCCCTGGACCGCGTTGCACGGCGAGCGCCTGGTGCTGCTCGATTTTGCTTCCGGCAGCCGGCCGTTGATCGATCGGATCTTTGCCCGTCATGGCGCGGTGCCGCAGGTGGTGCAGGAACTCGGGCACTCCGCCAGCGTATTCGGCATGGTGGAGGCGGGGATCGGGGCGTCGGTCCTGCCGTCCTTCTCGTTGCCATTGCCCGAGGCGTCCCCGCTGGTCTCGAAGCCGCTGACGCCGCGCGAGGAACGCAGCATCGTCATGGTCCGTCGCGAGGACCGGTCGCTGTCACCGGCGGCGGCTGCGGTCTGGAACATGGTCCAGACTATGCCGATCCCGGCCGAAACCGCGATCGGCTGACTGCGATAGTCGAGGGGAGGACTGAGGGGAGGGCTGTTACGCGCGGGGAGAGGCGGTCACCATTGCCGCTTCCAGCGCAAAGCTGCCGTCGGGCTGCACGCGATAGCGATCACGAACTTCGGCTGGCGCCTTTTCCCACAGGTGGCGGATCGCGGCTGCCGCAACTTCTGGCGTGCGCATCCGCGCCACCCAGCTGCTGAATTCGATGTCGATGCGCCAGACCGGCGGCACCTCTACCTGGAATCCGGCTGCCTCGAACATTTGCGTCCACACGGTCGGCGTGTAGTCGCGGATGTGCGATGGGTCGCGCAGCAATTCCACGGATTGCAGCCATGTATCGCAAAGCGGGTCCTCGGCGCCGACGATGTCGATCAGCACTACCTTGCCGTTCGGCTTCAGCACGCGCCGGATTTCACGCAGCGCGGCGGGGACATCGCGCCAGTGGTGGGCGCTCATGCGCGAGACCACGGCGCAGAAGCTGGCGTCGTCGAACGGCAGTTGCTCGGCGGCACCCTGCTGCGTCTTGACGTTGCCCAGGCCGCGATCGCGTGCCGCGCCTGCCACGACGTCGAGCATTTCCGCCGACAGGTCGTAAGCCACCACTTCGTTGGCAACCGTTGCAGCAGCAAAGCTTGCGTGGCCTGCGCCGCAGCCCAGGTCGAGCACGCGGCTATGCGCCACGGGCTTCAGGTGAGCCAGCGCTTGCTTGAGTTGTTCGAGATCGGCGCCTTGAGCATGGACGGCACTGGTCAGGTAGGCATTGGCGGTGGCGCCGAACTGGGCGGCGACGAGTTCCTGTTGTTGCATGGGGTGCCTCGATTCTTGTCGGATTGGCGATGGGGATTGCCCGGGCCCGGGGGTTCACGTACTGTAGATGTGCTGTTTTCCCGGTACAAGTCACAGATTTATCCTGGTATAAGCACCACCAGCCATGTCCAACGAACTCACTCAAGTCAGTCGCGAAGCCGAACTCGGCGCATTTCTGCGCACCCACCGAGAGCGGCTGACGCCGGGCGACGTCGGCCTGCCGCCGGGCCGCAGGCGGCGCACACCGGGATTGCGGCGCGAGGAAGTCGCGCAGCTTTCGGGTTTGAGTGCCACATGGATCACGTGGCTGGAGCAGGGGAGACCGGTAGCGATGTCCGTGCGCGCGCTGGGCAGTCTGGCCGAGGCCCTGCGACTGTCTCGCGCCGAACGCGCCTATCTGTTCGCGCTGGCCGGCAAGCCCGAACCGCGCCAGGATGCCGAGCCCGCCGTGCCCGCCGCACTGCTTGCGAGCGTTCAGGCAATCTCGGGGCCTGCCTATCTGCTGGATCGCCAATGGACCGCCCGGGCATGGAATGGCGCGGCCGCCGACCTGTTCGTCGGCTGGCTCGATGCGGCATCCGGGGAGCGGAACCTGCTGCGAGCGATGTTCCTGCCGACGGCGTTGCAGGCGTTGGTGGAAGACTGGCCGCACCGCGCCGCACGGCTCGTGGCCGAGTTTCGCGTTCACAGCTTGCGTCATGCCGAAGATCCGCCGACACGCGCACTGATCGAGCGGCTCATGGAAGACAGCCCCGCGTTCGCGGCGGCCTGGCGTTCGCAGGACGTCGACGAGCGGCAAGGCGGCCGGCGCGGGTTTCATCACCCGACGCGCGGCCTGGTCTATTTCGAACAGCTCACGCTGGTACCCCCGGCTGCACCGGGGATGATGCTGGTGATGCTGTTGCCGGAATCACCCTGATTCGGCGCGATTTGCCGCGATTCGCCCTGCATCGCGCGACGCGCGGGCTTACTTCGGCTGCATGCGGATCGCGCCATCCAGGCGGATCACTTCGCCATTCAACATCGTATTGCCAATGATCGACTGGACCAGCTTGGCGTACTCTGCGGGGCGGCCCAGGCGCGGCGGGAACGGCACCATCTTGCCTAGCGCCTCCTGCACCTCCGGCGGCATCCCGAGCAGCATCGGTGTTTCGAACAACCCCGGGGCGATGGTCAGGCAGCGCACGCCGTCGCGGGAAAGATCGCGCGCGATGGCAAGCGTCATGCCTACCACGCCGCCCTTCGATGCCGCATACGCAGCCTGGCCGATCTGGCCATCGAACGCGGCCACCGAGGCCGTATTGATGATCACGCCGCGTTCGCCTTCGGCATCGGGAGTGTTCTGCACCATCTCCGCGGCGGCGAGGCGAATCATGTTGAAAGTGCCGATCAGGTTGACGCGGATGGTCTTCTCGAACGCATCGAGCGGATGCGGTCCGTTCTTGCCGACCGTCTTGGCGGCCACCGCGATACCCGCGCAGTTGACCAGCCCCGAGAGCCGGCCAAGCTTCCGCGCGGCATCCACGGCCGCCTGACCGTCGGCTTCCGACGCCACGTCGCATTTGACGAACTGCCCGCCGAGCTCCGTGGCCAGCGCCGTGCCCGCGGCTTCGTTGAGGTCGGCAATCACGACCTTGCCGCCCGCAGCCGCCAGCATGCGCGCCGTGCCCGCGCCGAGCCCCGATGCGCCGCCTGTGACGATGAATACGTTGCCCTGAATGTCCATGCGTCTGTCTCCTCGTTGTAGATGCCGTTTACGTTAACGTCAATTGGAGGCTATTGTACGAACCGCGCGAACCGATCGGCAAATAAAGAAGCGGCCCGGTTGCCCAGGGCCGCTTCTTTTTGATGCTGGAAGCGCTTCGCGACTTACTTCAACGCGTCGAACACGCTTGCCGTGATCTTGTCGACTTCGCCAAGACCCGCGATCTTGCGGTACTTCGGCGGCGATACCTTCGCCGAGGCATCGCCGTTGGCGGCCCAGCTCGAGTAGTAGTCGACCAGCGGACGGGTTTGCTGCGAGTACACGTCCAGGCGCTTGCGCACCGTCTCTTCCTTGTCGTCGTCGCGCTGGATCAGTGCTTCGCCCGTTTCGTCGTCGACCATGTCGGCCTTCGGCGGGTTGAACTTGACGTGGTAGGTCCGGCCCGACGCCACGTGGACGCGGCGGCCGCTCATGCGCTCGATGATGGCGTCGAACGGCACGTCGATTTCCAGCACGTAGTCGATCGCCACGCCGGCTTCCTTCATTGCCTCGGCCTGCGGAATCGTGCGCGGGAAACCGTCGAACAGGTAGCCCTTTTCGCAATCAGGCTGCTTAAGACGGTCTTTCACCAGGCCGATAATGATGTCATCCGACACCAGTCCGCCCGCGTCCATCACCTTCTTGGCTTCGATGCCCAGCGGCGTGCCCGCCTTCACCGCGGCGCGCAGCATGTCGCCCGTGGAGATTTGCGGAATGCCGAACTTCTCGCAGATGAACTTGGCTTGCGTGCCTTTGCCGGCGCCAGGTGCGCCCAACAGGATCAAACGCATTTACGGGTCCTCAAGGTATTTGAATTCGGTCTGGCGGGAGGGATGGAAGGAGGGTACCGCCGCAACTTGACGCAGGACTTACGCGGTCAGGCCAGACTGTGCGAGTCGAGCCATGTGCCGGAGTCAGGTCATGCTCGACGCGCCGGGCGCGCAGCAGGTGCCAGCGGGCACGCGCGCATCCGGTCGGGCTCGATCTCTATCTCCCCACCGAGTCTTTGCGAGGTGCGGCGAACGCGCCTCACGGACTCTGTTTCGGCAAGCATTATGCCATGGGCCGTACGGATTCGGCCCCCGCCGACGTTGCAGCAGTGTGAACTTCAGCGGGCGAATGTTGTCACGGCCCTTCCTGAGCCATGCCTTGCGCCCATAGCGCGCGCACGCGTTCCAGGTCCGCCGGCGTGTCCACGCCCGGCGCCGGTGCAGCCGCCGTCACCATCACACCGATCCGCTCGCCATGCCACATGGCGCGCAGTTGCTCGAGCGCTTCGGTCTGTTCGAGCGGCGCGACCGCCAGCGTCGGGAAGCGGCGCAGGAAGCCCGCGCGATAGGCATAGATGCCGATGTGACGCAGCACCGGCATGGCCGGCAGCGGGACTTGCGCGGTGGCAGCGGGCTGGGCCGGCACGGCAGACCAGGCATCGCGTGCCCACGGAATCGGCGCGCGCGAGAAATAGAGCGCGCGGCCCGCATTGTCGCAGACCACTTTCACCACGTTCGGGTTGAATACTTCGGCCACGTCGTTTAGCGGGTGCGCTGCCGTGGCGATCGCGCAGTCAGGGTGAGCCGCCAGATGCAGCGCGACTTCGTCGATCAGCGTCGGCTCGATCAGCGGCTCGTCGCCCTGTACGTTGACGACGATTGCGTCATCGGCCAGCCCGAGCTGTGCCGCCACTTCCGACAGCCGGTCGGTGCCGGACTGATGGTCGGCACGCGTGAGCACGGCTTCGACACCATGCGCGGCGCAGGCCTGCGCGACCTCCTGGGAGTCTGTCGCCACCACGGTGCGCTGGGCCGACGACGCGTGGGCGCGTTCAGCCACGCGCACGATCATCGGATGGCCGCCAATATCGGCCAGCGGCTTGTTCGGCAGCCGCGTGGAGGCGAGGCGGGCGGGGATGACAACGGTAAAGGTCGGGATGCTCATCGTGCGACCTTTACCCATCAATTGCCGGCCGGCGCCGAGGGCTCCACCGGTACCACACGGCCCGGCACGGTCTGGCGCGCTTCGTCCGCCAGCATGACCGGAATGCCGTCACGGATCGGGTAGGCCAGCTTGTCGGCGTGGCAGATCAGTTCCTGGGCGGCGCGATCGTATTCCAGTTTGCCCTTGCACAGCGGGCAAACGAGGATTTCAAGCAGCCGGTTGTCCATCTTGGTGTTCCTTGTCGAGACCGTCGGCCATCCCGGTGGCGGTGGATTGCCCCACGGTGACGGGTGTGGCGATGGCCGGGTTGCGCGCCTGCACGACGCGGCGGATTTTGTCGATCAGGCCCGCGTCAATCACGGGCGTGGTGGGGACGACCCAGATTCGCGGGTCGTCGAAGCGCTCGCATTTTACGGCATCCTTCTCGGTGATCAGGATCACGTCGGCTTCGAGCGCGGCAGGATTGTCCGCGAACGGGTCCTGCACGAAATCGTAATGGTCCGGCAGCGGCATCGTGGCGGGGGAGAGCCCCGCCTGACGCAGGCTGGCGAAGAAGCGTTCCGGGTGGCCGATGCCGGCTGCCGCCAGCACCCGCTTGTCCGCGAACTTGGACACGTCGCGCGACATCGTCGGATCGTTGAGCTGCCAGGCCTCGTCGAGCTCCAGTCGCATGCCGTAGACGTCGGGTTTGTCGGGTGTGGCGCGGAAATTCGGATCGTTGATCAGCGTGGCGTCGCGTGGCCGGGTCAGCGGTTCGCGTAGCGGGCCGGCCGGCAGCATCATGCCGTTGCCGCCCATGCGCGTGTCGAACATCACGATCTCGAAGTCCCGCTGGAGCTTGTAGTGCTGCAGGCCATCATCGAGCAGTAGTACGTTGACGCCGGGATGCGAGACGAGCATGGCCTGCGCGCACAGGGCGCGGTCCGGGAAGACCCACACCGGGACGTCCGCGGCGCGTGCGATCAGCAGCGGCTCGTCGCCGACGTCGGCGGCCTTCGAGGTCGGCTTGACGCGGCGCGGGTGGTTCAGCTTCACGCCGTAGCCACGCGAAACCACGCCCGGGCGCAGGCCGGCTTCCGCCAGCGCATGCGCCAGCGCGATCACGGCCGGGGTCTTGCCGGTGCCGCCCACGGTCACGTTGCCAACCACGATGACCGGCATCGGCAGACGGGTCGACTTGAACCATCCCTGTTGATAGCCGTACCGGCGAATGCGCGCGATCAGGCCGAACAGCAGCGACAGCGGCCACATGAGCCAGGCAAACCAGCTACGGCGCTGCCACTGGTCGGTGACGAAGTCGGCGAGGGTGTGTTGGGGAGCGGCCATGAAGATCGGGGACGGGAGCGGGCGGCGCCACCGCTAGGGTGGCGCCGGGCGAATGCAGACATTATGGGCATTGCCCGACGCTTGTCGCAAGCCTGCCGTTCGCCGCGCCGGGACTGCGGGCGTCCAGCGTCTTATCGCTGCTGACTGCTCTGGGTGGCGAACGTCAGCCGCGACAGACCCGCAAGGCGCGCGGCCTCCATCACATTGATCACGGCCTGGTGCGTGGCCTGGGCATCGGCGTTGACGATGACCACCGGCGGTTGCCCGTTGCTGGCCGGACCGGCTGCGCTACGCAACTGGTCGGCGAGGCTGGTGACATCCTTCTGCTCCAGCACCTGCTTGTTGACGGAATAGACCCCGCGCGCCGAAACGGACACGACGATCTCGGTCGGGCGCTGCTGCGCCCGCTCGGCATCGGCCGTCGGCAACTGGATCTGAAGTTCGGTGAAGCGCGAATACGTGGTCGTGATCATCAGGAAGATGAGGATCACGAGCAACACGTCGATGAGCGGGATCAGGTTGATCTCCGGCTCCTCGCGTCGCTGACGGGAACGGAAATGCATGGCGCGCTCCCGCGGCGTTACACCCGCCGCTGGGGCAGGATGGCGTCGAGGAACGAGGTCGCGCGGAATTCCAGCTCGGCCACGTAGTCGTCCACGCGGCGGCGGAAATAGCGCCAGAAAATCAGCGCCGGGATGGCGACGATCAGGCCGAACGCGGTGTTGTAGAGCGCCACCGAGATCCCGTGCGCGAGCTGCTCCGGATTGGCACCGGTGCCGCCCTGGTTGCCGAAGATCTCGATCATGCCGATGACTGTGCCGAGCAGGCCCATCAGCGGGGCCACCGAGGCGATCGTGCCCAATGCGTTCAGGTAGCGCTCGAGTTCGTGCGCGACCACGCGGCCGGCTTCCTCGACCACGTCCTTGGCGGCGTCGCGCGACGTCTGCGGTTGCAGCACCACGTGGCGCAGGCCGGCGGCCAGCACGCGGCCAAGCGGCGAGTTCTGCTCAAGGGTGTTCACAACCTCGGGCGTCGCCCTGCGCTGCTGGGCGGCGGAGAGCGCCTCCTCGTACAGCTTGGGCGGCAGGATCTTGCTGCGCTTCAGGGAAATGAACCGCTCGACGATCAGCGCCAGTGCGATGACCGACGCGAGCAGCAACGGCCAGATCGGCCAGCCGGCCGCTTGAATGATGGAAAACACGTGGACCCCCGAATTCTACAAACGAACGACAGACCCGAAATCAGAACGATTGATGCGTGGCAGCCTTTGATGCGCCGGGACGCGCCCCGCGCAGCGGCAATGCTCGAAAAATTGCAGGCGCCACTCTACCCCGCGACTTGGCGCGGGGCAAGCCGCGCAAGTACGTGGTGTCTGCCGTGCGCATCGCCGCACGTCGGCGACTTTCCACATTTGTGCGGGACAGGACTGTGGACCGATTGTGGAAAGCAAGCGGAAAAGCACGCTAACCCATTGATCGCAAAGGAAGGCGTGTGGTCTGCCTGTTTTTTGGGCAGGCTTCGGTGAAACGGTTGCCAGCACCTGTTCCGACCGCTTCCGACCGCTTTGGATGGGCGTGGCGACGACTTTCCACACAGACGCGGGACAGGATTGTGGATCGGTTGTGGAAAGTTATCGGAAAAGCGTGCTAAGTCCTTGATCGACAAGGGGGAAGCGAGGTCTGCCTAAAAATTGTGCAGTTCGGGGGTGGCTCCGGTCCGGCAGTCAATCCGGTAACCCCGTCACTTTCCACATCTGTTCAGGACAGTACTGTGGACGCATTGTGGATAAGCACGGGAGAAGCAACGTAAACCGTTGATTCGATTGGTCCTGCTACTGACTGCCTAAAAAATGAGCATTTGCGGTGCCACGGCCCCTCGTGACGTGGTGAGGACATTTCGCGGGGCCGACATTGCTGCAGCTTGAGTCGTGACGCTATCGCCGCGATTATCCACAGGATTGACGCTTGACAAATCATTTATCCAAAGCTTCTGTGGATAACTTTGTGAACAAGCCAAGGGGCCTTTCGGTAAGTCGTTGACGCGTAAGGTTTTCTCTTACATTGCCTGTTTTTTGCGCCGTCCAAAAAATCATAAGAATCAAAGGCTTGCACCAGAACATGCGGATTGCGGCCAGGCGCGCGTGAAGAGGGAGGTGCCCCTTGACATTGCCGGTATGCTGTGGACATGTCCATTCCAGGCCGCGTGCGCGGTTGCGAACCATGCCAGACAACGAGAACTTTCCGCGCGCGATGCCGTCTCAGCCGCCCACGCGCACCCGTGATGTGATCCAGGTCAGTGAACTGAATCACGCCATCGCCGGAGTGCTCGAACGCAGCTTTCCACTCGCCTGGGTCCGGGGAGAGATCTCAAATTTCACGCGGGCGGCCAGTGGGCATTGGTATTTCTCGCTCAAGGACGCACGCGCGCAGATTCGTTGCGTGATGTTTCGCGGGCGCAATCAGCATGTCGACTTCTCGCCACGCGAAGGGGAGGCTGTCGAGGTGCGCGCGCTGGTGTCGATGTACGAGGCGCGTGGCGAGCTGCAGCTCGGCGTCGAAGCCATGCGTCGTGCCGGGCTCGGGAATCTCTACGAGGCGTTCCTGCGCCTCAAGGAAAAGCTGGCGCAGGCAGGTCTGTTCGACACTGAGCGGAAACGCCCCATTCCGGATCATCCGCGTGTGATCGGCGTGGTGACCTCGCTGCAGGCCGCCGCGATGCGCGACGTGTTGACCACGTTGCAACGCCGGGCTCCGCATGTGTCGGTGATCGTCTATCCGGTGCCAGTCCAGGGGGCAGGCGCCGCGGAAAAAATCGCCGCGATGCTCGACGCGGCCAGCGCCAGGCGCGAGTGCGACGTGCTGATCCTCTGCCGGGGCGGCGGCAGCATCGAAGACCTCTGGTCGTTCAATGAGGAAGTGGTGGCGCATGCCATCGCGCGGTGTGCCGTACCCGTAGTCTCCGGTGTCGGTCACGAAACCGATTTCACGATCGCCGATTTCGTGGCCGACGTGCGCGCGCCGACGCCAACCGGCGCGGCGGAACTGGTGAGCCCCGACCGCGCGCATCTGCTCCAGGCCACGCGCCGCGCACGCGATGCGCTTGCGCAGGCAATGGACCGGCAACTCGAGCGTCGCGCGCAGCATCTGGAATGGCTCGGACGCAGGTTGCGCAGCCCGCAGGCGCAGTTGCAGGAGCGTCGCGCCCAAGTCGACAATCTGGCCCGGCATATGCGCTCGGCACTGCGCGATACGGTGGCCGTACAGCGCCACCGCGTGGACGTGCTGGCGATGCGCTGGCGTGCCTGCAAGCCCGACATTGGTGCGGCGCAGGCGGAGCTGGGCCGCCTGGCGGCACGTATGGAGGCTGCGGCCGCACGGCGGCATGAGCGCGAGACGGCACGCCTGGCGCGCGCGTCGGGCGCGCTGGAACTGCTGGCGCCCCAACGAACGCTTGAGCGTGGCTATGCGGTGTTGCTTGACAATCGTGGCCGCGCCCTGCGGTCGCCGGTCGAGTTGCGTGCGGGCAGCATTGTCGAAGCCCATCTGGCGGACGGGGTTGCCGACATCGAAATCGCCGGTGTGCAGGCCAAGCTGGCGAGCTTCTGACAACCTCCCCCGGCCCTGTGCCGGGGAAACTAACATGAGGGCAGGGGGCTTTCCGACGTCGTTTGCGCGGGTCTGGCAAGTCACCTACAATCGGCAGTTCTCCCCACCACAAACCGCAGAGACAGAACAATGGAACACAAGCTCCCTTCTCTCCCGTACGCGCATGATGCCCTCGCTCCGCATATCTCCAAGGAGACCCTGGAGTTCCATCATGACAAGCATCACCAGACCTACGTCACGAACCTGAACAACCTGATCAAGGGCACCGAGTTCGAGAGCGCATCGCTGGAAGAGATCGTCAAGAAGTCGTCCGGCGGCATCTTCAACAACGCCGCCCAAGTGTGGAACCACACGTTCTACTGGGAATCGATGAAGCCGAACGGCGGTGGCCAGCCGACCGGCGCCCTGGCTGACGCGATCAACGCCAAGTGGGGTTCGTTCGACAAGTTCAAGGAAGAATTCACGAAGGTGGCAGTGGGCACGTTCGGTTCGGGCTGGGCCTGGCTGGTCAAGAAGGCCGACGGCTCGCTGGACCTGGTGTCGACCTCCAACGCCGCCACCCCGCTGACCACCGACGCCAAGCCGCTGCTGACCTGCGACGTGTGGGAACACGCCTACTACATCGACTACCGCAATGCCCGTCCGAAGTACGTCGAGGCATTCTGGAACGTCGTGAGCTGGGACTTCGCGTCGAAGAACTTCGCCTGAGCGAATTCGGCAAGTCGAAGCTGAGTAACAAGGCCCTCCTTAGCGAGGGCCTTGTTTTTTTGGGGCGAGGGTGATGAACGGCGGCCAGTTCGTCGTGTTTGGTACAGGGTGAATTGCCGCATAATCCACTCTGTTCCCGAACGGTCTTCACCCACTGCCATGCCCACGCCTACCAAGCCCACGACCCGGTCCGCTACCGCATCCCGCGCCAGGTCGGCCAAGCGAGGCGCCGACGAGGTGGTACGTCCTCCGTTGCAGTCGCGTAGCGAAAAGAGCCTGGAGAAGATGGTGGCGGCCTGCCGCGCGCTGGCCGAGGAGCGCGGCAATCTCGACGACATTTCGCTGAACGAGACCGTTGCCAGGGCGGGCACGTCAATTGGCGCGTTCTATGGGCGTTTCAAGGACAAGGAGGCCTTTCTCGGCTATGTGCTCGAAGTGGCGTTGCGCGAGGCGGAGGACGTCATGCAACGCTCAATCGACGAGCAGCCTGTCTGGCAGACGGGCCCCGCGCAGGCAATCGTCGAGCGCATCATCGGCAGCTACGTCAGCCAGTTTCGGCTGAATCGCGGTTTGTTCAGGGGATTCCTGCGGCACTACTCGGCGCGTGACGCGCGCGACAACCCGATGCGCGATGCCAACCGGCGGATCTACGGGCTGGTCGTGCCGTCGCTCGCGGCGCAGCTGGGCGATCGGCCCAAGGACACAGCGGAGTTCGAAGTCCGCGCCGCGCTGCAGTTCATGGTGGGCACGCTCGCCAACATCCTGCTCAACGATCCGGGGCCGCTGCATCTCGATGACGATGCTCTGGCGCTCCACCTGGATCGCATGATGGTCCGCTATCTCGGATTGCCTGAGGCAGTCGCGCCTGTCGCCTCCGCGACGCCTCGCCGCAGCAAGCGCTAGCCTCCGGCCATCGCGCGTCTCGCGTTAGGCGTTTCTCGAGCGAAACCCTATCAGTATTTGCCCTCTGCTGTCTGAACCGAAAAATAGCACTACCGTTCGGAATCCGGTCGGATGGCACATGCCTTCCGGCGCGCCCCCGGTGCGCGCGCGAGCACGCAAGGAGACCACGAATATGGCAGAAGCGTTGACATCGTCACGAGGCAATGTGTTGCCGCAAGAGGCTGAGGAAAGCGGCCCGTCCAATGTCTACCAGCCACGCAAGGCATGGACCATCGCCATCTGGCTGACTGCCTTCTCCGCCATCAACTTCCTCGACAAGGTCGTGCTGGGCATGCTGGCCGTGCCGATCATGGAAGATTTTCATCTGACGCCCACGAGCTTCGGCGTGATCGCCGGCAGCTTCTTCTGGCTGTTCTCGCTGTCAGCGGTCGTGGTCGGCTTCATCGGCAACCGGGTGGCTTCGCGATGGATCCTGCTGTGCATGGCGTTCGTCTGGTCGGTGGTCCAGCTTCCGGTCGCCTTCGCATCGAAGTCATGGGTGCTGCTGGCCTCGCGGGTGGCGCTGGGTGCTGGCGAGGGACCGAGCTTTCCGGTTTCGGCACATGCGCTGTTCAAGTGGTTCCCGCATGACAAGCGCAATCTGCCGGTGACGCTGATCAACCAGGGCGCGGTCATTGGGCTGCTGCTGGCGGGCCTGCTCGTGCCCTATGTTTCGCACAACTGGGGATGGCGCACCAACTTCATCATGCTGGCGATTGCGTCGGCGGTGTGGGGGCTGGGCTGGCTTTGTTTCGGCCGCGAGGGCACGCTGAGCTCGGCTGCCGTCGATGACGGGGCCCCGCGCGCCGCTGCCTTGCCGCGACGTGTGCCTTACCGCAAGCTGCTGACCGACCCCACGATCCTGTCGGCC
The DNA here is from genome assembly GCF_000812445.1 of Cupriavidus sp. SHE. Taxonomy (NCBI): domain Bacteria; kingdom Pseudomonadati; phylum Pseudomonadota; class Betaproteobacteria; order Burkholderiales; family Burkholderiaceae; genus Cupriavidus; species Cupriavidus sp. SHE. Next base: position 112,711 of record NZ_JWMB01000018.1, on the reverse strand, counting down.
TGTTTCGTCGGCTTCACAGCGTACTGGAGCCTTGCGCTGGTGCTGACCTGGATTCCTTCATATCTGGAGCAGGCGCTCGGCTTCGATCGCATCAGCGCGGGCAAGGTGTTCGCCCTGCAGGTTGCCGCGGGCATCCCCATCAGCATGACGCTGAGCTGGCTCTCGCAGCGCATGTTGCAGCGTGGCGCATCCACGCGCGTGGCCCGCGTGCTGTTCGGCGCCGTTTGCGTCGGCGTGGGCGGGCTGGGCCTGCTGGTGCCTGCATTCGTGCCGATGCCGACGCCTTATCGGCTGGTATTGCTCACCGCTGCCGCCACGCTGCCGAACATGGTGTTCTCGTTCGGCCCGGCGATCCTGGCCGAAATCACGCCCGACGCGCAGCGCAGCGCCATCGTCGCGCTCAATGTCGCGGTTTCCACCTGCGCGGGCGCCATCGCGCCGATCACGATGGGATGGTTCGTGCAGGCGCATCCGGGCGACCTTGCCCATGGATACGAACTTGGCTTTGCACTGGGCGGCGCCGTGATGCTGACAGGATTCGTGATGAGCTGGCTGGGTCAGCATCCCGAGCGCTCGCTGCGACGGTTGCAAGGCTAACGAGCAGAGGCCGGCTTGCCGGCGAATCTCTGGCACGAAAAAAAACCCGGCAAATACTTGCCGGGTTTTTTCACTTGCACGGACTCAGTGCGCGCTGTCGCTGGCCTGCTTGATGGTGTCCATCACATGGCGGCGCGCGTCGAATTCCTCGGCCACCTTGTGATCGTTGGCGAACTGGGCCTCGACGTCGACGTTGGCGAACTCGATCGCGCCCATGGCCGCAAACGCGTCCTGCACGCGCTGGCTCCACAGGCCGATGTCCTTGACCGTCGGCACGATCCGGCTGAACAGGCGCTGGCGGAACAGCCGCATGGTTTCCGAATCGCGTACCGCCTGCGCGCATTCGTCCTCGGGCAGGCCCAGCCGGCCCCAGACTTCCTTCTGGTCGAAGCGCTCGCGCATCAAATGGCAGGCTTCGATCACGAAGTCCTCGCGTTCGCGTTGTTCGGCCTCCGTCAGTTGCGGATAGAAGCCGCGCAGCGCGGTGCGGCCGAAGGCGACATGTCGCGACTCGTCCTGCATCACATAGGCATTGATCGAAGCGGCCAGCGGGTTCTTCGCGAAGTCGCGAATGCGCTGGAAGGCGGCGAGCGCCAGCCCTTCCACCAGCACCTGCATCCCGAGGTAGCAGAAGTCCCAGCGCGAATCGGTCAGCGTGGTTTCCAGCAGCGACTTCAGGCCGGGCGTGATGGGGTAGAGCAGGCCGACCTTCTCGTGCAGCAGACGCGAATATGCCTCGACGTGGCGGGCCTCGTCCATCGTCTGCGTGGCTGCGTAGAACTTGGCATCCATGCCAGGCACCATCTGCACGATGCGCGCGGAGACCATCAATGCGCCCTGTTCACCATGCAGGAACTGCGACAGCGAATGCGCCTGCTGGTGGCGGCGTACCTCGATGCGGTCGTTGTGGCCCAGCTTGTCCCACAGCTTGGTGCCGTAGATCGGGATCATGCGGTCATCGAGTTCCTGCGGGTTCTCCGGGTCCAGTTCCTGGGACCAGTCGATCCGGTCGCTCGCGTTCCACTGCTGTTTCTTGCTCGTCTCGTAGAGCTGCAGCAGCTTGGACGACCCATTGTCGTATTCCCAGTTGAACTCTGTCGCTACCTGGCTGCCGACGGACCAGCCGGTCTGGTCCACAGGCAGGGTGTAACGGTGCATCGATGTCATGACGTCTCCTTTGGCTTGCCTTGGGGTTTGGCCGATCATCGTGACCTGCTGCGCCGGAGCCGGGAAGATCGGCCTTGTTCTTGCGGGGGCTTCCGACTATAAACAGAAGAATAATTCTGTTTCTGATTAATGCAAGGAGCCGATACAGGTTCCGCAGAACGAGGAGACGCGGATGCAGTTCCATCGCCTGACCGTTGCCGATGTGGTTGCGGAGACCGAAGATGCACGTTCGTTCGCGCTTGCGATACCCGAGCCGCTGCGCGGCGCGTTTCGATATCGTGCGGGGCAGCATTTGACCTTCCGGGTGGACGTCGGCGGGGAAACCCTGATGCGCAGCTACTCGCTGTCCAGTGCGCCGGAGTCCCTTGGGCTACCGGTGGTGACGGTAAAGCGGGTCGCGCGAGGCAGGGTGTCGAACTGGTTCCACGCGAACGTGGGCCCCGGCAGCGTGCTGGAAGTGAGCGAGCCCACCGGGCGCTTCGTGTGTGACGATGGTGCGGCGCCGCTGGTGTTCTGCGCGGCGGGTAGTGGCATCACGCCAGTCCTGTCGATGATTCGCTCCGCACTAGCCACCACCACGCGCCACATCACGCTCTTCTATGCGAATCGTGATGCCACGAGCGTCATCTTTGGGCAGGCCATCGCCAGGCTGGTGGCGGATCATCCGGAACGGCTCGCGGTCCGGTGGCACTACGATGACGAACACGGCACCCCCGACGCGCAGACCCTCGGGCAAATGCTGCGGCGCAATGCGGACTTCCACCTTTATCTTTGCGGTCCCGCGCCGTTCATGGCCATGATTCAGCAGGCCGCGGGCGAAGCCGGCGTGGCGGGTGGGCGTGTGCACCTGGAGCGTTTCGACGCTGCGCCCGTGGTCGCCAGCGCCGCGGTTACCGCCACGGCAGCGATGACCTCATGCGATGCGCGCGTGACGATGAAGGGCGAACAGCATGCGGTGCGGGTGGAGGGCGGCCAGTCGCTCCTGCAGGCCATGCTGGAGGCCGGGCTCGATGTGCCATACGCGTGCGAGGAAGGCTACTGCGGATCGTGCGCGGCAAAATGCCTCGATGGCGAAGTCGCCCACGCGCACAACGACGTGTTCAGCCCTGACGAACTCGCCGCTGGTTGGATACTGGCGTGCCAGGCTCGTCCGCGTCATGATCGTCCATTGATCATCACCTACGACGTATGAATCCGACCATTCCGATGCAGACCGTGGAAGGTTTGCGCGCGCCGCGCCAGGAGCGCAGCGAGGCCTCCCTGCGAGCCATGCTTACGGCGGGGCGAGGGTTGATCAACGCATCCGGCAGCCTGACCGGTTTTTCGCTGGCCGAGCTGACCCAGGCGGCCTCCACGTCGGTGGGCGCGTTCTACACACGCTTTCGCGACAAGGAGACCTTTTGCGCGCTGGTGCTCGAGGATATGCTGACCGAACTCCGGGCCGGGCTCGATGTGCAAATGGCGCAAGATCCGGTCTGGCATGACGGACCGGCTGACGCCATCTGCGCACGCATCATCGCGTTCTACGTTGCCACCTTCCGCTCATATGCCGGTGTGTTCGCGGCCTACCTGCGACATGCCGCCAGCGGTGGACCGTTATGGGGGCCTATTCGCGATGCCAACCAGCGCATTCTCGATGTCATGGTGCCCTGCCTGTCCGGCCATCTGCGCGCGGAAGGGCGCGATTGGGCCGAGGATGAGATCCGGATGGCGATCCGGTTGGTGGTCAGTACCCTTACGAGCATCGCGCTGGAAGTGCCGCATGGCATCGGCATGGAGGACGCGGCGCTCGAGCCTCGCCTTGCCGCGATGCTGCAACGCTATCTGGCCGGGCCGCCGCACGTCCCGGCTCCGTGAAGCAAGTTGATTCAACCAAGGAGACACAGAAGATGAAAGCCGCAGTGATGGAAAAAGCAGGCGCGCCGCTCGTGATCCATGACGTTGCCATTGCCGAACCGGGTCCGCGCGAGGTGCGGGTGCGAACGGCGGCCGTGGGGTTGTGCCATAGCGATCTTCACATGATGCAGGGCACCTATCCGCTACCGCTGCCCGCCGTGCTTGGGCACGAGGTGTCGGGCGTGGTGGAGGCCGTTGGCTCGCAGGTATCCGGACTGAAGGCGGGCGATCATGTGGTGGGCTGCCTGTCGGTCTATTGCGGCCACTGCTCGGTATGCGCGTCGGGCCATCAGGTGCTGTGCCAGAACCCGGAGGTGAAGCTTCCGCCCGGCAAGGCCAACCGTCTGCGCCTGGCGGGGAATCCGCTCAGCCAGGTGTTCAATCTCTCCGGTTTCGCCGAAGAGATCCTCGTGCACGAGAACGCGCTGGTGAAGATTCGCGACGATATGCCGCTCGATCGCGCGGCGCTGCTCGGCTGCGCGGTCATCACCGGCACTGGCGCGGTCTTCCATAGCGCGAAGGTGCCGCCGGGCAGCACCGTGGTGGTGGTCGGCTGCGGCGGTGTCGGGCTGTCCGTGATCAACGGCGCGGTGATTGCCGGCGCGTCGCGTGTGATCGCCGTGGACATGCTGCCTGCCAAGCTCGAACTGGCTCGCAAGTTCGGGGCGACCGACGTTGTCAATGCGGGCGATGGGGATCCGGTCGCGCAGGTGATGCAACTGACCGGCGGCGGTGCCGAATTCGCTTTCGAATGCATCGGCCTGAAGCAGACCGCCGAGCAGTGCTATGCGATGCTGGCCCCCGGTGGCACTGCGACGGTGATCGGCCTGTTCCGTCCGGATGCGAGGATCGAACTGCCCGCACTCGACTTCCTGAAAGAGAAGCGCATCCAGGGCTCGTTCATGGGTTCGAACCGCCTGAGTCTGGATATCCCTCGATTGGTCGAGTTGTACATGCAGGGCAAGCTGCTGCTCGACGATCTGATTTCGCAGCGGATCTCGCTGGAGGATATCAATGAGGGGTTCATCGCCATGCAGTCGGGAAGCGTGGCGCGAAGCGTGATCACATTCCCTGGGGTAGGCGGGCTGTAAGGCGCCGCCAATCTGCCGCGCGCCATGCCGGATGCGGCGTGGCGCGCGGTGTCGTGACTGCTACAGCTATTGCGCGGTCCAGCCGCCGTCCATGGCCCAGGCCGCGCCGCGCACCTGATCGCCGAACGGCGAACAGAGCATCAGCACCAGATTGCCCAACTGCTCCGGCGTGACGAACTGCCCGGAGGGCTGCTTGTCCGACAGCAGCCGTGCCTGGGCCGCTTCCATCGAAATACCGTCTCGCTTCGCGATCGCATCGATTTGCGCCGCTACCAGCGGCGTCAGCACGAAGCCGGGACAGATCGCGTTGCAGGTGATGCCGGTACCGGCCGTTTCCAGCGCGGTGACCTTGGTCAGCCCGACGAGACCATGCTTGGCCGCCACGTAGGCGGACTTGCCGGCCGAGCCGACAAGCCCGTGCACCGACGCGATATTGACGATACGACCCCAGTTACGGGCCCGCATCGCGGGGATCACGTGCCGCGTCGTGTGGAAGCTCGACGTCAGGTTGATGGCCAGGATGTCGTCCCACTTCTGCGCGGGAAAGTCCTCCACCTGCGCCACATGCTGGATACCTGCGTTGTTGACCAGCACGTCCACGGTGCCAAAGCGTTCCCGTGCCATGGCGATCATCGCTTCGATCTCATCAGGCTTGCGCATGTCCGCCGGATGATGGGCCGATTGCGCGCCAGTCGCCGCGATTGTGGCGAGCGCCGCGTCGACATCGCCGAAGCCGTTCAGCACGATGTTCGCGCCAGCGCGGCCCAACGCTTCGGCGATACCCAGTCCGATGCCGCTGGTGGAGCCGGTGACCAGCGCGGTCTTGCCTTGTAGATTGACCATTGCCGCTCCTTAGACCAGACCGGTGGCGTAGAACACGAAGATGACGAAGAACACCGCCATCGTCTTGATCATCGTGATCGCGAAGATGTCGCGATACGACTGGCGATGCGTCAGGCCGGTGACCGCCAGCAGCGTGATCACCGCGCCGTTATGCGGCAGCGTGTCCATGCCGCCGCTGGCCATCGACACCACGCGGTGCAGGACTTCCAGCGGAATCTGGGCGGCGTGCGCGCCCTGGATGAAGACGTCCGACATGGCGGCCAGCGCGATGCTCATGCCGCCCGACGCCGACCCCGTGATACCCGCCAGCGTGCTGACCGACACCGCCGCATTGACCAGCGGATTGGGAATGCTGCGCAGCGCATCGCTCACCACCAGGAAGCCAGGCAGCGCGGCGATCACGCCGCCGAAGCCGTATTCCGATGCGGTGTTCATCGAGGCCAGCAGCGCGCCGGACACGGCGCTCTTGGTACCTTCGGCAAAGCGCGAACGCACCGCGCCGAATGCCGTCACGAGCACCACTACGATGCCGAGCAGCAGCGCGGCTTCCACGGCCCAGATTGCGGTCACGCTGGCGATCTTGGTTTCCACCGGCTTGGCCAGGCCGGGCAGCGACACGCTGTTGGCCTCGCCATACCAGAGCGGAATCATGCGCGTGAGCCAGAAGTTGGATACACCCACCACGATCAGCGGCAGGATGGCCAGCAGCGGCGGCGGCAGCTTGCCGCCTTCTACACGTTGCGGTTCGTTCAGCAGGTTGGTGCCGTAGCCCTCGCCATTGGCGGCGGCCACGCGACGGCGCCACTCCAGGTACGACAGGCCAACGACGATGATGAACAGCGAGCCCGCCACGCCCAGCACGGGTGCGGCCCACGACGTGGTCTTGAAGAACGTGGTCGGGATGATGTTCTGGATCTGCGGCGTGCCCGGCAGCGAATCCATCGTGAACGAGAACGCGCCCAGTGCGATGGCGCCCGGCATCAGGCGCTTCGGGATATTGCTCTGGCGATAGAGTTCGGCGGCGAACGGGTAGACCGCGAACACCACCACGAACAGCGACACGCCACCGTAGGTCAGCAGCGCGCAGACCGCCACGATCACGGCATTGGCGCGCGAGCGGCCGATATAGCGGATCGCCGCGGCGACGATCGACTCGGAGAAGCCCGAAAGCTCGATGACCTTGCCGAACACGGCGCCCAGCATGAACACCGGGAAGTAGAGCTTCACGAAGCCGACCATCTTCTCCATGAAGATGCCGGTAAATACGGGAGCGACGGCTGACGGGTCGGTCAGCAGCACTGCGCCTAGCGCGGCGATCGGTGCGAACAGGATGACGCTGTAGCCGCGATAGGCGGCGAACATCAGGAACGCCAGGGCGGCGAGCACGATGACGAAAGACATGAGGTCTCCGAAGACTTGTTATTGGATACCCCCTGGATGTGGCGCAAGGGGCAACTTTTGGGGGCCGCTTGTTCAGCACGTTCCATGCCCAGTAGATAAGTTATCTATACGTCATATATATGACGGTTTGATGGAGAATGTCTCCCGATGGAGATGTCGGGTTCTCCCGGGAGACCTTTGAGTCTCCGATATGAGACACTGCGCGTCTCCAAATCGAGAATCGAAAAACGAGAACATGCACAAGATCGCCGAACCGGGCGGCGCGCTGCTGCTCGACTACGACGATGTCGCACGGCGGGCCATGGAGTCGCTTTTCCGCACCTTCGAGAATTTTAGCGAGGGGACTTTCGTCGTGGACGACCAGGCGCGCGTGGTGTGGATCAACAAGCGCTACGCGGCGCGTTTTGGCTTCAGCAATCCGCAGGATGCGATCGGGCTCGATTGCGAGCAGGTGATTCCGCACAGCCTGATGCGCGAGGTCGTAACAACCGGCAAGCCGATCCTGTTGGACATCCTGGAGACAGGGCGCGAGCCGATGATCGTCACGCGCCTGCCGATCAAGGACGACGAGGGTCGGACCATCGGCGGTGTGGGCTTCGCATTGTTCGACGAGCTCAAGGCCCTCACGCCGATCTATGCCCACTACGCGCGGGTGCAGGCCGAGCTGGCTGCCGCGCGGCGATCGCTGGATCAGGCGCGCCGCGCCAAGTACACCTTCGCGAGCTTCGTCGGCACCAGCCGGGCGGCGCAGGAGGTCAAGCGTCAGGCGCGCCGGGCGGCCCAGGTGGAATCGCCGGTGCTGCTGCTCGGCGAGACCGGCACCGGTAAGGAGTTGCTGGCGCACGGCATTCACGCGGGTTCGGCGCGTGCCGAAAAGCCGCTCGTGACCGTCAATGTCTCGGCGATTCCCGACACGTTGCTCGAAGTGGAGTTCTTTGGCGCCGCGCCGGGCGCCTATACCGGTGTCGACCGCAAGGGCCGCGTTGGCAAGTTCGAGCTGGCCGATGGCGGCACGCTGTTTCTCGATGAAATCGGCGACATGCCGCTCGCGCTGCAGAGCAAGTTGCTGCGCGCGCTCCAGGATCGCGAATTCGAGCCGCTTGGCTCCAACCGGATCGTGCGATCCGACGTGCGCATCATTGCTGCCACGTCCGCCGACCTGCCGGGGCTGGTGGCGGCAGGCAGGTTCCGCCCGGACCTCTATTACCGGCTCAACGTGCTGACCATCGAACTGCCGCCGCTGCGGGAGCGACTGGGCGATCTGGTGCCGATGGCCTACGCAATGATCGAGGAACTCTGCATCAAGGCTGCCCGGCAGCCGATGGGGCTGGGCGCGGACGCATTGAAGCTGCTCGGCGAGTACGGCTGGCCGGGCAACGTGCGCGAACTGCGCAATGTGCTGGAGCGTGTGGTGATGCTGTGCGACGAGGATGCGATCGACGCCGCGACACTGGCGCCACTGCTTGGGCTGGGGCGCGTGCCGTCCGCCGTCCATGCGGGCCCTCAATCGGCACCAGAATCCGCACCCCATCCGACGACAGTGATTCCGGAGACACCCGTGCCGCCGGAGGTGGCAGCAGACGTGGCCATCGCCCACGTCCCCGGCGTTCAGACCACGGTGCCCGCGCAATCCTATGCCGACGCGATGGCGCAGTTCGAAGCGGCCTTCCTGCATCAGGCGCTGGACGCCTGCGGAGGCCGCGTAGCCGAGGCCGCCGCCCGCATCGGGCTCAGCCGCGCGGCGTTCTACAAGAAGCTGGCGGCCGGAAAGGCCAGGTAGTTCCGGGGCGTCACGGCGCCATGCTAACGTCGCGCGTCACACAGTTATTTCGATCCACGGGAGTCTTCATGCAATCGGGCATTGTCGAGTCGGGCTACGGGTCAGATCCGGTCGGTCTGGTCAGCGGTTTCTTGTTCGAACCGGGGCAGCCCTTGCGGGAGATCGACTCGACAGGCGCGGCGGCCTGGCTGCGTCAGAACGGCAATGCCGCGCCGACCACGGCACGCCACGACCAGCCGTTTCTCTGGCTTCACTTCAACCTGTCCCACAGCGCCTGCGAGCGCTGGATGAAAGGCCAGCTCGGCCTGCCAGAAGACTTCTTCGAAGCGCTGCGGCAGGGCTCGCATTCGACACGTATCGAGCGCCAGGACGATGCGCTGCTGGCCGTGGTCAACGATGTGATCTACAACTTCGGCGTGGTCTCCACTGACATTTCCACGCTGTGGGCCCATGCCGATCACCGGCTGCTGGTGACCGCCCGCGCACGGCCACTGCGCTCGGTGGACCGCCTGCGCGCCGCGGTGCGCGGGGGCGAGCCATTTCGCTCGCCGCTGGATCTGGTGGTGCACTTGCTGCGCGATCAGGCCGACGTGCTCGTGCAGATCGTGCGCGAGACCGGTATCAATGTCGACCAGATCGAGGACCAGTTGCTGTCCCAGCGGCTGCACTCGAACCGCGCTGACCTGGGCGCGATGCGTCGTGGCCTGGTGCGACTGCAGCGCCTGCTGGCGCCGGAGCCCGGCGCGCTGTTCCGTCTGCTGAACCGTCCGCCGGCGTGGCTGCTCGAAGGCGATTTGCGCGAGCTGCGCGAGTCGACCGAAGAGTTCTCGCTGGTGCTGAACGACCTTGCCGCGCTGGTGGAGCGGATCAAGCTGCTGCAGGAAGAGATCGCCGCCAAGCTCAACGAACAGACCAACCGCACGCTGTTCACGCTGACGCTGGTTACCGTGCTGGCGCTGCCGATCAACATCGTGGCCGGCTTCTTCGGCATGAACGTGGGCGGGATTCCTCTGGCGGATCATCCGCACGGCTTCTGGGTGCTTGTGGTGCTGGTGGCCAGCTTCACGGTGCTGGCCGGGCGCTGGGCATTCCGCAAGCAGGCCGAGTAGGCTGGCAGTCGATTCATGCAAGTGCCACACTGAAAGCGTACGATTTCCGGCGCACAGCCGTACGTCAGTCCGGCGTACGTGATGGAGGAAAGCCATGGATTACAACGACGAGGCGCTGATCCGCCGCATCCACCAGGAAGTGGCGGATTACTATGACGAAGAGCTCGAACTCGAGCTCGAAGATCGTGACCCGGGACTGGTCCAGCGTGTGCTGGATGGCGATATTGGTGGCCCGGGGGACAACAGCAACCTCAACGGCGACGATATCGAGCGCGCCGAACGCCATCGCTATTTCCGCGAACTGTTCCGCCTGCAGGGCGAACTGGTCAAGCTGCAGAGCTGGGTGGTGGAAACCGGCCACAAGGTCGTCATCCTTTTCGAAGGGCGCGATGCGGCGGGCAAGGGTGGTGTGATCAAGCGGATCACGCAACGCCTCAATCCGCGTGTCTGCCGCGTGGCCGCGCTGCCGGCGCCGAACGATCGCGAGCGCACGCAGTGGTATTTCCAGCGTTACGTGTCGCATCTGCCGGCTGCCGGCGAAATGGTGCTGTTCGACCGTAGCTGGTACAACCGCGCGGGCGTCGAGCGCGTGATGGGTTTCTGCACCGACGAGCAGTATGAGGAGTTCTTCCGCTCGGTGCCTGAGTTCGAGCGCATGCTCGTGCGCTCTGGTATCCAGGTCATCAAGTACTGGTTCTCGATCACGGACGACGAGCAGCATCTGCGCTTCCTGAGCCGGATCCACGATCCGCTCAAGCAGTGGAAGCTGAGCCCGATGGATCTGGAGTCACGCCGTCGCTGGGAAGAGTACACGCGCGCCAAGGAAGTGATGCTCGAGCGCACGCACATCGACGAGGCGCCGTGGTGGGTGGTGCAGGCGGTCGACAAGAAGCGCGCGCGCCTGAACTGTATCCATCACTTGTTGCAGCAGATGCCGTACGTGGAGCCGCAACAGCAGAGCGTCCTCCTGCCCGAGCGGGAGCGTCATGCCGATTACGTGCGGCATCCCGTGCCGGGCAACATGATCGTGCCGGAAATCTACTAACACCGGACGCCGCGCCCGGACTCCCGGCCGCGGCGCTCCCGAGATGACCGATACCCTGCGTTATCGCAAATCTTGCGCTGCACCGGGGTGATTCGGGTCTCAAGCGCAGCCATGGGCGCGTCGATATCCAAGGGTGACCCCGGGGACGACGCGCAAGGGCGCGTCGGCATCACTGGGGACCGTCTACTTTTCCTCGGGAGTCCCCTTGATGCGTCAAAACCTGGCTCGCGCGTCCGCGTGCGTACGACCCTTTCCGCGAGTTTCTGGCTGGGCTGGGTTGGCAGCGATGAGTGTGCTGGCGCTGGCAGCCTGTGGCGGCGGTGGCGATGGTGGGTCTGGCCCCACCGCCACGCCCTCTACCGCCACCACTACCACCACCACGACACCCCCCGCTGCGCCTGCGCCGTTGCTGGTCACCGGCCTTGACCAGTCGTGCAGCGGCTGCGGCGCAGCCTCCGCCAGCAGCTATGCGGGCATCGGCACCGGAATCTGGGGTCGCGCTCCGGGTAGCAGTGACATGGACGTCCAGTACGCCATCTCCGGCGTGGCCGGACGGTCGATCTCGCTGATGCTGACCAACCTGTCGAACACGCTGGTCGCCATGCCGGCCTCGGTCTCGTCGAGTGTGGCGGCGGACATGCTATCGCCCCAGGCATTGAGCGTGGTCTCGGACGCCGAAGCCACACAGCGCGCCATCGGCGAGTACAACCGCGCGGGCTGGGTGGACACCCTGCAGAACGGGCCGGCGCCACGGCTGAGCACGATGGGAGTGTCCGCGCCGCTGTCCGCGACGGTCGGTCTGGCAGTGGGGGCGCAGAAGAGCTGGTATCACACCGACAAGACCACGCGTCCGGCCACGTTGCGCACGCAGGTGACGGCCCCGGGCAATGTGCGAGTCAACTTCTGGGTCGAGGACGCCGAGTTCACCGCCGGAAACATCACGCAGGCGATGGTCGACGGTCTGGCCGCCGCGTTCGCGAACAGCGGTGGCATCTACGACAAGCTCGTCAATATCGGCGGCCCGGTCTGGGGACCAAACAGCTACGGCGGCACCATGTTGCCCGACGGTCAGCCGCTGGACATCGTCATTCTCAATTTCAATCGCGACGGCCAGCCGTTCGGTACGGTCGGCTACTTCTGGAGCATGCACAACTTCCTGAAGAGCAGCGCACAGAACAGCAACGAGGCGATCTCGCTCTACCTGGACAGCGAGACCCTGTCTCTCGGCGGCGTGTCGGGTCTGCAATCGGTCAAGACGGTCATGGCGCACGAAGGCACGCACATGCAGAACTTCTATCGTCGCCAGGTCAGCATGGGAGCTGCATATGCCTACGACACCTGGCTCGAGGAAATGACGGCGATGCAGATGGAGGACTTCCAGAGTCACGATATCGACCCGACGTACAACCCCATCCGCGATCTGCGCCTGCCGGACTTCTATCGCTATGGCGCCTATAACTGCAACGTGCTGCAGTTCACGGGATTTGGCGCGTCGTGCGAAAGCTATTCGGTGTCCGGCAGCCTCGGCGGCTTCCTCAATCGCCAGCTTGGCCTGGCGTTCTACAAGGATCTGCTGACGCGCGCCACGACGGGTTCGAAGACCGTGCTCGATCAGGCGATTCGCGCGGCACAACCGGGCTGGACGTTTGAACAGGCCCTGCTGAACTGGAAGGTGACCACGACCGCCGCGCTGCCGGCTGCGTCGGCGCCCGCCGGCTTTGGCTACCCGGGCCGGACGGACGGCGTGTATGTGCTGCCACAGATCGATCCGTCGCTGCCGGCGTATGCGGCGCTGCGCAAACTGCCGGCCATCGCCCCGATCTTCCTGCAGGGCTATGGCACTTACGCGGCTGCGCGTAGCGACAGCAACGGCGTGTACAGCGACAAGGTGCGCGTGCCGGCGGGTGCGGCGCTGTCGGTCGTGGTGTATTGATTCGGGCGTCAGGCGCGTCAGGCGCGTGGATGGGGCTTCCCCGCCACGCGCCTACGGCAGCATTCCCGGAAACGCTTCCTCGAATGACTGCACCAGTCCGGTCATCTCGCCATCGTAGCCGGGCAGCGCATTGACGCGCTCCCGGAAACTCCCGCTCTTCATCGCGTTCACCGCTCCCGTCAGCGCCGGGTTCTGCAGCGCCTTCGTCTCGATGGCGAAGAAGTAGCGCTCCTTGAGCACCGGCACGAACTCCAGCCCGAAGCGGCGCGCGGCCGTCTCCACGCCGAAGCCCACATCGGCCATGCCGCTGCCGATATATGCGGCCACAGCGGCGTGGGTGAACTCGCCGTTGTTGAAGCCTTCGATGCGGCTGCTGTCGATGCCGCGCCTTGCGAGCATCAGGTCCAGCAGCAACCGGGTGCCAGAGCCTATCTGGCGATTGACGAAGCGCACGTCGGGGCGCACCAGGTCTTCCAGCGTCAACACATTGAGCGGGTTGCCCGGCCGCACGAACAACCCCTGCGCGCGCGTGGCCAGGTGAATCAGGCAGTGGGTTTGCGGATGCAACAGGCGCGTGAATCGCCGCAGTGTCTCTTCCTCGAACTCGCCGATCGGCACGTGGAAGCCGGCGATGTCGCAGGCGCCTTCGGCCAGCGCGGCGGCGGCTTCCAGGCTGCCGCAGTACTTCAGGTCGTGCCGCACCTTCTGTTCATCGAGAAAATCGCGCAGCGCGGCCACCGCGAATCCGTGGCTGGCATGGATGCGCACGGCCGGGTCGGACTCGGCCATCAGCTTCTTGAGTTCGATCTCGAGTTCCGAGGCCAGGCTTTCCAGTGTGGGCGACAGCCGCGCGGCAATGCGCTTGCTGGCCCAGACGAGTTGCTGCGCCAGCGGCGTCAGCACCGATCCGCGCCCGCGTGTCTTGGCGATCAGCGCGCCGCCGAACAGGGTCTCCGCATCGCGCAGGATTCCCCAGGCGTAGCGATATGACAACGACACCGCTTCCGCCGACTGGGCGATATTGCCGGTGGCTTCGATATGGCCGAGCAACGCCACGAGTCGCGATACGTCGAGCGCTGGCGCCGGTGTCCGGGCCGTGTCGTCACGAATCTGCAGGTGGGGGTGGATCGAAATGCGGAGCATATGCGGAAAATAGCATATTGAACGGGGCAAACCACGGTCCTATAGTCGCACAAAGCGGCAAAAAAGCCAGCCTCGGTACCACCAAATATGTAGAAAAAAGCCGATATCGGTGGGTGCCGCAAAACGGTACGGAGACACAGTTCATGCCAGATACCATCCCCACCGGCGGTGACGCCGCGGGCGTTGCCGACGCCGTCGCACGCATCGTGGCCGCCCGGCGCGATATGCCAGGCGCGCTGCTGCCGATCCTGCACGACATCCAGGACAGCCAGGGTTTCATTCCGGCCGATGCGGTACCGGTCATCGCACGCGCGCTCAACCTGTCGCGCGCCGAGGTCCATGGCGTGATCACGTTCTATCACCACTTCCGCGAGCGGCCGGCTGGCCGTACCGTGGTGCAGGTCTGCCGCGCCGAGGCTTGCCAGTCCGTCGGCGCCGACGCGCTTGCGGCCCATGCGCGCAAGACCCTCGGGTGCGACTTCCACGAGACCACCGCGGATGGCCAGTTCACGCTCGAGCCGGTCTACTGCCTCGGCCAGTGCGCCTGCGGCCCGGCAATGACGATCGGCGATCGTTTGCATGGGCGCGTCGACGCGCAGCGATTCGACAAGCTGATCGACGCAGTCCGCGAGCGCGAGGAGGCCCAGGCATGAGCACGACGATCTTCGTACCCCGCGACTCCACCGCATTGGCGCTGGGCGCCGATGAAGTGGCGCAGGCCATCGCGCGCGAGGCGGAAAAGCGCGGCGTGGATGTGCGCATCGTGCGCAACGGCTCGCGCGGGATGTTCTGGCTGGAACCGCTCGTCGAGGTGCAGACCGATGCGGGCCGGGTGGCGTATGGCCCGGTCACCGAGGACGATGTGTCCGCGCTGTTCGACGCGGGATTCCTCCACGGCGGCAGCCATGCGCTGGGCCACGGCGCGACTGACGAGATTCCGTTCCTGAAGAAGCAGGAGCGGCTGACGTTCATGCGCGTCGGCATTACCGACCCCTTGTCGCTTGACGACTACATCGCGCACGAGGGCTTCGTCGGGCTGACCCGCGCGCTGTCGATGGCGCCCGCGGAGATCGTGCAGGAGGTCGTCGATTCGGGCCTGCGCGGCCGTGGCGGCGCGGCGTTCCCGACCGGCATCAAATGGAAGACCGTGCTCGGCGCCCGGTCCGACGTCAAGTACGTGGTCTGCAATGCCGACGAGGGCGACTCGGGCACATTCTCGGACCGCATGGTGATGGAGGACGATCCGTTCATGCTGATCGAGGGCATGGTGATCGCGGGTCTGGCCGTCGGGGCGGAGCAGGGCTACATCTACACGCGATCCGAGTATCCGCACGCGATTGCCGCGACGGAGGCAGCGATCGAGATCGCCATGCGTGCCGGCTGGCTTGGCAATGACATTCGCGGCAGCGGCCGCCGCTTCCGGCTGGAAGTGCGCAAGGGCGCCGGCGCCTACGTCTGCGGCGAGGAAACCGCGCTGCTCGAAAGCCTGGAAGGCAAGCGCGGCGTGGTGCGCGCCAAGCCTCCACTGCCGGCGCTGGAGGGGCTGTTCGGCAAGCCTACCGTTATCAACAATGTGATCTCCCTGGCTACCGTGCCGGTGATTCTCGCGCGCGGCGCGAAGTTCTATCAGGACTTCGGCATGGGCCGGTCGCGTGGCACGCTGCCGTTCCAGTTGGCCGGCAACATCCGTCAGGGTGGTCTGGTCGAGAAGGCGTTCGGCGTGACGCTGCGCGAGCTGATGCTCGACTATGGCGGCGGCACGCGCAGCGGACGTGCAATCCGCGCGGTGCAGGTGGGCGGGCCGCTCGGCGCCTACCTGCCCGAGTCACGCTTCGACACACCGATCGACTACGAGGCGTACGCGGCGTTCGGCGCGGTAGTGGGGCACGGCGGCATCGTGGTGTTCGACGAGACCGTGGACATGGCGAAGATGGCGCGCTACGCAATGGAGTTCTGCGCGATCGAGTCGTGCGGCAAGTGCACGCCATGCCGGATCGGGTCCACGCGCGGCGTCGAGGTGATGGACCGCATCATCGCCGGCGACCAGTCCGTGAAGCACGTGGCGCTGGTGCGCGATCTTTGCGACACGATGGTCAACGGATCGCTTTGCGCGATGGGCAGCATGACGCCGTACCCGGTGCTGTCTGCACTGAACGAGTTTCCGGAAGACTTCGGCCTGTCGGGCAAGGCTGCGAAGGCAGCCTGAACGCGGCCTGAGCACGGCAATCAAAAAAAGCACGACGCACTCCTCAGGAGCGCGCGACCTCACAGCAGTGAAAGACGGGAGACATCCCTTGAACGCTCGAGACGATTTCGACTACGGTACCCCGGCCAGCGACGCCGAAACGCAGGTTACGCTGGAAATCGATGGGGTATCCGTCACCGTGCCAGCTGGCACATCCGTGATGCGCGCCGCCGCCGAGGCTGGCGTGGGCGTGCCGAAGCTCTGCGCCACCGATTCGCTGAAGGCATTCGGATCGTGCCGCCTGTGCCTGGTGGAGATCGAAGGCCGGCGCGGCTACCCGGCTTCGTGCACCACGCCCGTTGAAACGGGTATGAAGGTGCGTACGCAAAGCGAAAAGCTCGGCGATCTGCGCCGTGGCGTGATGGAGCTCTATATCTCCGATCACCCGCTCGATTGCCTGACCTGCCCGACCAACGGCAACTGCGAGTTGCAGGACATGGCCGGCGTGGTGGGCCTGCGCGAAGTGCGATACAACGATGGCGCCGGCACTGCCCCGCCGATCGCCACGCACACGCATCTGGCCAAGGACGAATCGAATCCGTACTTCACGTATGACCCGTCCAAGTGCATCGTCTGCAATCGCTGCGTGCGTGCCTGCGAGGAGACGCAAGGCACGTTCGCGCTGACGATCAGCGGCCGGGGCTTTGATTCGCGTGTGGCGGCCGGCACCAGCCAGCCGTTCATGGAATCGGACTGCGTGTCGTGTGGCGCCTGCGTCCAGGCGTGTCCCACCGCCACGCTGACGGAAACGTCGGTGATCCAGCTAGGCCATGCGTCCCACAGCAAGATCACCACGTGCGCGTACTGCGGCGTGGGCTGCTCGTTCAAGGCCGAGATGAAGGGTAACGAGGTCGTGCGGATGGTGCCGTACAAGGACGGCGCCGCCAACGAGGGTCATGCCTGCGTGAAGGGTCGCTTCGCGTGGGGCTATGCCACGCACAAGGACCGCATCCTGAAGCCGATGATTCGCGCCAGGATCACCGACCCGTGGAAGGAAGTGTCGTGGGAGGAGGCGATCGGATACGCGGCGTCGCAGTTCCGGCGCATCCAGGCCGAGCACGGCAAGGATTCGATTGGCGGTATCGTTTCGTCGCGCTGCACCAACGAGGAAGGCTATCTGGTGCAGAAGCTCGTGCGAGCCGCGTTCGGCAACAACAACGTCGACACCTGCGCGCGTGTCTGCCATTCGCCCACCGGCTACGGCCTGAAGACGACCATCGGCGAATCGGCTGGCACGCAGACGTTCCGCTCGGTGGCCAAGGCCGACGTGATCATGGTCATCGGCGCCAATCCGACCGATGGGCACCCGGTGTTCGCCTCGCGCATGAAGCGTCGGCTGCGCGCCGGGGCCCGGCTGATTGTGGTGGACCCGCGCCGCATTGACCTGGTGGAATCGCCGCATATCCGCGCCGACTATCACCTGCAATTGCGTCCCGGTACCAATGTGGCGGTGGTGACGTCGATCGCGCACGTGATCGTCACGGAGGGGCTGCTGGCCGAGCAATTCATCGCCGAGCGTTGCGAGGACCGCGCGTTCCAGCAATGGCGAGATTTCGTCGCGCTGCCCGAGAACTCGCCCGAGGCACTCGAAGCGGAGACCGGTGTGCCGGCCGAACAACTGCGTGGCGCAGCCCGCCTCTACGCCACCGGCGGCAACGCCGCGATCTACTACGGTCTGGGCGTGACCGAGCATGCGCAGGGCTCGACCACGGTGATGGGCATCGCCAATCTGGCCATGGCCACCGGCAACATCGGTCGCGAAGGCGTGGGCGTCAATCCGCTGCGCGGCCAGAACAACGTGCAGGGGTCGTGCGATATCGGCTCGTTCCCGCATGAACTGCCGGGCTATCGTCATGTGTCGGACTCGACGGTGCGTGGCAGCTTCGAGGCCGCGTGGAATGTCGAGATCAACCCCGAGCCCGGTCTGCGTATTCCGAACATGTTCGAAGCGGCGATTACCGGATCGTTCCGGGGCCTGTACTGTCAGGGCGAGGACATTGTCCAGTCCGACCCGAATACGCAGCACGTGGCCGAAGCGCTGTCGTCGATGGAGTGCATCGTCGTGCAGGATATCTTCCTGAACGAAACCGCCAAGTACGCACACGTGTTCCTGCCGGGTTCGTCGTTCCTGGAGAAGGACGGTACGTTCACCAACGCGGAGCGCCGGATCTCGCGCGTGCGCAAGGTGATGCCGCCGAAGGCCGGATACTCGGACTGGGAGGCAACGATCCTGCTGTCGAACGCGCTCGGTTATCCGATGCACTACAACCATCCGTCCGAGATCATGAACGAGATTGCGCGCCTCACGCCCACGTTCGCGGGTGTCAGCTACAAGAAGCTCGACGAACTTGGCAGCATCCAGTGGCCGTGCAATGCCGAGGCCCCTGAGGGCACGCCAACCATGCACGTGGACACCTTCGTGCGCGGCAAGGGCAAGTTCATCATTACGAAGTACGTGCCGACCAGCGAAAAGGTCAACCGGAAGTACCCGCTGATTCTGACCACGGGGCGCATCCTGTCCCAATACAACGTTGGCGCGCAGACACGGCGCACGCACAACGTGCATTGGCACGACGAGGACCGGCTCGAGATCCATCCCCACGATGCCGAGGAACGCGGGATCAAGGACGGCGACTGGGTCGGGATTCAGAGCCGTGCCGGTGAAACGGTGCTGCGAGCGATCGTCAGCGAGCGGATGCAACCCGGCGTGGTCTACACGACGTTCCACTTCCCCGAGTCCGGCGCCAACGTGATCACGACCGACAACTCGGACTGGGCCACCAATTGCCCGGAGTACAAGGTGACGGCCGTGCAGGTGATGCCGGTGGCGCAGCCCTCCACGTGGCAGCGCAACTACCATGCCTTCAACGAGGAACAGCTGGCACATCTGCGCGCGGCCGGCGAACCCACACCGACGCGATGAACCAGGGAGCACGGCGATGAAGCGAGACATGCCTGACGAGAATGGCCTGGATGAAGCTGGAGTATTGCCAGTGCAGCACACGCGTGCGGTCACGCGCTGGCGGCAGGGCGCCGCCTCCGCCGAGATCGATCATCTGGCCGAGGAAATGCCGGTGGCGTTCGAGTACAACGGCATCTCCCACGCGGTGATGCTGGCCACGCCGGCGGACCTGGAGGATTTTGCGATCGGCTTCAGCCTGACCGAGGGCGTGGTCGACAGCGCGCGCGACATCTACGGCATCGAGGTGGAAGCCGCCGAGAATGGCGTGACGGTGAAGCTGGAGATCGCCAGCGCTGCGTTCGTCACGCTCAAGAGCCGGCGCAGGGCGCTGGCGGGACGTACCGGTTGCGGTCTCTGCGGCACGGAATCGCTCGATGAGGTCATGCGCGCGCCGCGGAAGGTGCATAGCACCGCGGTGTTCGATCCCGTGGTGTTCGATGATGCCTTCGCCGCGCTGCACAAGCGGCAGGCGCTGCTGCGCGATACCGGTGCCACGCACGCGGCAGCGTGGTTGCGCGCGGATGGCGACATATCGCTGGTGCGCGAGGACGTGGGCCGCCACAACGCGCTCGACAAACTGGCCGGCGCGCTGGCACGGGGCGGCGAGGACGTGAGTCGTGGCGCCGTGATCGTCACCAGCCGCGCCAGCTACGAGATGGTGCTCAAGACGGCCTCGATTGGCGCGGGTATCCTGGCGGCGGTGTCCGGATCAACGGGGCTGGCTGCGCGTCTGGCCGAATCGGCGGGCGTCACACTGGCCGGTTTCGTGCGCGGCGGCAGCTTGGTCGCCTACTCTCACCCCCAACGACTCAAGCTTGCGTAGGGTCCTTCATGCATATCGACAATCTGGTCAAGATGGCCAATCAGATCGGCACGTTCTTCGAAGCGATGCCAGATCGAGATGAAGCGCTGGGCGATATCGCCAGCCATCTGAAGCGGTTCTGGGAGCCACGCATGCGGCGCGCGCTGCTGGCCCATATCGACACGACGGGCGGGGAAGGGCTCGATCCGATCGTGCAGGCCGCCGTGGCGCGTCATCGCGACAAGGTGGCGGTGGCGCAGGCGGCCGCGTGACGCGCGAGTTTATTTCAGCCGCAGCGGTTCGAGCAGTGCGGCATCGTACTGGGCGCGCGTGATGCGGCCCAGTTCCAGCATCCGCAGCAGGATGTAGGCCTGGCGCTGGCGAGCGCGGCGCGGATTGACCACGGGGTTGTTGGCGGATGGCGCCTTGGGCAGCCCGGCCAGCATCGCGCATTCGGCCAGCGTGAGACGGTCGACCGGTTTGCCGAAATAGGTCTCGGCGGCCTCGCCGAAGCCATACGCGCCCTGGCCAAGGTAGATCTTGTTCAGGTAGATCTCCAGGATTTCATCCTTGCTCAGTGCGTTTTCGATCCGGTACGCCAGCAGGATTTCGTAGAGCTTGCGCGTGTAGGTCTTCTGGCGCGACAAATAGAAGTTACGCGCCACCTGCATCGTGATCGTCGACGCGCCTTGCGAGAGGTCGTCGGAGAGATTGGCGATGCCGGCGCGCATCGCGCCCACATAGTCCACGCCGTCATGCAGGTAGAAGCGGTCGTCTTCGATGGCGACCACGGCCTCGGGCAAGTTGTGCGGGAAATCCGCGATCTTCACGTAGCCGGGCGAATCGCGAAATGCCGTCAGCGCGTCGAGGGACGGCAATTGCCGATTCGCCATCACGATGACGAAGGCCAGCAGCAGGGCGCCACCGATGGTGGCGAGCAGAACGAATTTGACGAGGGCGGACCAGAGACGTTGCATGGCGCGTATTGTGCCATTGGCGGCTATCGCGTCTGGGAAATCTCTGATGCTCGCCTGTCTCCGGTCCGTGCGAAGCGTGCGTCAACGGCCTACGCCGCCGGCATATCCACCCCGAGATCCCCCGCCAACGCTGCCAGATGGCTCCAGATCTTCGGATTGATCTCCAGATGCGTTGCCGCAGCGGCGCGATGCATGGCCTCGTACTCGCCCGGATACTGCACCTGGTCGAAGCCCGGCGCAGGCGGCGTGTCGTGCAGGTAGCGCACGAAGGCCTCTACCTCGTCCCGTTCCCAGTTGATGCCGAGATCGAGCTCGGGATTCAGCAGCACTGCGAACAGGTTGTTCGTGGCCACGCCGCCGCGCGGGTTGTCCGGCTGGATCGTGCCGCCGCCGGACAACACCCCGGCCAGCAGTTCCGCCACCACGCCGAGGCCGTAGCCCTTGTGGGCGCCAAACGGCAGCAGCGATCCCGGTTGATCGTCGAACATGACCCCCGCATCGGTAGTCGGATTGCCTTCGGCGTCGATGATGCTGTTCTCCGGCGCGGGCTCGCCTTTCTCCGCCAGCACGCGTGCCTTGTTGATGGCGATGGCGCTGGTGGCGATATCGACGACCAGCGGCGGTCGCCCGTTCGGCATCGGCCCGGCAAAGCAAAGTGGATTGGTCGTGAGCCGTGGCACGCGGCCGCCGAAGGGCGCGACCACGGGCGGCCGGTTGATCACGTTGGTGAAGCTCAACAGCACGAAGCCCGCATGGGCCACCATCTCGCCATAGTGGCCCATGCGGCCAAGGTGGTGTGATTTGCGCAGTGTCACGATGCAGTGACCGTGCTGGCGCACACGTTCGATGGCACGCGTCATCACGGTCTTGCCGACGTGCTGGCCAAAGCCGCCGTTACCGTCGAACACCATCAGCATGTCGCGGTCGAGCACGCACGCGGCGCGGCCGGTGGGATTCACGTTGCCACTCTCGATGGCACGGCGGTAGTTCGGCAGGATCGACAGGCCGTGACTGACGTAGCCGCTGCGATCGGCTTCCACCAGGTGCTCGGCCACGTCATCGGCGATATCGGCGGGCACACCCTGCGCCGCCAGGATACTGCGCGCGAACTGCCGCGCGCTGTCTAGGGTAATTTTCATCGTTGTTGGGGGCGAAGGTTTGGGGGCGCTTGTGTCAGCGGCTAGGTTGCGTGTTTGCCGATCAGATCCAGCCGAGCCAGCGCCAGTACGTCGACGCGAACAGCAGCATCAGCAGATACCCGATGATTGTGGTCGGGATGCCGATACGCGCGAACTGTCGTCCGTTGAAGGTATCGGTGCCCAGGCAGACCATGTTCTGCGGTGCGTTGATGGGCAGGATGAAGCCGAAGCTGACCGTGAAGCCGAGCAGCATCGTCATGCCGACCTTGTTCATGTCGCCGGGTATCGTTTGCAATACCGAGATCAGGATCGGCAGCATCGCGGAGGTCAGCGCCGTGGCGCTGGCAAAGCCGAGGTGGATCAGGATCAGGAATGCCGCCAGCACGGCAAAGACCAGCAGCGTGCCGTGATTGGCCAGGCCGGAATGCGTGACGACGAACTTGCCGAGCCATTGGCCGGCCTGCGTGGTCAACAGCGCGGTGCCCAGACTGATACCGACGCCGAACACGATCAGCGTGCCCCAGGGCGTGCGTTGCTGCATCGTCTTCCAGTCCATCACGCCGATGCGCGGCAACATCAGGATCACCAGGCCGACGAACGTGATCGACGCCGTATCGAACTTGTGCAGCTTGCCCTCGGTGGCCCAGAACAGCAGCAGGCCGATGGCGACGGCGGCCAGGCGCTTCTGTGGGCCGGTCATCGGACCCAGCGCGGCAAGCTCGCGCTGCACGGCTTCCTTGCCGCCCGCAATCGCGTCGGTCTCAGGCGGAAGCAGCCAGCGCACGAGGAAGTACAGCACGATCGACATCACGATGGCCCAGGGGGCGCCGGCAATCAGCCATTGCAGCCAGGTCACGCGTTCGCCGAGCAGCTTGTCCATGAAGCCCGCGGTCAGCAGGTTCTGTGCGGCGGCGGTCTGGATACCGACGTTCCAGACGCTGGTGGCCTGGGCGACCATGATCATGATGCCGGCTGCGATGTTCGACTTCTTGTCGACGCCGAATGCGGCGATCACGCCCATCATGATCGGCACGGTACATGCGCTGCGCGCGGTGGCGCTCGGCACCACCAGGCTGAGCAGGATCGTGACGGCGATCGTGCCGATCAGGATGCGCCGGGTACTGGTGCCGATGGCCGACAAGGTGACCAGCGCGATGCGCCGGTCCAGTCCGGTCACGGTCATGGCCGCCGAGATGAACAGCGCGGCGGCGACAAGTGCCAGCGCGGTGTTCGAGAAGCCCGCCAGGGCCATGCCAAGCGCGCGCGATGTGCCGTATAGCGTGTTGGGGTCATTGACCATCGGCGAGAAGCCGATCAGGCCTGCCATCAGCGATGTGATCATGATGGCGCTGGTCTCGTAGGTCACCGCCTCGGTAATCCACACCACGACCGCGAATGCAAGGATTGCCAGCATGCGCTGACCGGCCACGGGCAGGTCGGCCGGCATCGGGATCAGGAGCACCGCGATCAGCACGACCACGGCGGCATACAGACCCCAGTGGATGTTGAGCTTGGGCGCGGCCGGGATGGCCGGCGCGGCGGTGGGGGTGCCGGGCGCGGCAGGAGGTACTTGTGTATCAGGCATCGTCGAATCCCCATGTTGGATCAGCCTGTCGGTCGCGTCGTATCGCAGGATCGCCGCGGCCGACATGGGCTCATTATGTGAAGCCAAGGCCGATGTGCCAAGGTGCCGATGACGGCGCAATTGCCGGATATCAACTCACTGCGAAGTCAGGAGTCGATACCGGCGACGGGGCATTGTGCGGATCGAGTGAGTGTGATTGCGCGTGGATAGGCGTATGCGTGGCACGGATGCATGAAGCCGTACGTGGCACCTGTCCTTCGATGCGGCGATCTGAAATAATTGAAGCCGATGTTGAACGTTTTTGGAAGGCGTGCATGACAGCACGCGTATGTGAAATGACCAACAATATGAACCACGACACACGCCCCTCCCTGGGGCTGGAGACGATCCCCAATGCGCGTGACCTTGGCGGACTGGCCGGCTTGTCCGGCCGTCGCGTCAGGTCGGGCAAGCTCTATCGCAGCGCGAATCCCGCGCTGGCCTCGGCCGCCGATCTCGATCGCCTGCATTCGCTCGATCTGGATATCGTCGTCGATTTCCGATCTCCCGGCGAGAAGTCTCCTGCCGAGGCCGCTTTCGGCGAGCGCTTTCACTGGCTCGCGGTGCCGGTGCTGGAGGGCAGCATGGCGATGGATGTGCTCGTGCCGCGCCTGCGTGCAAGCACGCCCACGCAGATGCACGACTTCATGCTCGATGTGTACCGCGATTTTCCGGTGCGCTACCGCGAGGCGTTCGGCGCGTTCCTGCGCCATGCCGAGGCCGGCCGCACGCTGTTCTATCACTGCACCGCGGGCAAGGACCGCACAGGCTTTGCGTCGTTGCTGTTGCTGTCGGCGCTTGGCGTGTCGCAGGACGAGATCGTCGCCAATTACCTCGAATCCAATCACTGGAATCGTCGCCTCAACGAAGATGTGCTGGCGCGCGTGGCCCCGATCGGGGTCGACGCGGACGTCATCATGCCGTTGCTCGAAGTGCGGCCCGAGTACCTGGAAACATCGATGGATGCGATTGCGCAGGCCTACGGCAGTGTGGAGCAATTTCTTGCCGATGACCTGCGCATCGATGTGGGGCAACTACGCGGGCACTACCTCGAAGATTAGCCGCCGTTTAGCAGGATCTTCGCGGTCGAGAGAGCGATCATGCCTTCCTCGTCCGTCTGCAGCGCCAGCACCGGCACGCGGCTTGTGTCGCTGCTGATGCGCTGGCAGTTGTCGCCATTGGCCGCGGCATCCAGCGAGATGCCGAAGAGATCGGTGAGGTGCGCGCAGACGCGTGCGCGCACGTCCGGCGAGTTGGCGCCGATACCAGCCGTGAAGACCAGTCCATCCAGGCCACCTAGCGTGACGGCGAGCTTGCCGATTTCCTGTGCGGCGCGATAGGCGTAGAAGTCCACGGCCAGTTTGGCGCGCGGCGTATCGCTGGCCAGCAGCGCGCGCATGTCGCTGCTGACGCCGGAGATACCCTTAAGGCCCGATTGCCCATAGAGCATCGCCTGGATTGCGTCGGGCGTCATCCCTTGCGCCGCCAGCCACAGCACCGCACCAGGGTCGATCGTGCCGCAGCGCGTGCCCATCGGCATGCCGTCCAGCGCCGTGAGGCCCATGGTCGATTCCACGCTCTTGCCGCCGCGCATCGCGCACAGGCTCGCGCCGTTACCGAAGTGGGCAACGATCACGCGGCCCTCGGCCAGGTCGGGCGCCACCTGCTTGAGCCGGCGCGCGATATACGCGTAGGACAGCCCATGAAAGCCGAAACGCCGGATGCCCTGCTCGTAGTACTCGTAGGGCAGCGCCATCAACTGGGCCATCGGATCGTGCCCGGCGTGGAACGCGGTGTCGAAGCACGCCACCTGCAACAGGTCGGGCGCGGCGGCCCGCACCGCGCGGATTGCCGTCAGGTTGTGCGGCTGGTGCAGCGGCGCCAGCGGTACCAACGCATCGAGCTTGGCGATCACGTTGTCGTCGATGCGCACGGCGTCGGCAAAGTCCATGCCGCCATGCACCACGCGATGGCCGATCGCTACCGGTGGCGTGTCGCGCAGGCCTTCCTGCAGCCTGGCCTGGATCAGGCGGAACGCCGCATCGTGATCGGGCACCTGCTCCACGGGAAAGCGCTCGTCGGCGACGACGGTTCCATCGGCCAGGCGCCCCTCGATATGCGGCGCCACGCCGATACCTTCGATCTGGCCGTGCGCAAGCTGCGCGGGCAGGACTTCGACGTCCTCGTGGGCAGCCTCCGGCACGGAGAAGATGGAAATCTTGACGCTCGACGAGCCAGCGTTGACGACGAGGATGACGGGGTGAGCAGTGGTCACGCGGCGAATCTCCTTAAGTGGCTTCAGACCTTGACGGCTGCCTCGGAGGCAACACGGCGCGCATGGGCGATGAGCACGGCGATCGCGCAACTACCAATGCGCGCGCGCACGCTGTCGGCGCGGCTGGTCAGGATGATCGGCACGCGCGCGCCAAGCACGATGCCAGCCGCTTCCGCACCGGCCAGGAACGTGAGCTGCTTGGCGAGCATGTTGCCGGCTTCGAGGTCCGGCACGAGCAGGATATCGGGGTCGCCGGCCACTTCGGAGTGGATGCCCTTGGTTTCGGCCGCGGCCTTGCTGATGGCGTTGTCGAACGCCAGCGGGCCATCGAGCAGGCCGCCTTCGATCTGCCCGCGCAGGCTCATCATGCACAGCGCGGCGGCGTCGATCGTCGACGGGATCTTGTCCGTCACCGTTTCCACGGCCGAGAGAATCGCCACCTTGGGGCGCTCGACGCCGAGAATGCGCACGAGGTCGATCGCGTTGCGCACGATGTCGGCCTTCTCGTTCAGCGTGGGGAAGATGTTGACCGCGGCGTCCGTGATGAACAGCGGCTTGTGATAGGTCGGCACGTCCATCGCGAAGACATGCGAAAGGCGCCGTTCCGTGCGCAAACCGCTGGTGCTGCGCGTCACGGCGTGCAGCAACTCATCGGTATGAAGGCTGCCCTTCATTAGCAGTTCGGCGCGGCCCGAGCGCACGGCTTCCACGGCGGCTTCGGCCGAAGCATGGCTGTGAGCTGTATCGATGATCGGGGTATCGCCGAGGGTCAGGCCGTGCTCTTCCGCCACTTGCCGGATGCGCCACTCGGGACCAACCAACAGTGGAGTAATCAGGCCAAGCCTTGCCGCTTCCAGTGCGCCATCGAGCGATGACTGGTCGCACGGATGCGCTACGGCAGTGGGGATGGGGGGCAGCCCCTCGCAACGCGCGAGCAGCTGGGCGTACTTGTCGGTGGACGGTGTGATCGGCATAGGCAGCGTTCCCTGGAACCAAACGGTTTTGGAGGGCAGGCATCCTGGGGGCCACGGATGCTGCAGTGCGCAAACGTCTTGCGGCAAAGTATATGCCAATGTTCCAACTGCTACGATGACACGCATATGTCATGGGTGGCCGATATGTTCGGAGTGGCGCTTCGGCCAATTGCCATGTCGCCGCGACACTGGTAGATTTTCGGTGTTGCATCGCAGCAAGCGCACCGGCGCTGATCTATCGGCCATCCGGACGACACCTCTTGCCGCGACACCCTGACTCCGCCTATCCAGACTGGGAGAAACGGAATGACCGCACGTCAACCGACCGCTGTCACATCGACAGCGGAGGCACCCTCACCGGCCGCGACCGCGCTCGCCGGGTTTCTTCCACCAGTTCCGCCTACCGCCATTGCGCATGCCGCATGGGAGTACGGCCTCGATGCCTGGCAACGCTCGATCCTGTTCCTCGACATCCTTCGGCAGCGCGGCAATGAAACCGCGGAGCACGAGCGCGGCGGCATGCCGCCAGTGCTGGTATTCGACTACGAGGTACTGATCGACGGCCGCGATTTGCCAACACCGGTCAACTACGCGCTGGTTCGCATCGTGCCACCTGAAGGGCAACCGACGGACCCGGCCAAGCGGCCGTTCGTGGTGATGGACCCCCGCGCGGGGCACGGTCCCGGCATCGGCGGGTTCAAGTCCGACAGCGAGATTGGCAACGCCCTGCGCGGTGGGCATCCGTGTTACTTCATCACGTTCTTCCGCGATCCTTGCCCGGGGCAGACGATCGAGGACGTCGCGCGTACCGAAGGCCTGTTCCTGCAGGCGGTCGCCGAGCGCCACCCCGATGCGCCCGGCAAACCATTCGTCGTCGGCAACTGTCAGGCGGGCTGGGCGCTGTTGATGCTGGCGGCTGCCGCGCCGGAAGTCACCGGCCCGATCCTGCTGGCTGGCGCGCCTGTGGCGTATTGGTCCGGAGTGCGTGGCAAGAATCCGATGCGGTACTCGGGTGGCCTGCTTGGCGGCACCTGGCTGGCATCGCTGGCTGCGGATCTGGGCAATGGCCGCTTCGACGGCGCCTGGCTCGTTCAGAACTTCGAGAAGCTGGATCCCGCGAACACGTTCTGGTCGAAGCTCTACAACGTTTATGCCAAGGCCGATACCGAGGGTCCGCGTTTCCTGGAGTTCGAGCGCTGGTGGGGCGGCCACTTCCTGATGAACCGGGGAGAGATCGACTGGATCGTGCAGAACCTGTTCGTCGGCAACCACCTCACAGCGGGTGAGGTGCGCAGCAACGATGGCAAGACGGTGATCGACCTGCGGAACGTGCGCTCGCCGGTGATCGTGTTCGCCTCCTGGGGCGACAACATCACGCCGCCGCAGCAGGCGCTGAACTGGATTCCCGATCTCTACGCGAACGTTGACGAGATCGTCGCCAACGACCAGACCATCGTCTATTGCCTGCATCCTTCGATCGGCCACCTCGGCATCTTCGTGTCGGGCAGCGTGGCCAACAAGGAGCACTCGGAACTCTTCTGCGCGCTGGATCTGATCGACGTGCTGCCGCCGGGCCTGTACGAAGCGAAGATCGATGACATCGCGCCGGGCACGTCGCACAAGGATCTGATCGAAGGCCGCTACATGGTGCGCTTCGAACGGCGCACGATCGACGACATCCTGGCGCTCGACGATGGCCGGGACGACGAACTGCCGTTCCAGGTGGTGCGCCGCGTGGCCGAGATCAACCAGCATCTCTACGATACGTTTGCCTCGCCGTTCCTGCGCGCGATGTCGAACGAGTCGATGGCGGAGGTGATTCGTGCCGTGCATCCGACGCGGCTTGAACGCTCGCTGGAAGGTGACACCAATCCGTGGATGCAATGGGTGAGCGCGATGGCGCCAGCCGTGCGCGAAGCGCGCCAGCCCGTGTCACCCGACAACCCGTTCCTGGCCATGCAAACCGCGATTTCCGACCAGATCGTGCGTTCGCTCGACCTGTACCGCGATATGCGCGATGCCTGGCAGGAACAGGCGTTCTGGTCGATCTACGCCACGCCGTGGCTGCCGGCCCTGTTCGGCATGAAGGTGGATACCGAGCGCGCCGAGTCGCCCGCCGTTACCGCGCTGCGCACGGAGGTGGCGGAACTCCGCCGTCGCGAGGCGCTGTCCCGGATCGGCGAGGGCACGCTGGTCGATGGGTTCTTGCGCATCCTGGCCTACGTGACAGGGGGCAAGTCCGCCATCGAGGAACGTCCATTCAACCTGCTACGCAAGCTGGCGGTGGAAAACCCGCCCGACGAGCGTTTCACGCTGGCCGAGTTCAAGGACGCGGTACGGCGTCAGAGCTATGTTGTCAGTCTTGACCCCGAGGCCGCGCTGCGCACGCTGCCGCAACTCGTGCCCGACATGAAGGAACGCCGCCGGGTGATGGTGCTGGCGCATCGCGTGCTAACCGTCGGTGGCCCGCTCGAGGGCGAGTGGATGGAGCGTTATCGCAAGGTCGCCGACGTGATGGGTACCGATCACGGCAAGGCCACGCGCGAGGCGGACGCCGACGCCAAGACCTGATCCCGATTACCGTTTCGCCCCGCCTCTGCGTGCCGGAGGCGGGGCGGTCGTCGCGTATCGCTCATCACGTAGCTTCGCCGGAGAATCCGATGGTGCAAGTACCGAATCCACCCCTTGCAGGGTCGCGCGTGCTCGTCGTGGGCGTGGCGAACGAGGACTCGATTGCATGGGGCTGCGCCCGGGCGTTCCGGGAAATGGGCGCCGAGATCGCGCTGACCTATCTCAACGACAAGGCGCTGCCGTACGTGGAGCCACTGGCGCGCCAGGTGGAGGCGCCGATCCTGATGCCGCTCGATGTCGAGGACGATGCACAGATGGACGCGCTGTTCGCGCGCATCGCGGCAGAATGGGGGCAACTGGATTCCGTGATTCATTCCGTGGCTTTCGCGCCGAAGGCCGACCTGCAGGGTGGACTGCTCAATTCATCGGCCGCCGGGTTCGCGCGGGCGATGGATGTTTCCTGCCACTCCTTCATTCGCATGGCGCGCCGCGCGGTGCCGTTGATGCCGCACGGCGGCACGATGTTCGCGATGAGCTATGACGGCGCCAACCGCGTGGTGCCGAACTATGACCTGATGGGGCCGGTAAAGGCCGCGCTGGAAGCCAGTTGCCGCTATCTGGCCTATGAGCTCGGGCCACGCAACATTCGCGTGCACGCGATCTCGCCCGGGCCGCTGAAGACGCGCGCGGCGTCGGGGCTCAAGGACTTCGACGCTCTGCTGGCCGAGGCGGCGGGGCGCGCGCCGTTGGGCGAACTGGTCGACATCATGGATGTGGGCTTCGCCACCGCCTACCTGGCTACGCCGTACGCGCGACGGCTGTCGGGCAACACCGTGTACGTCGATGGCGGTGTGCACGTGATGGCCTGACAGGATGGGGCGATGCTGTGTGCGATCAGCGCATAAGGCACACGACGTGACGCGGAGCGCGGCCTACAATACACCCAATGCCAACGCACCGAGAGAGAGGCCGCCATGCAGGTACTAATCCGCGGGCTGCATCGAGATGTGACGGCGGATATGCTGCGCGAGAAGCTCAAGATCTACGCCCGCGTCATCTCGATCGAAATCATGCGCGAGGGCGACGCCGATCATCCATGGGCATGGGTGGATCTGGACGTCGACGCCTTCACGGCCTGGCGGTTGCTGCGCCAGCTCGACAAACAGTATTTCGCCGGCAGCATCATGCGCTGGTACATTCCGGCGCACCAGAACTAGTGGATGCCGCGTGAATGCCGCGCCGATACCGCACTGACACCAGTGCCGTATCGGCGCGGTGTCGGCTGGCGGTACCATACGCTATCTTTCACTTCCCACACCGTTAGCACATGCTCGAACTCCAGGGAGCGATCTGGTTTCGCGCCGGCACGCATGATTGGGGCGGCAAGGACCGCATCGCGCTGCTGGCTGCCATTGGCGAACATGGTTCGATCACGGCCGCGGCGCGCGCCGTCGGCATCAGCTACAAGGCTGCCTGGGACGCCATCGACGCCATGAACAACAGCGCCGGCGAGCCGCTTGTTTCGCGCGCGGCTGGCGGCAAGGGCGGGGGCGGTACCCGACTGACCGAACGCGCCGAGCGCCTGATCCGTACCTACCATGCGATGGAGGCCGAGCACGCCCGCTTCGTCGCCTACCTTGACAAGGTCGGGAGCGCATTGAGCGATGCGGATGCCGACGACCTTCACCTGATGAGGCGATTCATGGTCCAGACCAGTGCGCGCAACAAGCTGTTCGGCCGCGTGGAAGCGGTTCGCGGCGGGGCCGTCAACGATGAAGTCACGCTGGCGCTGCCGGGTGGCCAGCGCGTCGTTTCCACCATCACGCATGAGAGCGTGGAGACCCTGGGTCTGGCGGCCGGCGCCGAGGCGTTCGCGCTCGTCAAGGCATCGTCGGTGATGATTGGCCTGCCCGACCCCAACGTGCGGCTGTCGGCGCGTAACCAGTTGCCGGGCGTGGTCTCGCGCGTGCAGCCGGGCGCGGTCAATGCCGAGGTAGTGCTCGATCTCGACGGCGGCGGCACGGTCGCGGCCATCATCACCAATGCGGCAGTGACCGAACTCGATCTGAAGGTGGGCACGCGCGCGGTGGCCATTTTCAAGGCTTCGAGCGTGATCCTCGGGACGGTGGGCTAAATCAGCATGGCACGCAATATCGAAATCAAGGCACGCATCGCCAGCGTCGAGGCGTTGATGCCGCGCGCCGCCGCCGTCGCGGATCATGGCCCGGAACTGATCGAGCAGGATGACACATTCTTCCCGTGCCCGAACGGCAGGCTCAAGCTGCGCGCGTTCAGTGCCGATCAAGGGCAACTGATCTTCTATTCGCGGCCGGACCAGACGGGGCCGAAGGAGAGTTTCTACATCCTGTCCCCGACGGCGTCGCCCGACACGTTGCGAGCCGCATTGGTCTCGGCCCACGGCGAGCGTGGACGCGTGCGCAAGGTGCGGACACTGTTCCTCGTCGGTCGCACGCGCGTGCATCTCGATCGCGTGGAAGGGTTGGGCGACTTTCTGGAACTGGAAGTGGTGCTGCGCGAAGGCGAGCCAGCGGAAGCCGGCGTCGCCGAGGCGCATGGACTGATGGCGCGTCTGGGCGTGAGCCATGACGCCCTGATCGAAGGCGCCTACGTCGATCTGCTGACTGCGGATCAGGCCACGTGCGCGGGCAGGGGCGCGTAGACCGGCGGATGCCGCTTGCCGGTGCCGCTGCCGAAGATGCGGCCCTCGCGAATCTCGAGCACGTGGTCGCCGAGGATCTCGACGTCTTGCGGATCGTGCGAGATCACCACCATTGGCACTTCGAGGTTCGCCTGCAGCGACAGCAGTTCTTCGCGCATACGCGTCCGTAGCGCCGGGTCCAGCGCCGAGAACGGTTCGTCGAGCAGAACGATATCCGGCTTGGGCGCCAGCGCGCGGGCCAGCGCCACGCGCTGCTTCTGACCGCCCGAGATCTCGGACGGATACTGATTCACGATCTCGCGCAGGCCGAAGGCATCGACCCAGTGCGCGGCCTCTGGCGGCAACTCGCGCCGCCGGGGATTGCGCCAGCCGTGGTTCAGACCGAACGCGATGTTCTGCGCCACGGTCAGATGCGGAAATAGCGCGTAGTCCTGGAACAGGTACGCCACGCGGCGCTCCTGGGGCGGCAGGTCGATGCCGGATTCGCTGTCGAACAGCGTGCGCCCGTTGAGTACGATGCGCCCGCTTTCCGGCGCCAGCAACCCGGCGATGGCGCGCAGTGTCAGGGTCTTGCCAGAGCCGGAGGGTCCGAACATCGCAATGCGGTGACTGTCCGACTCAAATCCGATGTCGAGCGCGAACTGGCGATCTCGCGACACCAGGCGCTTGCGGATGGTGATCTGCATACTCATGGCGGGCCTCACTTGCCCACGGCTTCGCGCCGGAAGGCGCGTCGCTCGTAGACCTCGCCAACGCCACGCGCGGCGGGCGGCACAAGCCGGCCGGCCACCACCAGCAGCACGATGCATGTGACCGACGTCACCAGCACCAGCAGGTTGGCAGTGTTGTCGTCGCCAGCCTGCACAGCTTCATAGATGGCCACCGAGAGCGTCTGGGTGCGGCCCGGCAGGTTGCCGGCCACCATCAACGTGGCGCCGAATTCGCCCAGCGCCCGCGCAAACGCCAGTACCACGCCAGCGGAGATGCCGCGGAGCGCCATCGGCAGCGTGACGCGAAAGAAGATGCCGGTCTCCGATACGCCCAACACGCGGGCGGCATTCTCAAGCTGGTGATCGACGCCTTCGAACGCGGCGCGCGCGGACTTCAGCACGAGCGGGAATGCCACCACGGTCGACGCCAGCACTGCGCCCTGCCATGTGAATACAAGCTCGATCCCGATCCGGTCCAGCCATGCGCCAAACACGCCGCGGCGGCCCACCAGCACAAGCAGGTAGTAGCCGAGCACGGTGGGTGGGAGAACCAGCGGCAGTGTCAGGATGGCATCCACCACATCACGCGCGGACGAGCGCCAGCGCGATATCGCATAGGCGGCCGCCACGCCAAGAATGGCGTTCAGCAGCGTAGCCCAGCCCGCTACCTTGAGCGACAGCAGCAGCGGTACCCAGACGGCATCCATGACAGCAATCAGACCTTGTTACGGTTTCTGGAATCCAAACTTGGCCAGCACGGCCTGGCCCTCGGCCGACAGCACGTACTGGACGAAGCTGGTGGCCTGCTGGGCCTGCTTCGTCTGTGTGGTGACGGCGATGGGGTAGGTGACCGGCGTGCGATTCGGCACGCGCACCGCCACCTTGACCTTCTCCGGCATGATCGCGGCATCGGTGGCGAACACGAAGCCGGCGTCGACTTCGCCGCGTGCCACGTAGTCCAGGCTCTGGCGAACGTTCTGGGCCGGCACGCCCTTGGCGGCCACGGCATCCCAAAGGCCCTCGGCCTCGAGCGCGCCCTTGGTATAGCGGCCGACCGGCACTGACGACGGATTGCCGTACGCCACGCGCTTGACGTCGGCGCGGGTCAGGTCCTTGAGCGAGCCGATGCCGAGCTTGCTGTCCTGCGGCACGATCAGCACTACCTGGTTGGCGGCAAAGTCCTTGCGGCTGGCCGATTGCACGACCTTCTCGGCCTCGGCCTTGTCCATGGTGGTCTGGTCGGCGGACGCGAACACATCGGCCGGCGCGCCCTTGACGATCTGCTGCATCAGCACGTCCGAAGCGCCGAAATTCAGCACCACCTTGGTATCCGGGTGGGCGTGCTCGTACTGCTCGGCCAGCGTCTTGAACGCGTTGGTCAGGCTGGCGGCGGCGGAGACCACGAGATCGGCGGCAAAGGCCGACGGTGCGGCGACGGTCAGGGCCAGGGCGGCGCCGACGCAGGCGGTGCGGCGCAGGAAGGGCAGGGTGCGGAAGGTCATGGCGTGAAGGGGTGCGGTGTGCGCGATCGTTACCTTGCGCAATATAAGCGGGTATATAGCGCACCGTCAATTGCCCGGATGGATAAGGGTCTTCAGCCATTTGGAATAGTCCGGCACGCGATTTGTGCATTCCCTGACTTCGCAGACATCCGTGGCGTCTGTCACGCGAATGACGCGATTTCGCCACTTTCCTGCCATCGCGGTTGCCGACAATTCCGTGGCTGCACCAAAACCAAAACAAATCAATCAGGGAACCCGAAACATGCAACTCCATCGCATCCAGGCCGCGACGCTCGCGGCCTTGCTGGTGGGGGTGACCGCGCTGGCCGCCTGCGGCTCAGACGACCCCTCGTCCTCCAACTCCGGCAACAACGGCGGCAACAACGGCGGCAACAACGGTGGCGACACCCCGACGGCGATCGTCGCAGGTACCAAGTCCACGCTGGCGCTGCTCGAGACCACCGACCTCCACACCAACGTTCTGAGCTATGACTACTTCAAGCTGGCCGAGGACAAGTCGCTGGGCTTCGAGCGCGTCTCGACGCTGATCAAGTCCGCGCGGCAGGAGTTTCCGAACAGCCTGTTGCTCGATAATGGCGACACGATCCAGGGCACTGCGCTCTCGGACTATCAGGCACTGGTGAAGCCGGTCTCGTGCACCGAGACCCTGGCGATGTACAAGGTGATGAACGCCGCTGGCTTTGACGGCGGTGGCATCGGCAATCACGAATTCAACTATGGGTTGCAGTACCTGAGCCAGGTCACCGGCAGCAAGTTCAACGTGGACGGCCTGCCCGATCCGGCCGCCCAGACCGCATGCGCGGGCCCGAAGTTTCCGCAGGTGCTGGCCAACGTCTACAGCGTCAAGACGCGCGCGCCGCTGTTCCAGCCGTACGCGATCCTGAGCAAGACGCTGACGGCTACCGGCCCGGACGGCAAGACGGTCACCGCGCCGATCAAGGTTGGCATCATCGGCTTCGCGCCGCCGGCCATCCTGAGCTGGGACAAGCGCTGGCTCGACGGCAAGGTCTACACCGAAGGTCTGGTGGAAACGGCCCAGAAGTACATTCCCGAGATGCGCGCCAAGGGTGCCGACCTCGTCGTCGTGATTTCGCATGGTGGCCTGGATAACTCGACCTACTCGCCGACGATGGAGAACGGCAGCTATCACCTGTCGAAGGTGGCTGGCGTGGACGCGATGCTGATCGGCCACTCGCACCAGATCTTCCCGGATGCCAACAGCACGGTCGGCCAGTTCAACCTGCCGGGCGTGGACAAGGTCAAGGGCACGGTCAACGGCGTGCCGACCGTGATGGCCAACTACTGGGGCAAGCACCTGGGTGTGATCAACCTGTCGCTGAACCACGACGGCAAGAGCTGGAGCGTCGATCGCACCAAAACCACCGTGGAGGCACGCTCGACCCAGAACGCCGACAAGACCTATGTGGCGGCCGACGCCAGCGTGGCGCCGATGATCGACACCGAGCACCAGGCAACGATCCAGTACGTGAAGACGCCGATCGGCAGCACCAATTACCGCATGTCGAGCTACTTCGCCGACGTGGGTGATCCGGGCGCGATTCAGATCGTCAACATGGCACAGGCTGCCTACGTGAAGGACTACGTCACCGCGAACCTGCCGGCCCTGGCCTCGCTGCCCGTGCTGTCGGTTTCGGCCCCGTTCAAGAGCGGCTTTGGCGGCGGCAGCGACTACACGGACGTGGCGTCTGGCAACCTGGCCATCAACAACGCGGCCGATCTTTACCTGTACCCGAACACGGTGTACGCGGTGAAGGTCAACGGCGACGATGTGAAGGCATGGTTGGAAACCGCGGCCAAGCGCTTCAACCAGATCGACCCGGCCAAGACGACGGACCAGCAGTTGATCAGCACCTTCCCGGGCTACAACTTCGACATGTTCACCGATCCCGACATGCAGTATGAGATCGACGTGACGCAGCCGGTTGGCAGCCGTATCAAGAACCTGACGTACAAGGGCGCGCCGGTGACCGCGGCGATGAACTTCATCGTGGCTACCAACAACTATCGTGCCAGCGGGGGCGGCAACTTCCCGGGCCTCGATGGCACCAAGACGATCTATGCCTCGCCCGATGCCAACCGCGATGTGCTGATCAGCTACATCAAGAAGGTGACCAATGTCACACGCGTGGCCAACGGCAGCGCACGTAGCTGGAAGTTCACCAAGGTGACCACCACGGGCAAGGTGGTGTTCAGCTCGGGTATCGGGATGCAGCAGCAGGCAACCGACGCCGGGTTGACCAATATCTCGCTCGACAAGGCTGACGATGGGTCCGGCAAGAACCTGTCGCAGTACAAGCTCGATCTCAGTTTGTGATTGACTGATTGACCATGCACGCCATGCCAACAACTATGGCCGCA
Source organism: Cupriavidus sp. SHE (assembly GCF_000812445.1). Taxonomy (NCBI): domain Bacteria; kingdom Pseudomonadati; phylum Pseudomonadota; class Betaproteobacteria; order Burkholderiales; family Burkholderiaceae; genus Cupriavidus; species Cupriavidus sp. SHE. Next base: position 75,845 of record NZ_JWMB01000018.1, on the reverse strand, counting down.
CCGCGGCGCTTTCCTCGCATCCACCCGCTGTTTGTGGCGGCCACGCTGGCTGTAACCGTTGCGGCGGCTGGGGTCGCTGGCGCTGCCATGTGGCGACAGCAATCGGACGTGCGTCAAAGCGAGATCGCGCGATGGCAGTTGATGGCGACCTCGGCGAATGATGCCGCCGCACTGTCGCGGCTGCAGCGCGCGGCTGCGGCGGGCGAGGTTGCGGCATGTGCGGCTCTCGGTGAAACATTACTGTCCCGGACGGACACCGAGAGCCGCGCGCAGGCGGAGCACTGGCTTAGCCTGGCGGCAGCGAGCGGCCACACCCGCGCGCAGTTCCTGCTTGGCAAAGCCGCGATGCTTGGTGAGTTGGCGTCCGGTCGTACGGACTTGCCTGTCGCATGGCGCGAACTCGGCGCGGCGGCAAGGGTGGGAGATGTTGGCGCAGCGTATTACCTGGGGCTGCTCTATCGCGGTGGCTATGGCCACACAGCGGATCCGGCTGCCGCCGCGCACTGGTTCAGAGTGGCTGCCGACGGTGGCGTTGCGCAGGCCATGTTCTTGCTGGCCAATGCCTACCGTGAGGGCGATGGCGTGCCGCGTAATGATGCTACTGCGGTGTCCTGGTACGAGGCTGCCGCCGAGCGGGAGCATCCGGCCTCGATCCAGGCACTGGCAATGGCCTATCGCAGCGGAGAACTTGGCCTCTCGCAAGACGAGAGCAACTACCGCCAGCATCTGGCCGAGGCTGCGCATGCACTGAAGCATCCGGCGATCAATCCTTAAGCCTGCCGCTATTGATACCTCATGGTGAACGATTGCCCGGCGTGGTGATGTCCGTCAGCGTGGTAATGACAACGGGCCGGAGAGTTGCGCCGCGTGGAATCGTTCGAGTGCGACACGATGACATTGCGCCGATAGTGATCAGGCCAAGCCTAGTCACGGCGATGGTTGGCAACATTTGGCGCGATCTGATAGCAGTATCGGCATTCACGATTCCCCCTTTGCGTTGGGCCGGCATACCGATCGGATCTGCGTGAACGACGTCGCATCGCGGACCTTCTCCGGCAGCCGATATTCGATCGTGCAACGCTGCGCGGAGTTTGCGCCCCAGGACACCTGCAAGCGTCCGGCGTCTTCGATCCCACGCGCGAAAATGATGCCGCTTTGGCCAACCACGCCGATTTCGGCATTGTCCCTATCCCGCACTGATGCGCCAAAGGGTAACGGCGCTCCATCGGGCTGGCTGGCTGAAATGATGACGGCGCGTCCGCTGAGCGCGGCGAACTTGATTTTTACCGCTGCGTTCGCGCGCGGCGCTACCTGGGCGCTGGTCGCGTCCAGCGATACATCCAGCGGTATCCCGCGTGGATCTATCTCGATCGTGTTCATGTTGTAAGGCTGGAGGTACGGCACAATGGCGTAGCCGAATGCGTCGATCCTGACGCCCGTTGCATTGGCGACGCGCGCGCCGGTAGCGCCCTTTGCTTCGACGATGCCGATGGTGTCGCCAAGGAAGTTGGCAAGTGTGATGCCTCCTTGGTGGGCGACCAGGGCGCCTTGCAGGCCACCCGAGTATTGCGTGTAACCGCCGCCGCCGCTGACAGAAGCGGAAACCGTGGTGTAAGGCGTCCGGTACTGTACGTTGCCGCCGCCGGTGGTTGTGTTCGGCGAACGGTCGACGTTCAGGCCATAGGTGAAGGCGTTGTCCTCGAGTGCAGTGCCGCTCAGCCGCATCTGTTGCGAGGATTGGCTGTCACTATGCGTGGCGCCGAACGACAGCATCGGGGCGTGGCTGCTCTTGCCAAGCGGTACGGTGAGGCTGGCGAAAACCTGGGTGGTGAACCGGCCGGTCATCGCCTCGCGTTGGCGTGAGGCCGCGATGTTGTAGGTCATCGGCAGTCCCAGCACACGCAGCGAGTTGCTGTAGCCCACCTGGAACATCAGCGCAGTACCGCCCCGATTCCAGTATTCCGCGGAAGTGCCTGTGAGATAGAAGTTGCCCCAGCGATCTCCGAGGCTCTGATTCAGCGTGAGTTGGATCTGGCTGCGCTGGCGGTCCACGGCGCGGGCATTGCCACCGCTGGCGCGAGCCGTGAATGCGTCGCTCATCGTCCAGAAGCCACGGGTCGCATACCGATAGGCGGCGAGTGACATACTCGTGCTAGTTGACGGCACGAACTTGCTGTAGCTGAGGCGCACGCTTTGTCCGCTGGTGTTGTCAACCTGGTCGATCGAGGCGTGGGCATGGGTCGCATCCAGCGCGAATGCGCCAATGGGCAGATTCAAGGCCGCGCCGATCAGGCCAGCCTGGTAGCCCTCCGAGAGGACTAGCCCGGCATAGCCCGTTACGAAGTTGTTGAACCCGTGCTGCACCGTACCCTGGACCAGTTTCTCGCGGCGGGAAGACGTGCGCGAGCCATCGCGGTACTCCCCAACCGTGGCCGAGTACCGCGTGATGCCGGGCCGCAGAAGCTGAGCCACGGATGCATAGGGCACGGTAAAGCTGCTTTGGCTGCCGTCGGCTTCTGTCACCGTGACGAGCAGATTGCCGCCATAACCGGTGGCGTAGAGATCCTTGATCTCGAACGGTCCCGGCGCCACGGTCGTTTCATAGAGCTTGTTGCCATTCTGCGTGACCGTGACACGCGCATTGGAGCGGGCGACTCCTCGGACCAGTGGCGCATAGCCGCGTGCGGAGTCGGGAAGCATCCGGTCATCGCTGGCCAGATTCACGCCGCGCACGGAAAAGCTGTCGAAGACGGCTCCATCCGTGTAGGCATCGCCAAGGGTGAGCTGACTACGCAGACGTGATATATCCCGCTGCAAGTAGGTCGCGATGTTCTGGTAGTCGTAGGTGCTTTGGCCCATGGACTGCCAACTCATCGAGGAGCGCTGCCGCAGGTGCCAGGCACCGATGTTTAATCCGGAATCGATGCCAAGGTAGGTAGAAGTGACAGATGAGCTGCCAGTAGTGTGGAACGTATTGAAATTGTAGGCGACCGTCGCGGACGGGACGCCATCATCCAGGAGTTCTGGGCTGACGCTGCCGCGCGGTGTGCGGCGTAACAATGCCTGCGCTACGCCGATGTCGAGACGCAGGTCATTGAGGTTGAACGACCAGGTGATGTCTTCCGAGATGTCAGATGGGCGCGTGCATTCGCCACTGACGGCTTGTGCTATCGCATTGCGGTTGACGGGTGGCAGCGCCTGTTCGTCCAGATTCAACCGGGTAATGAGCGATCGATCCATGCATGGGCCGACAACCTCGTCCCGGGACCGGAATCGCACTGTCTCCCGACCAACCCACGATCCGTTCAGGTAGATGTCGACCGGATGGTCGCCAGGTGAGATGGGGTTGCCCAACGCAAAACGGCTGACATCGACGCTGGTGCCATCGGAACGTTTCAGAAAATCTGAATTGAACCTGACGGCTGCGATGGTGGCCGTCTTGCCGGGTTCATCAGCAAGTACCGCGGTGGGCAGAGCGGTGGCCAGGATCCAATGCGTAGCCAGAACGCGCGAGGCGCGTGGCTTCCGGGTGCGCATCGTCATTGCCCTTTCGCTTCCTGCGTTGGCTTCGCAATGTGGACGCCAGATACACCCGCACCATAGTCCGAGATGAACGTGTAACGGACCTGCGCTGGTTCACCGGACGCGGGCGACGTGTTGTCAATGGCAAACTCGACCGTGCCGCCGGGATTCACCATCGCTCCGGCATCATTGCTGTACATATGCCCGCCAGCGGTTGCCTCGACCTTCGTGTAGGTGATGTGGTACGGCGTTGGATTCGTTGCAGTCAGTACATGATGACCGTCATCCTTGCGTGCGAAGCGCCAAGTGACCTTGGTGGGTGCGCTGTCTGCGTCGCCAGGCAATCCCGTTGGGCGGAAGAACAGCTTGATGCGTGACCGAAAGGCAAACTGAAGCAAGTTCTGCTGATCGTTGCTGCTGGATGCGACGGGTGGTACTTCGAGAACGTTGAGCCAGAACAGCGATTCCCGATCGCGGGGCAGCGTTTGCTGGAGTTGAATGATGCGTAGCGTCTGGCCTTTCTTCGCATCCAGTCTGAACAGCGGCGGCGTGAGCGCGAATGGTGACTTCGTGTTCTCCGGCGCCGCATTGGGGTCGCCGTCGTCGATCCATGCCTGCATCAGGGAGGGTGCATCGCCTTCATTGGTGAGTTTGAGGCTGACTTCCCGCTCTGACTCCGAATAGATGACGCGGGTCCCGGTCAACACCACGGACGCAAGGGTTTCAGGCGCAACCATTGCCAGGAGGACGGCAGCAATGGCTGCGCGGCAGATTGAGGTCTTGAACATGATGAACGGCGACAGGAGAGAACCGGTCCGAAGCCGGCTGGCTGGAGGTGCCGGCATGTGCGCATGCCGGCAGGTGTAGGCTGGTTAAATGGCCTGACTTACGGGTACACGATGGAATACGTCACCGAGCTGGTGATAATGCCGGGTGTGGCGGTGCCGGTTGCCACATACTGGGCGTAGTACTGCAGTGTTGCGGCGCCACTTGCAAGGGCTACACGTTGCGGGTTCTGCGTGGCGACCGCGGCCCCTACGCTAATGTTGGTCATATCGCTGTTCAGCAGACCGATCTGGACGTTACCTGCGGCCTTGACCCCCGGGTTGGTGCCAGCAGCGGGCACGGCGACTGTCGAGTTTTTCAGGCGGCCGGTGGCCAAATCCACGTTCGCGCCGGGCTCGAAGTAGACGGCCACGTTTCCGGCGTTTGGTGTGCAGCCCGTGAGTTGAATATTGAAAGGCGCGCGCCCCGCGGTGTTGCCGCCGGTGTTCAGTGTCGAGGTAGAGACGTTGGGCAGCACAACGGTGAAGTCGCCGGCGGGCCTGCCATTGCCCGAGATGCTGCAGGTCTGCCCGGTGATAAGGCCTGTAAAGGTGATCGTGCCATCTGAGGCGAATGCGGCAGGACTCATCGCGGCAAGCAGCAGGGATGTGGCAAGGATCTTTGTTCGAATATGTTTCACTTTGACCTCATATATTGATGTGATTGGTGACTGTCAAGGCGAATCGCGGAGATCCGCATAGCGAGCGATGGCAGCTGTGTCCGGAATAAGAAGCCGCACATTCCGTGCGGATATCCCCGGTATTTCGCGAGTGAAGTCGCTATGCATCGCGTCTTCCTGACAGGGTCAAAGACTATTGGCTTTGGGAAATTCTTTTAATCGTATTTATCTTGAATTTTTGATTTTCTTGGGAAGGTTCCGATTGAATGTGTCGGCGAGAGCGGTTGTGTAGGCTAAATGCGACGCATTGGAGGCAAGAAATTTCCTTGCACCTTCCGGGACGATCAATATTGGATTTACATGTAAATCGTAATTTCACTAAATTTGCTTCTGGCGGGGATCAGAAATGAAAGGCGCGCACCTCTGCGCTATTCTTGCGTCGTTCCATATGAAGGAAATGCCATGAAGATGGTCTATCTCGCCGGCTTTGATGTGTTCCGCGAGGACGCGCGCGACTGGGGTGAGCAGCTGAAGGCGCTGTGCCTGCGGTATGGCTATGAAGGCTTGTATCCGCTGGACAAGGCGGCGCCGTCAGGGCTGTCGGGGTCAGCCACAGCACAATGGATCTACGAGGCCAACATCGCGTTGATTCGTCGCGCCGATGTCGTGATGGCGAATCTCGACGACTTCCGCGGGCCGGGGGAGCCAGACAGCGGTACTGCGTTCGAGGTTGGGTTTGCCGTGGCGCTGGAGAAGCCCGTCTGGGGCTATGCGGGCGATGCCGGCACGTTGCTGGATCGCGTGCGTGTCAGGACCGATGCCGACGGGAACGCGCGCGATGCGCGCGGTTATGTGGTGGAGGACTTCGGCTTGTCGATGAACCTGATGCTGGCTTGCAGCGTGCGGCGGGTGACGGGGGATGCCGAAGCGTGCCTGGCCGCGATGGCCGAAGCGGACCGCCAACTGGCGGTCCGGAGAGATTGACGCCTCAGCGGCGCAGGGATTGCACGCCGGCGGCGATGTCGGCCGCGGTTGCCGCGACGATCTGGCGATAGGCGTTCACCACGCCATCCACCTGACCGGGCGCGGGCAACTCGGCTTCCGTGCGGCCGCCCAGGACCTTGCCATCGGGCAGCCGGCGTACGGTCCAGGCGATCGAAGCGCTGGCGCGCTGGCCAGGGTCCGCATCCAGCCGCACTACTTCCGTGGTCACGCGATAGATCGGCTCCACTTCGGACAGGCCCTGCTGATAGGTATCCACGGCACCGAGTTTCGCCTGAAGCTGCTGTGACAGCGCATCGCGCAACTCGTCCGGCAACGGCGCGGACCAGCGCGACAGGTCCAGCATCTTCACGCCGCCAGCGTTGCCGTCGGCCACCACGAACTGGGTGCGGTTCAGGCGCTCCGGCACCCTGACCGGCGACACCTCGATCCAGATGGGCTGCGTGCCGGGTGTCGGGGACGTGGCGGCCGGAGCGGCTGTGGATGCGAGCGTGTAGTAGCGGGGCTCCGGCGATGCGCAGCCGTTGAGCAGCGCGGCGGCCAGCGCCAGAAGCATCAGCGAGCGTTTCATCATTCCTTCTCCGTCTTCCCACGCAACAGCGCCTCGGGATGGCGCTCGAGATAGTCGGTCAGCGCACGCAGGGACACGGCCGTGCGCGTCAGTTCCTGCATCATGCGGCGCGTATCCTGCTGCAGCGGCGCGTCCGATGCCAGCGTGCCATTGGCGGCGTTCAGCGTACGTCGGGCATCCTGCAGCGCGGCGAGCACCTGGGGCGCCACATCGCCGTGCAGTTGCGTCACGAGCTTGTCGGCGTTATCGAGCATCTTGTTCATCGACACCACGCTGGTACGCAGATCCTGGCCGATCTGATCGAACGGCACCTTGTCGATCTTGTTGACGATATCGCCGAGTTTGGCCTGCAACTCATCGAAGGTACCCGGCGTGGTCGGCAGTTCCGGCATTGTCGCGTTGAGGTCGAGGTCCTTCGGCGGTGGCGCCTTCGGGAAGAAGTCGAGCGCCACGTAGAGCTGACCGGTCAGCAGGTTGCCAGTGCGCAGTTGCGCGCGCATGCCGCGCTTGACCAGGCCCTGCACGATGCTGCGCTTCTTGGCCTCGTCGGACACATCGCGCTCCCGGAATCCCATGCGCGACGGGTAGAACTCCACCACCACGGGCATGCGGAATGCCTTCTTGTCGCGCTGGTATTCGATGCCGATCGAGCGCACCTGGCCCACGATCACACCGCGGAAGTCGACCGGCGCGCCCGGCGACAGGCCGCGCACCGACTGGTCGAAGTTCAGCACCGCCAGCGCTGGCGCCAGTTCTTCAGGCTCCTTCATCGCCTCTGACTGGTCCGATGCCAGCAGGAATTGCGTATTCTCGGACGCCGGCTGCGTTGCGGTGGAGTTGTCGGGCGCCTGGAAGGCCACGCCGCCCAACAGCACCGTGACCAACGATTGCGTGGAGAGCTTCAGGCCGTTCGCATCGAGCTTGAGGTCGACGCCGCTGGCGTGCCAGAAGCGGGTGTCGCCATTGACGAGCTTGTCGTACGGCTTGTTGACGAACACGCGCAGCGAGATATCACGCCCGTTCGGGTCGAGCTGGTATGCCACCACCTGGCCTACCTGCACGCGGCGATAGTAGACCGGCGAGCCGATATCGAGCGAGCCCAAGTCCTGGGCGCGCAGCACGAACTGGCGACCGGACGCGTCGGCGGTGACCACGGGTGGCACTTCGAGACCGATGAAGTTGCGCGTGTTTTCCCGTGACTTGCCGGCATCCACGCCGATGTAGGCACCCGAGAGCAGCGTTTCCAGGCCGGATACGCCACTGATCGCAAAGCGCGGGCGCACCACCCAGAAACGCGTGTCCTTGACGGCGAAGCTCTCGGCGTCCTTTGTCAGCTCGATCGACGCGATCACGTGCGAGCGATCGGAAGCGAGCCGCACCGACTTGACCAGGCCGATGTCGACGTCCTTGTAGCGCACGGCGGTCTTGCCCGGTGTCAGCCCGTCGGCGGAGCGGAAGGTGACGTTGATCTCTGGCCCGCGTGAGGCGAGCGTGTTGATCAGCAGCGAGACGCCGACCACGGCGGCGACAATCGGGATCAGCCACACCAGCGATGGCAGCCAGCGGGCGCGACGCTTGCGCGCGGGCTGGGGCACGCCACCGGAGGTCGGCGGCGGGGAGGGACTATCGTGATCGGGCATTGTCGGATTCCGGCAATTCGATGGAAGAGGGGTTCGGGGTCTCGAGCGAGTCCCAAAGTAGGCGCGGGTCGAAGCTTAGCGATGCCAGCATGGTCATCACGACCACCGAGGCAAATGCCAGCGCGCCGGCGCCGGGGATGATCGTGGCCAGCGCGCCCGCGCGCACCAGCGAGGCCAGCAGCGCCACCACGAAGATATCAAGCATCGACCAGCGGCCGATGACTTCGACCAGCCCGTACAGCTTGGTCTGCTGGCGGATGCGCCATGTCGATTTCATGTGCACCGAGATCAGCAGCAGCGTCAGGATCATCATCTTCAGCAGCGGCACGACGATACTCGCGATCAGCACCACGCCAGCCAGCATGTGCGATCCGGATAGCCACAGGTAGAGCACACCGGACAGGATGGTGTCGCGCTGCACGCCCAGGATTGACTCGGTGACCATCACCGGTAGCAGGTTGGCCGGGATGTAGAGGATGTACGCGGCCAGCAGGAAGGCCCAGGTGCGCGCCAGGCTGGCAGGCTTGCGGCGGTGCAGCGTGGCGCCGCAGCGTGGACACGGTTCGCCTTCGAGCGTGATGGGGTTCACCAGGTCGCACGCATGGCACGACAGCAACCCGCGCGAGGACGCGGTGGGTACCTCCGCCAGCGGGGTGCGTTCGTCGTCGTCGGTCAGCTCCGCCATCACATCGGCGGCCACGCGCCGTGACCGCGCGATCTGGTCGCGTGCGATGGCCGTGCGTGATGGGCGCGATGGGCGTGATGGCTGGCTCATGGCGCGGGCTCCTGCGCGCCGGGCGGGGTGTCATCCCCATCCGGCGTTTCCAGGTAGTGCCACAAGTCGCGGGGATCGAACGACAGCATCGCGGCCAGCACCACCACCAGCGCGCCGAACGACCACAGTGCCACGCCGGGCAGCACTTCCGCCATGGTCGACAGCTTCACCAGCGTGACCAGCACGCCGATCATGAAGACCTCGATCATGCCCCAGGGCCGGGTCTGGCGGATGCCACGCACGATGGCGTCGAACCCGAGCGGCATCTTCCGCTGCGCCATCGGCACCAGCAGGTAGCACATCATCAGCATCTCGGAGAGCGGGAACAGGATCGTCGTGGCGAACACCAGCATGGCCACCAGCGTCATCTGGTCCGAGTAGAGCGCTTGCACCGCGCCCCAGAGCGTGGTCTCGGTGCGTACGCCCTTCAGGTCCATCTCGACGATCGGATACGTGTTCGAGATCACGAACAGGATCAGTGCGGTGAACACGAGCGGCAACAGGCGGCGATAGGCGCGGGTGCTTTCGCGATAGAGTTCGCTGCCGCAACGCAGGCAGTTGGCGCGTTCGCCTGGCGCGAGCGACGCACGCTCGTAGAGCGCGTCGCAGTACTCGCAGGCCACGAGGTGGCGCAGGTCCGGCGTCGGCGCGGACGCCGACGCCGCAGGGCCGTGGTGCTCAGGCATCCGGGGTCAGTTGGGACGGCGGCGGCGCCGTGACGGCGGTCACGCTCGCGCGTTCCTGGTTGCCGATGGTCCAGTCGCGCAGCAGCGCGTACGCCACTGCCAGCACGGTTGGCCCGATGAAGACGCCCAGGAAGCCGAAGGCCAGCGCGCCGCCCAGCACGCCCATCATGATCCAGATGAGCGGCAGGCCGGTGCCCTTGCTGATGAGCAGCGGCTTGATGACGTTGTCGGCCATGCCGACCACTGCGGCGCCCCAGACCACCATGAAGATCGCCCAGCCCGTCTCGCCGGTGTGATAGAGCCACAACGCGGCGGGAATCCAGGCCAGCGGCGGGCCCATCGGCACGACGGAAAGGAAGAACGTGATGAAGCCGAGAATCGCGGCGCCGGGCACGCCAGCGATCCAGAACCCGATGCCGGCCAGCACCGCTTGCACAAAAGCGGTGCCGAGCACGCCGTAGACCACGCCCTTGACCGTACTGCCGGCCAGTGACAGCAAGTGGTCGGCCCGATCGCCGGACACACGGCGCATGCCGCCGCGTACCCAGTCCACGGCCAATTCGCCGCCGGTATAGAAGAAAAACGCCAGGACGATCGACAGCGCGAGCTGGCCGAGACCGGCCCCGATCGACAGGCCGGCGCCGAGCAGCGCGTGTCCCACCGGCGCAATCAGCTTGCGCAGGCTGGCCACGGTCTCGGAGTCGGCAGTGATGACCTTGTTCCAGGCCGATTCGATCTGCGGGCCAACGAACGGCAGGCTGCTGAGCCAGTCCGGCAACTGCGGGATACCGTGTTCGGTATAGCGGTTGACCAGCGCGGTCAGTTCGTCGATGTGCGCCGAGAAGCTGGCGCCAGCGTAGACGAACGGCCCGAGCACGATCACGGTGGCGATCAGCACGCAGATCAGCGCGGCCAGGCCGCGGCGGTTGCCGAGCCAGCGCGTCAGCACGGTGTAGGGGTGCCAGGAGCTGTAGGCGAGGATCGCGCCCCACAGCAGGGCCGTGGCGAATGGCGCGAGTACGAGCAGCGAGCCGCCGATCAGGACGATCAGCGCGAATACGGCAGCCAGCTTCTCAATCAGTTGTCCGGAGCTCATCTTTGGCGGGCCAGGGGCGTCCACTTTATAAGAACGCCGATAGCATAGCGGAATTCGATGAGGCGTCCGGGTTTCCCCTCGATCACTCAGGCTGCGGTGGTGTCCCGGCGCAGCAGGGCAGCGACCAGATCCGACTGGGTCACCATGCCCACGACGTGCCGGTCTGCATTGACCACGGGCACGTGGTGCAGCCCGCCATCGGAGAACGCGTGCGCCAGTTCCACCATTGGCTGGTCGACATGCGCGGTCACCACCACGCGCGTCATCAGATCGCGCACGGTGCCGTTGACACGGCGCGAGTTCGAACGATGCGCGCGGAAGAAATCGCTCTGCGTCACGATGCCGAGCAGGCGGCGATTGCCGTCCACCACAGGTAGCGCCTTGATGTGGTGGCGCGCCAGCAGCGCGGCGGCATCGGCCGCGCGCTGGCCGGGGCGCACGGCCACCACGTCGCGCGACATGATGTCGCTGCAACGCACATCGCCAAAGCGGCGCGAGTAGGCACGCAGTTCGGCGGCCACCAGGATTGCCTCGAGATCGTCTTCCTCGATGTCCAGGAATTCACCGCGTGCAGCCAGCACCGCATCCAGATCCGCGCGTGTGAAGCCCACGCGCCGGCTGGGGGGCACATCCTTGGTCAGGTGCTGGGAGGGCGGCTCGGGCGGCCGGTGCGGATAGCGGCGCTGCATGAGATTGTTGAACGCCAGCGCCGTCAGAAGCAGCAGCGCCGAGTTGATCGCTACCGGCGCCACCACGAAGCCGAAACCGAGCGCCTGCACGGCAGGTCCGCCAAACACGGCGGTAATCGCCACCGCGCCGCTGGGCGGGTGCACGCAGCGAAGCTGGAACATCAGCGCGATAGCCACCGCGACGGCCACGCCGGCGGCCAGCCCCGGCTCCGGAATCCAGCGCGCGCAGGCCACGCCGACCGTGGCGGCCACGAGGTTGCCACCGATGATCGACCACGGCTGTGCCAGCGGACTGGCCGGCACGGCGAACAGCAGCACCGCCGACGCGCCCATCGGCGCCACGAACCACGGGTTGAAGCCCTGCAGGAAGTGGCGGCAGATCCATTCTGTGAGGAACAGGCCGATCAGCGCGCCGATGCAGCTCTTGATGCGCTCGCGGCGGCTCGCCGCGATGGGCATGGGGACGAAAGTGCGTAACCACGCACGTGTTCCGGCAACGGAAGTGGATAAGTCGAATGCTGCTGGCATCGAAAGCGGGGGCGGTTGGGGCGTTGGGGGCGCAACGGGGGCGTTTTTGCTGTGCGCGGGGCGCGTCGCAGCGTACCACGCTACAGGAGCGAGGCCCGCCAATATATCATGGCGTGATATATTCCGCCGGCCGGCAATCCTGCCGAAAAAGAAGCCGCCCCCGCTCATGCATACGGAAGTTCACACCGTCGAAAAACGCGACTACGCCGTCAATGGCCGCCTGCCCATGCTGGCCGCCATCGCGCTCGGCATCGGTGCTATCAGCACCGGCGCCGCCTATGTGCTGGTCAACCTGATCCACTTCTTCACCAACCTGTTCTTTTTCCAGACGCTGTCGTTTGCCGATCGCTCGCCGGCTGGACACTCGCTGGGCCCCTGGGTGATCGTGGTGCCTGCGATCGGCGGGTTGATCGTCGGCCTGATGGCGCGCTATGGCAGCGACAAGATCCGCGGCCACGGCATCCCCGAGGCGATCGAGGCCGTGCTGTTTGGCAAGAGCAAGATGTCGCCAAAGGTGGCGGTGCTCAAGCCGCTGTCGTCGGGCATCGTGATCGGTAGCGGCGGCCCGTTCGGGGCGGAAGGGCCGATCATCATGACCGGCGGCTCAATCGCCTCGCTGCTGGCGCAGTACCTGCACCTGACGGCGGCCGAGCGCAAGACGCTGCTCGTTTCCGGCGCCTGCGCAGGCATGACGGCGATCTTCGGCACGCCCGTGGCGGCCGTACTGCTGGCCATCGAACTGCTGCTGTTCGAACTGCGCCCGCGCAGCCTGCTGCCCGTGGCGCTGGCCTGCGCCGTGGCCGGGTTCCTGCGGCCGTTCGTGTTCGAAGCGGGTCCGCTGTTTCCGCTGCAGACCGCGCCGGCCAGCACACTGGCGCTCGGTTCGTGCGTGCTGGCGGGGCTGCTGTGCGGCGCGCTTGGCGCGGGGCTCACGCTCGCGCTGTATCGCACCGAGGATGCATTCGACCATCTGCGCCTGCACTGGATGTGGTGGCCGGCCATCGGTGGCCTGGTGGTCGGGATCGGCGGCTATTTCGAGCCGCGCGCACTCGGCGTGGGCTACGACGTGATCGGCGACCTGCTCAACAACCGGCTGCTCGTGGAAGCGGCGGTGGCGCTGCTTGCCGTGAAGGCGGTGATCTGGATCGCGGCGCTCGGCTCGGGCACCTCGGGCGGGGTACTGGCCCCGTTGCTGATGCTTGGCGCGGGTCTTGGCGTGGTGCTGGCGCCGATGCTGCCGGGCGGATCGCCGGGTCTGTGGGCGCTGGTCTGCATGGCCGGTGTGCTTGGCAGCGTGCTCGGCGCGCCGCTGACGGCCATCGTGTTCGCCTTCGGCCTGACGCACGATAGCGAGGCGCTGTTGCCGCTGCTGCTGACGACGGCCGTGGCCTACGGTTTCTCGGTGCTGACGATGAAGCGGTCGATCATGACCGAGAAGATCGCGCGCCGTGGACTGCATATCTATCGCGAGTACGGCGTCGATCCGCTGGAACGCGCGCATGTGGGCGAACTGATGACGCGGGACGTGGTGTCGATCGACGCCAGCCTGCCCGTCACCGAGGCGCTTCCGCGATACTTCGGTGATCATGCTGCGCATCGCGCCTATCCGGTGCTCCGGGACGGCAGGGTGATCGGTATGCTCCAGCGCGCGGCAATTGTCGCGGCACATGCCGGCGACGATGCCGGACTGACCTGTGGCGATCTGCTTGCCGATGCCGAAAATCCGAACGCCGGTCCGGCCGTGCTGTTGCCCGCACAGACCGGTCGCGCCGCCGCCGGACGCATGGCCGAACTCAGCGTGGCCAGGCTGCCAGTGGTCGAGGACGAGACCACGCTGCGGCTGGTGGGCATTGTGTCGCTGCGCGACCTGATGGCGCCCAGCAGCCACGTGCTGCATGAGGAAACCCAGCGTGAGCGGTTGCGCGGGATGGCGATAAAGGCGCTTGGCCGCACCGTGTAGCAGGAGTCGGCTGTCTCGCTGGCATTTTGTGCATGGTTGCTTCGCATATCGGCTACGAAGGATAGCAATCTGGTCAGTTTGTTAGCTGTTTTTTGACGTGCGAGGGCACCAGAATTCACTCACCGAACACGAGAGTGAAATCAAGGAGCCCCCACCGTGACAGACTGCCCGACCATCCTCCTGGTAGCGCCCACCTTCTACGACGTTTCCTACAGCATCAATCCCTGGATGGACCCCGGGGCGTGGGCTCGCGACCCGCGTGGCATGCATCGGCGCGCGATGGCGTCGTTCGACGCCCTGCGGGAAGCGCTCGGCAGGGCCGGATTTCAGGTTGAAGTCATGGAAGGCGCGCCGGGTCAACCTGACATGGTGTTCCCGGCCAACGCGGCTGTCGTGCTCGATGGCAAGGCCGTGCTGGCGCGCTTTCGCTATCCGCAGCGGCGTGGCGAGGAGGCGCCGTTCGCCGCGATTTTCGAAGACCTGCGCGCGCGCGGCCTGATCGACAGCGTCGAGACGCTGCCCGAGGGTTGCTATCAGGAAGGCGCGGGCGACTGCATCTGGGATGCGTCGCGCGGCCACTTCTGGGCCGGCTTCGGACCGCGTTCCTCCCGTGAAGCCGCCGATGCGATGGCGCGCCACTTCGGTCAGGAAGTCGTGGCGCTGGAGCTTGCCACCGAACAGAGCTATCACCTCGACGTCTGCTTCTGCCCCCTGGCCGGCGGCGAAGTCCTGTACTACCCACCCGCCTTCAGTCCTGCCGCGCTGCGCGAGATTCGCGCGCGCGTTCCGGCCGCGCAGCGCATCGAGGCCACCGAGGACGACCTGCGGCATTTCAGCGTGAACGCGGTCAATCGCGGCGACACCGTCGTGATGACGCGCACCACGCCACATCTGCGTACCGAGCTGGGCAGCCGCGGCTATCGGGTGCTCGAGGTGGATCTGTCGCCGTACATGATGTCGGGCGGTGGCGCGTATTGCATGACGTTGCGTCTGGACCGCGTCAGCACGTCCGTGCGGCGTGCGGCCGCGGCATGAAAGGAGTCGAGCATGAGGCACGCACTGAAAGAAACCGGGATGACGCGATTCCTGGATGCCGGTGACGTTGCGGCGCTGGTGCGGCGCATCGGTGTCCCGGTGGCCATCATGCAGATGGCGGACTGTGTGCGGCAGGATTTCCTGCGCTGGGATGCGTTCGAGAAGTCGGCACGGCTGGCCAGCCATTCACCGCTGGGCGTGATAGAGCTGATGCCTGTCAGCGATGGTGTCCAGTTCGCGTTCAAGTACGTCAACGGACATCCGCGCAACGCGCGACACGCGCTGCCGACGGTGATGGCGTGCGGCATGCTGGCCGAAGTGGAGACCGGATTTCCGTTGCTGCTGGCCGATCTCACGCTGGCCACGGCTTTGCGCACCGCGGCGACGTCGGTGCTGGCCGCGCGTGCCATGGCGCGGCCCGGCGCGCGGACCATGGCGTTGATCGGCAACGGCGCCCAGGCCGAATTCCAGTCGCTGGCCTTCCATGCAGGTCTCGGTATCGAAACAGTGCGCGCCTTTGACATCGACGCGCATGCCACCGCACGGCTGATGCGCAACCTCGCGGCAGTGCCGGGGCTGAGCATCGTGCCGACACGTTCGGTGCGAGAGGCGCTCGACGGTGCCGATATCGTCACCACGGTAACGGCGGACAAGACCCGCGCAACGATTCTGACACCGGACATGATCCGGCCGGGGATGCATCTCAATGCCGTGGGTGGTGATTGCCCGGGCAAAACCGAGCTGCACGTCGACATCCTGCATCGCGCGCGGATCATGGTGGAGTACGCGCCGCAGTCGCGTATCGAAGGAGAAATCCAGCAGTGGCCGGAGGCGCCGGTCAGTGAGCTGTGGCAAGTGTTGTCGGGCGCGGTGCCGGGGCGTGTCAGTGCGGATGACGTGACGATCTTCGATTCCGTTGGGTTCGCGCTGGAAGACTACTCGGCGTTACGTTGGCTCCATGCGGCGGCCATCGCGCATCACGCAGGCCAGTTCATCGAGCTCGTGGCATTGCCGCCAGATCCGCGTGATCTCTACGGATGGATGATGAAGCCGGATATCGCCATGCCCGGTGCGATGAGCGATGTTCTCGGGAAGGCAGTCGCCCTGGCCTGAGGCATCGTTGACACCAGGCGCATGGCGTGACAATTGGCGCGCCCCCAATGGCACAACGGCCCGGACTTGCGTCCGGGCCGTTGTCGTATCGGGAATCAGGCGGGTCAGGCGCCCACGCGTCCCATCATCAGTTGGGCGCGCAGAAATCCCTTGATCTCTTCCAGCGACGGTGTCTTGAGGAACACCATGATGCCCCATTGCTGGAGCGCGTCAGCCACGCCGTCGTAGGCCTGGCGGTTCGTGATTACCGCGAAGACCACGTGCTGGCGCGAGAAGAAATTCTGCAGCTTCTCGATCGTCGCCGATTGCGCGTCATTGAGTTCTTCAACGTAGTAAAGCACCACGCGCGGACGTGAATCAACCGATGTGATCACCGTGTCCACTACGTCCTCGAGCACCTGGCTTTTGAGCGGCAACGACCATTTGCCAAGCTGCGCGCTGATGCGCTGTGCTTCCACATGGTTCGGATGGAAGACCAGCAGATCGAGATCGTGCTCCATCGCCGCGTCGGGCGCGGACCGGCTGGCGAGCAACCGGTGCACCGTTTCCTTGTGGATACGGCGGTGGCCGCCGTTGGTTTTCCAGGCGCCAAGCTCACCCCGTTCGACCATCTTCTGGACGGTGCCCAACGAGACGTTCAGGAGTTTTGCTGCGGTGCGCGTGCTGTAGTATGGCTTTTCGGCCAGTTCTGGATCCAGTTTCATCCAATCACCCGTAGTATCGATCAGCAGCTCGGCGCGCAACGCGCACGCCGTGGCGCCTTCGGACACGCCACGCCGGTTTAATACCGGGCTGTCGAATTTTTACTGACCCTGATGCGTGCGACCCGCTCCCCGGCTGGTCTTTGTTGCTTTTGCATTTGCTACCTGACATGCCACGGCAACAGGATGCCGTGCACGTTTTCGGTGCCTGCAGTCTTGCGCTGCTTGGTACCTGACTACACCATCAAATCGCATCTCTGCGAAAACGTCACTAGTATGGCCCCTTGATACGCACTCGTCACAGCCTGAGTCATGACTGGGGTCACACTTTTGTCGTTTAACGTACGCTGCGCGGATCGCGTGGACAGGTGAGTGCAATGATCATGTTGCGATATGTATCAGACGTTCTTCACATGACGATTGCAGAGACTCCCCGCGTGGCCACCAGTTCCCATCAAGATGGCATTTTGTAAATTGCCACATTCTCATGACGAAAGTCCGTACTTGCGGACCTTGTCGAAAAGAGTGGTCTTGGCAATACCGAGCGACTCGCCGGCGCGTGTCAGATTGCCATCATGGCGGCGCAGTGCGTCTGCTATCAGTGCACGTTCGAACTGTTCTACCGCCTGCGCCAGCGGCAAGGCCGCAGGTGGCGCCATATCGTGTCCGCCTTCGCCTGGCCGGCATCCCAGCCCCAGCACATGGCGCTCGGCGAGGTTGCGCAATTCGCGCACGTTGCCGGGCCACGGGTAGGCCATCAATCCGGCCATCTCGGCTGGCGTGGGCGGAATCGCCTCGCGTTCGAATCGCAGCGCGGCCTGCGCGACGAAGTGCTCGAACAGCAGCGGGATGTCTTCCCGGCGCTCTCGCAACGGCGGAAGCTCCAGCGTGACGACATTGAGACGGTAATAGAGATCGGCGCGGAACTGGCCCATGTCGGCTGCCGCGCGCAGATCGGCCTTGGTGGCCGCCACCACGCGCGCGTTGACCTGCACCGCCTGATTCGAGCCCAGCCGCTCCACCACGCGCTCCTGCAACACGCGCAGCAGCTTGATCTGCATCTGCATCGGCATGCTCTCGATTTCGTCGAGAAACAGTGTGCCGCCTTCAGCGTGTTCGATCTTGCCAATGCGGCGTTTGGCCGCACCCGTGAACGCGCCGGCTTCATGGCCGAAGATCTCGGATTCAAACAGTTGCTCGGGCAGCCCGCCGCAATTGATCGGCACGAAATGCCGCGCCCGGCGCGCGCTGGCTTCGTGCAGGCAGCGTGCCACCAGTTCCTTGCCGGTGCCGGTCTCACCATGAATCAGCACGCTCGCGGTGGTGTTGCCGAGGCCGGTGATCATCTGGCGCAGGCGCTCGATGGCGGGCGAATGACCGATCAGGCGCGCGGAGAGCGATTCCTGCCCCGCCAGCCGGGCGCGCAGGTCTGCCACCTCGAGCGCCAGGCGACGCTTCTCCAGCGCGCGCCGGCAGGTGGCCACGAGCCGTTCTGGCGAGAACGGCTTCTCAATGAAATCGTAGGCGCCCTGTTTCATGGCTTGCACGGCCAGCGTGATATCGCCGTGGCCGGTGATCATGATGACGGGCAGTGCGGCATCGCGCGATGCGAGTTCGCGCAACAGCGCCATGCCGTCCGATCCCGGCAGGTTGATATCGCTGACGACGATGCCCGGGTAGCCGGCATCGACCTCACGCAGCGCGGCTTCGGCGCTGCCGACCGCGCGTGTGGCAAGGCCTTCGAGGCGCAGCGCCTGTTCGCAGCCGAGCCGCACGTCGGCGTCGTCCTCGACGATGAGCACGGTCAGCACGGGGCTCGTTGCCTCGGCGTCCAGGGGCGCTTCGATTGGGTTAGCCGACATGGCGAAGTGTCTCGCGCGCCTGCGGCAGTGCCAGCGTGAAGCAGGCGCCGCCATCGGGGTGATTGATCGCGCTCAGGTTGCCGCCGTTCTCGTTGAGGATGCCGGCCGACAGGGTGAGCCCAAGGCCGAGCCCTTCGCCCGCGGGTTTGGTAGTGAAGAACGGTTCGAACAGCTTCGCGAACGCGGCTTCGGAGAGGCCGGGGCCGTTGTCCCGCACCGTCAGATGCACCATGCCGCCGTTTTCGCCGGTTTCGTAGGCGTGCAACGACAGCAGGGGATCGGGGCGGTCGCGCAGCGCGTCGAGCGCATTGCCGATCAGGTTGACCAGCACCTGTTCGAGGCGGTTCGGATCGCAGGCCACGGCCAGGCGCGCGTCGATCTGGCGCTCGATGCGCGGCGCCACGGCCGCCACACGCGTTTCCAGCAGGAACAGCGCGTTTTCAACCGCGTCGCCCAGATACGCCACGCTGCGCTGGCTGGCCGATGGGTTGCGGGCGAACGACTTGAGCGCGCCCGTGATGCGACCCATCCGTTCCACCAGTCCGACGATCTTGTCCAGGTTGTGCTGCACCGTCGCGTAGTCGCCGCGTTCCAGAAACTTGCCCGTGTTGCCGGACAGCGTGCGCAGCGCGGTCAGGGGCTGGTTCAGTTCGTGCGCGATGCCGGCCGACATCTGGCCTACGGCGGCGAGCTTGCCGGCCTGCATCAGGCCGTCCTGGGCCTGGCGCAACACTGTTTCGGTGCGGATCCGTTCGGCCACTTCGGCATGAAGCTGCTGGTTGGTGGAGGACAGATCGGCGGTGCGCTCGGCCACCTTGCGCTCGAGTTCGCTGTTGGCCGCTTCCAGCGCGGCGCGCGCGGCCAGCCGTTCGCTGATGATGCGACGCCGCACGTTCCAGGCGGCGGCCAGCAGCAACACGAAGGCCGACAGCACGCCGGCCAGCGCGGCGCTGTTGAGCGCGGCCACGCGTGCCTGGGAGGTGTTGGTGAGCAGGGTGAGATTCCAGTCCGTGCCGGCCAGCGCCAGATGCTGGGCCAGCATTGGCGGGCCCTGGCGCAGACGCATCAGCGCGTCGCCGCCCTCGGCCGGGCCGCTGCCGAGCGCGCGGACCTTGGACAGTTCCAGTTGCGGCAACGGCGCGCGGTTGTACTGCAGGCTGCGGTCCAGCTTCGCGCGTTGGTCGGCGGAGAGCGGCCGCATGGCGGCCAGCTTCCATGATGGATCGGAGGCCAGGATCACGACGCC
Organism: Cupriavidus sp. SHE; assembly: GCF_000812445.1. Lineage (NCBI taxonomy): Bacteria > Pseudomonadati > Pseudomonadota > Betaproteobacteria > Burkholderiales > Burkholderiaceae > Cupriavidus > Cupriavidus sp. SHE. The sequence continues at coordinate 55,975 of NZ_JWMB01000018.1, read as the reverse complement.
ATTCTCGTCGGTCAGCAGCATCTGGCTGTCGTTGCCCTGCCAGCGGTTCTCCAGCGGTTCGAGGCCGATCTTGACCACGGCCACACCCTGAGGCCGGTCACGGTCGCCGAGCGGTGCGGACAGGTAGTAGCCGGATTCGCTGCGCGTGGTGCCCACGCCGTAGAAGCGCCCGAGCTGGCCGTCGATGGCCGTGCGGAAATAGGGGCGGAAGCTCAGGTCTTCGCCCAGGTAGCTGTCGGGGCGCTGGTAGTTGCTAGTTGCCAGCACCTTGCCGCGGGCGTCGAGCACATAGACGACGCGCGTGCCAGCGCGGATGTTCAGCGACGCCAGATAGGCATTGGCCTGCGCCACGCGCGCGGGGTCGCCCGGCTCGCGCAGCAGCCCGTCGATCCGCGCGTCCAGCGACAGCAGGCTCGGCACGTAGTCGTAGCGCGCCAGCTCGCTTTCCAGCGCCTGGGCGTAGAGCCGCAACTGCACCTGGCCGCGCTCGGCCTGGCGGGCCAGCGCGGTGTCGTACGTATAGCGATAGCCGAGCCACCCGGCCAGCGTGACCAGGGCGGCCAGCGCGAGCAGGGCGACGAACGGCGCGACGCGACGCCATGGCGAGGGCATACCGCCGCCCTCGGACTGGCCGGGAACGGGGATGGATTCAAGGGGGGCAATCATGCGGAATCGGTGATACGGGCGCCAATGAGTGCTGTATAGGGCATTTATCGAATGCTTTCACGCATTCGGGTGATGCGAGCCATCGGCAAGGCGACGTTTTACCACACCCGGCGCTACAGCCGCCAAAAAGCAAAAAGGCCCGGTTACCTGATCGGTAACCGGGCCCTGGCACGCCTGGGAGCAATGTCTTACTTGCTCGCCAGGACCTGAGCGGGTGTCAGGCCGGTATTGCTGTCCTCGGAGGTGTCTGCCTCCTCGGAGAGTTCCGGCGCGCCGATCGCGCCTTCGCTTTTGGCGACGACGGTCGTGGCAATGGCATTGCCAAGCACATTGGTCACGGTCCGGCCCATATCGAGGATATGGTCGATACCGAGGACGAGCAGGATGCCGGCTTCGGGCAGGCCGAACATCGGCAGAACGGCGGCTACCACCACCAGCGAGGCGCGCGGCACGCCGGCGATGCCCTTGCTGGTGACCAGCAGCACCAGCAGCATGGTGATCTGCTGGGTCAGCGAAAGCTGGATCCCGTACACCTGCGCCACGAACAGGGCGGCAAAGGAGGTGTACATGATCGAGCCGTCAAGGTTGAACGAGTAGCCCAGCGGCAGCACGAAGTTCGTGATGCGCGGCTTGACGCCGAAGCGCGTCAGCTGGTCGATCACCTTCGGGTAGGCCGATTCGCTGCTGGCCGTGGCGAAGCCGATCATCAGCGGCGTGCGCAGCGTGCGCATCAGGCGGAAGACGTCGCGACCCAGGAAGAAGTAGCCACCCGCGATCAGTGCCAGCCACAGCAGTGCCAGCGCCGCGTACACGCTGCCCAGCAGCTTGGCGTAGACCACCAGCACGCCCAGGCCCTGCGCCGAGATCACGGCGGAGACGGCGCCGAACACGCCCAGCGGCGCGAAGGCCATCACGTAGTTGGTGACCTTGAGCATGATGTGGCCCAGGCCATCGATACCGGCCAGCACGGGCTTGCCCACGCCGTCCTTGAGGGTACCCAGCGCGAAGCCGAAGAACAGCGAAAACACCACGATCTGCAGCACTTCGTTGGTGGCCATCGCCTCCACGAAGCTCTTCGGGAACATGTGGGCGATGAAGTCGCGCAGGTTCAGCGCGCCGGTCTTCAGGTTCGACGCGGCGTCGGCGGCCGGCAGCGGCAGGTTCATGCCGTGGCCCGGGGCCAGCAGGTTGGCCATCAGCAGGCCCAGCAGCAGCGACGTGATCGACGCGGCCATGAACCAGGCCATCGCCTTCAGGCCGATGCGGCCGACGGTCTTGCCGTCGCCCATGCTGGCAATGCCGGAAACCAGTGTGGCGAACACCAGCGGGCCGATGATCATCTTGATCATCCGCAGGAACACGTCGGTCAGGATCGACAGGTGATCGGCGATCGACTTCGCGGTTGCGGCGTCCGGCGACATGTTGTGCACGGCAGCGCCGACGAGCACGCCTAGCAGCATCGCGATGAAGATCAGGGTTGGCAGTCGTTTTGTCATCGTGGGTACATCCTCCTTTGTACTGTGGCGGCCCGCGTGTTTCCTCTTGGGGATGGCGCGGCCGCGCTTGTGTGCCCTACGGCGGCGCCTAAATCGCACGAGCCGTGCCAGCCCGGTTGCATCTGGATACAGATGTAAGTGGATGAATACAAAGGGATTTTCTGAGTGATGCGTACGCGCCGTTCGGAAATCCGGATGCGGAAGCAAAAACGCCGTTCGGATTTCCGAACGGCGCAAGGGGAGGGGAAGTGCCGGGAGTGCCGCAGAGGGCACCCGGGGGAGATGCAGGCTCGTCAGGTGTCTGCGTTCTCGCAGATCTCCAGGAAAATCTCTATCGGCATGGGGCGGCCGATAGCGTAGCCCTGTGCGTAGTCGACGCCAATCGCGCGCAGCACGCGCAGCGTGGCTTCGTCCTCGACCCATTCGGCCACCGTGCGCACGCCGAGCCGGTGGCCGATGTCGTTGATCGAGCTGACGATCTCGCGATCCACCACGTTGTCGGCCAGGTTGCGGATGAAGCTGCCGTCGATCTTCAGGTAGTCCACCGGGAACTGCTTCAGGTACGCGAACGACGACAGCCCCGAGCCGAAGTCGTCCAGCGCCACGGTGCAGCCCGCGTGGCGCATCTCCTTCAGCAGGCGGCTGGCGGCGGTCATGTTGTGGATCAGCGCGGTTTCGGTGATCTCCAGCAGCAGGCGCTCCGCGGGCAGCATCGAATCTTCCAGCGTGGTGTGCAGGAATGGCAGCAGGAACGGTTCACCGAGCGAGTTGGCGGACAGGTTGATCGACACCACCAGATCCGCCACCCGCGCCAGCCGTTCGCCGAACTGGTGGAGCACGTTGCGGATCACCCAGCGGTCGACATGGCCCATCAGGTCGTAGCGTTCGGCTGCGGGGATGAACGCGCCCGGCATGATCAGCGTGCCCTGTTCATCGACCATCCGCACCAGCACTTCCACGTGGCGAGCGTGCTCGGTCTCGGGCTGCAGCGGTTGGATTTCCTGCACGTACAGGCGGAAGCGGTTGGCCTCCAGCGCCGAGTGAATGCCCGCCGCCACCTCGAGTTCGCGGTGGTGGCGCCTGGCATCGCTTTCGTCGCGGCGATAGACCGATACGCGGTTGCGGCCGGCTGCCTTGGCGGCGTAGCAGGCCACGTCGGCACGGCTCATCAATTCGCTGACCGGCGGCGCGTCGGCGTCGATCGCCGCAATGCCGATACTGGCGCCCACGTCATAGACGCGCCCTTCCCACGGAAAGCGGCGCTCGCGGATCGCGTTGATGACCTTCTGGCAGACCTGTTCGGCGTGGTCGATGCTGCAATCCTTGAGCAGCAGCGCGAACTCGTCGCCCCCCAGGCGCGCCAGCAGGTCGTCGGGGCGTACATGGTGGCGGATTACGTAGCCAAGCTCGCGCAGCAGCACGTCCCCGGCCCCGTGGCCAGCGGTGTCGTTGACGATCTTGAAGCGGTCCAGATCGATGAAGCAGAGCGCGGTGCGGTGTCCGTGCAGGCGCGCCTGCTCGCACGCCTCGCGCAGGCGCTTTTCGAACCAGGCCCGGTTGGGCAGCCCGGTCAGGGCGTCGTGGGTGGCCGAGTGGGCCAGTTCGCGCTGCATCGCGCGCGACGAGGTGATGTCCTGGAACACGAGCACCGCGCCCAGCACGGCGCCATCGTTGGTCAGCACCGGCGCGGCGGAGTCCTGCACATCGTGCCGCTCGCCGGTCAGGCTCTGCAGCACCGCGCCTTCCTGCAGGTAGGCGGGGCGCAGCGTTTCCAGGCATTGCTCGACCGGGCTCGGGATCGTGAGTCCGGTGATCTCGTCGACGATGCGGAACACCTGATCGAGTGGCTGGCCCATCGCGGCATCCAGACTCCAGCCCGTAAGCTGTTCGGCGATCGGGTTCATGAACGTGACGCGCATCACGCGGTCCGTGCAGATCACGGCGTCGCCGATCGAGCGCAGCGTGATCTGCAGCCGTTCCTTTTCCTCGAACAGCGCGCGTGTCAGCGTGCGTTGCTCGGTGATGTCCCAGTTCGTGCCGACCAGCGAGTGGGCGGTGCCGTCCTCGTGGCGCGAGATCATGGCCATGGCGCGCACATGCCGGGTCTCGCCGGCGGGGCGAACGATGCGGTATTCGGTATCGAACCGGCGCGCGCCGCGGATGGCCTGGCGCATCTCCGAACTGACGCGGCTGACATCCTCGGGATGGATCTTCGCGATCCACTCGGCCAGCGAAGGCGGCCCGAGTTCCATATCCGCACCATGCAGCGCATGCATGCGGGCGTCCCACGTGATGGCCGCCGTGTTGAAGTCCCATTCCCAGATGCCGACGCCACCGGCCTCGACGGCGAGCTGTGTGCGGCGGGTCTGCGCCTCAAGCTGTTCCTGGGCCAGCTTGCGCGTGTGAATGTCCTCGATCTGGGCGATGAAATGCCGGGGCTCGCCCGAGTGCTCGTCGCGCACCAGCGAGACCGCCAGCAGCGCCCACAGGTAGTGGCCTTGCTTGTGCCGGTAACGTTTCTCGAGCCGGTATGCGTCGATCTCGCCCGCCAGCAGCCGGTCGAGCTGGCTCAGGTCGGCGGCGAGGTCCTCGGGGTGGGTCATGACCTGGAACGGCAGGTCGCGCAGTTCCTCGGCGCTGTAGCCGAGCAGGTCCACCATCGCGCGATTGACCAGTTGCCACTTGCCATCGAGCCCGACCAATGCCATGCCAATGGCCGAATGTTCGAGCGCCTGCCGGAAGCGGCGTTCGCTACTGCGCAGCTCGGCCCGGCCATTGCGGTTCTGCTCGGTCATGAACGCGATGCAGATCGGGAAGACCAGGATCAGCGCGCCTGACAGCGGCGTGGCGCGCGAGGCCAGGAACTGCATGCCGCCCAGGTGCGCGATGCCCTCCAGAGCCAGCGCCGACACCAGCGTCAGCAGCGCCGTGGCGAACGGATTGCTGGCCAGCGCCACAATGACCAACGGCAGCGACATCACGACGAACGGCTCATGGCCGGCCACGATCGCGCCCGTGCCGATCGCCATGCACAGCACGAACAGTGCAATCAGGCGGAGCAGCATCGGGCGGCGGAGCGCAGCCTGCACGCGCTCGCGCGAGATCGACACCATAAGCGGCAGCAGCATCACCATGCCGATGGCGCCGGCGTTCCACCACGCCCACCACACGCGCGGGAACTGGGTGCCGTATGCGGTGGCCAGCACGGCGGCGCCGGGCACGCCGCTGATGGCCGGCCCGAGCGTGGCCGCCACGCCGATCTTGAGCGCGAAGGTGGCCAGCGGGCCGGTGCGTGCGAGGGTGCCACTGCCGGACATCAGCCGCAGCAGCATGGCCATGCCGCCGATCTCGAGCAGGTTCGCCCCGGCCAGCAGCAGCGCCACGCCAGCCGTGTGGTCGGCCAGCAGGTTGGCGACGACGTCCGCTGCCAGCATCGACGCGAGCAGTGCTGGCGTCTCCTGTCGGGGGCGGTGCAGCAGCAGGCCCAGCCCGAAGGCGTTGCCCATCCACAGCATGGCGCCGGTGCCGGGCTGCCGGCCCAGCCAGATCCCCGCTGTCGCCAGCGCGAAGTAGCCCACGGCGGCCAGCAGCAGGCCCCAGCGGGCAGCCGGCACAGGTATTGGGAGGGTGGAACGGGTCGCGGCCGTCTCAGGCGTCATCTTTCTCGCTATCCGGGGGCGCAGGCGCCGGGCATTGCCGGTATGGGTGCGATGGTCGGACCCTGCCCAGCGTATGGCGCACTTTATTCCCGCCGGGTGGAATCCAAGCGGAAATAAAGAGGGTTTGCCGAGGCTTTGTTTGGGGTGGCGTCCGCGGCGGAAGTTTGGTATGGGCGCGAATTGCGGCGATTACCTCATGCGTAATCGCATCGCTTCGGGCGGGCGACGATCATGCAGACATACCGCATCACAACCCGCAGACATCAAGGAGCGCAACATGACCGAAATCGCCGCCAACATCGCCAACGTCGCCCTGACCGATCTGGCTGACCGCTATCTCGCCGCCTGGAACGAAACCGACGCAGCCCGTCGCCGCGACCTGATTGGCCGCGCCTGGACCGAGTCGGCGATCTACGTCGATCCGCTGATGCGCGGCGAGGGCCATGCGGGCATCGAAGCGATGATCGCCGGAGTGCAAGCCCGCTTCCCCGGCTTCCAGTTCCGCCGCGTCACGCCGGTGGACGCGCATGGCGAGCACCTGCGCTTCACTTGGGAACTGGGCCCAGCCGGCGAAGCCGCGCTGGTGGTCGGCACCGACTTCGCGACGGTTTCGGCCGACGGGCGGTTCAAGGGCATGACCGGCTTCATCGACCGGGCGCCGGCCGGGCTGGCCGGGTGAGCAGGCGGGGTGAGCGAGCCTCCCCGCTGACGCGGTCCCCTCTTCCATCTTTCCCATCTTTTCCATCATTGGAAGAGGGGAGCAACTTCCCCCCCCCACTCGCCACCGTCCCGCTTCGTCTGTACCATCCCGCACGGAACATCCGGCACGCAGCCGCTCCAATCAGCCCGGCGGCTTCAGAGGGGGGGTACCGATGGACGTCAAACGTTTCTACCGGATTGCCAGTTCGGCGGCGGTCGCATTCATCGTATTCGTGGTGATCGCGGTGGGCAGCACGTACTGGTGGGGCGGGCGCAAGCTCGTGCGCAAGATCGACGTGGCCGTGCAGCCGGTGGCCTTCCCGACGGATGCCGGGGCGGTCGACCACGGCAAGTATCTCTACGAATCGCGCGGATGCATGGATTGCCACGGTGCCAACGGCGCGGGCAAACAGGTGTTTGACGAAGCCAATGGCCTGCGCGTGCGTGCCCCCGACATCACGCGGGGCAACCCCGACATCGACAAATATCAGCCACGTGACTGGGATCTGGCGATCCGTCACGGCGTGGCGCCTTCCGGGCGTCCGCTGCTGATCATGCCGAGCGAGGACTACAACCGGCTTTCCGATAACGACTTTGGAGCGCTCGTTGCCTACGTCCGCAGCCTTCCTGCCGGGGGCGGTCAGCCGGCCGAGATCCATCTGCCGTGGTTCATCCAGGGCCTGTACGGCGCAGGGGTGGTCAAGGATGCGGCCGAGAAGATCGACCATAGCCTGCCGCCGTCGCCACCGATCGCGGCTGCCTTGAATGCGCAGTACGGTGCCTACGTCGCCAATTCCTGCAAGGGATGCCACGGCGCCACGCTGCGTGGTGGCAACATTCCCGGGGCGCCGCCCGACTGGCCGGCCGCCGCCGACCTGCGCCCGTCCGGCGCGATGAAGACGTATCCGCAGGCGGAACAGTTCGTCGCCATGATGCGCAGCGGCAAACGGCCCGATGGCAGCGAGGTGAGCCGCGTGATGCCGTTCGGCGCGTTCGCGAAGATGAACGATACCGATCTCAATGCGCTGTATCTGTTCCTCGCCGGGAAATAATCCCGCTTTCGGTGCGCGCTGCCCAATGTGAGCGGCGCTGCGCAAGTTTTTTCCGTTTGCACTATGCTCCTCGGGTCTGCCGGTCTGGCCAGCCCCTCGTGTCGCCAGGCCCGGCGGTAGATCGAACAACCGACTGGGCAATGCACCCAAGGAGTTTCCCCCGATGACTTCCCTCACCATCAACGGCAAGACCGTGGAGGTGGACGCCGATCCGTCCACGCCACTGCTGTGGGCCCTGCGCGACAACCTCGGCATGACTGGCACCAAGTTCGGCTGCGGCATGGCCTCGTGCGGCGCCTGCACGGTCCATATCAACGGCACGGCCACGCGTAGCTGCGTGATGCCGATTTCCGGCACCGCTGGCAGCAAGATCACGACGATCGAGGCGATGGGCGACGACAAGGTCGGTCGCGCAGTGCTGGCCGCCTGGCTCAAGCACGACGTCGCGCAATGCGGCTACTGCCAGAACGGCCAGGTCATGAGCGCGGTGGGTCTGCTGCGCAGCAAGCCACGGCCGACTGACGCCGACATCGACCAGGCCATGGCCGGCAACGTCTGCCGCTGTGGCACCTATCAACGGATTCGCGCGGCCATCAAGGACGCAGCGCACGCCATCGCCTGAGGAGCCAACATGCGAATTCGTGGGATTGAAGCACTGGCCGGCGGCAGCGGCGAAGCAGTGAAAACTGGCGAGGCCGTGGCGCCGCTGACGCGCCGTGGCTTCCTCAAACTGACCGGCATGGCCGGTGGCGGGCTGGCGCTCGGCATCGGTAGCGTCGTGGAATCGGCCCATGCGCAGGGTGCGGCCAAGCCGGCTTCCTCGCCGCAGGCCTTTCTGCAGATCGCGCCGGACAACACGGTGACGGTTGCCGTGAACCGGCTCGAATTCGGCCAGGGCGTGCACACCGCGCTGCCGATGGCGCTGGCCGAGGAACTCGACGTCGACTGGAAGAACGTGCGCGCCATCCTGGCGCCGGCAGGCGATCCGTACAAGGACCCGATGTTCGGCATCCAGATGACCGGCGGCTCCACGGCGGTCAATCATTCGTTCGAACAGTACCGCGAGCTGGGCGCGCGGGCGCGCGCGATGCTGATCGCCGCGGCGGCCCAGCAGTGGAAGGTGGACCCGGCAAGCTGCGCGACGTCGCTCGGCGTGGTGACTTCGGGCGCCAACCGCGCCACGTATGGCGAACTGGCGCAGGCCGCCATGGCGCAGCCGGTGCCGGCGCAGGTCAAGCTCAAGGACCCGGCGCAGTTCCGCATCGTCGGCAAGCCGACGCCGCGCCTGGATGCCGCTTCCAAGCTGCATGGCGATGGCGTGTTCGGCCTGGACGTGAAGCTCAAGGATATGAAGGTGGCCGTGGTGGCCCATCCGCCGCGCTTCGGTGGCAAGGTCAAGTCGTTCAATGCGGACAAGGCGCGCAAGATCAAGGGCGTGGCCGATGTCTTCCTGGTGCCCGTCGATCGTGGTGGCACCGGCGTGGCGGTGGTAGCCGACGGCTACTGGCCGGCCAAGACCGCGCGCGAGGCACTGGAAATCGTCTGGGAAGACGCAGGCTCGAAGGTCAGTTCGGCGGCGCTGTTCGACGAGTACAGCAAGCTGGCCGCGCAGCCGGGCACCGTGGCCAGGGCGCTGGAAGGCGGCAACATCGATACGGCGCTGTCCGGTGCCGCGAAGGTGATCGAGGCCGAGTACCGCGTGCCGTACCTGGCCCATGCGCCGATGGAACCGTTGAACTGCACGATGCAGGCCGAGATCGCCGCGAACAAGGCCACGGCCGTCAAGGTGTGGGTGGGCTCGCAGTTCCAGACCATCGACCAGGCCGCGATCGCGCGCACGCTGGGGCTCACGCCGGACAAGGTCACGCTCAATACGATGATGGCGGGCGGCGGCTTCGGACGCCGTGCCGTACCGACTTCCGACTATCTGGTGGAGTCGGCCAACGTGATGCGTAGCTGGATCGCAGCTGGCCACACCGAACCGCTCAAGGTGATGTGGAGCCGTGAGGACGACATCAAGGGTGGCTACTACCGTCCGCTGCACGTGCACCGCGCGCGCGTCGGCGTGGACGCGCAAGGCAAGGTGGTGGGCTGGCAGCATACGATCGTCGGCCAGTCGATCATCACCGGCACGCCGTTCGAGCCGATGATGGTCAAGAACGGCGTCGATGCGACCATGGTCGAGGGCATCATCGAGAACGACTACGGCCTGCCGCTGCAGCTGAACGTGCATCACCCGAAGACCGACGTGCCCGTACTCTGGTGGCGCTCCGTGGGCAACACGCACACGGCGTTCGTCAAGGAAACGCTGGCCGACGAGATGGCCACTGCCGCCAAGCAGGACCCCGTGGCATGGCGCATGGCGCGGCTCGACGAGAAGGCGCACGCTCGTCATCGCGCGGCGCTCCAGCTTGCCGTGGACAAGTCGGGCTACGGCAAGAAGAAGTTGCCCAAGGGACACGCCTGGGGCGTGGCCGTGCATGAATCGTTCGGCTCGGTGGTGGCGTACGTGGTTGACGTGTCGATCGAGAAGGGCCAGCCGAAGGTGCACCGCGTCACGGCGGGTGTGCATGCCAACCGCGTGGTCAATCCGCTGACCGCGGAAGCCCAGGTCCAGGGCGGCTGCGTGTTCGGCATTTCGATGACCAAGCCCGGGTTTGCGATCGAGATCGAGAACGGCGTGGTGAAGAACAGCAACTTCCCCGACTATCCGCCCCCCCGCATTACTGATGCGCCAGTGGTGGACGTGTTCTTCGTGCCGTCGAACGACAACCCGACCGGGCTCGGCGAGCCGGGCGTTCCGGCGATCTCGCCGGCGATCGCCAACGCGCTGTTCCGGCTGACGGGCAAGCGTCAGCGTCAGATGCCGTTTGTGCTGACCTGAACGTTTGCGCGTTTGCGTCAAGGTGGGTTTGCTCCCCCGCTCCCACAAATGGGGGCGGGGGAGCACAACACGAGCAATCCCACGGCACCTAGCGTTCCACTCCCCCTTCCGCATTCCTCCACGCCTGCACGAACGCGCGCAGGTCGCCGGCCGAGGCATCGGTCACGGCCCAGTAGCGCATGCCGTGCGCGCTCCAGGTTTCGATCTGGTAGCCCTGGCGTTCCCGTTCCCCCAGTGACCCCGAGTTGTTGCCCGGTATGACGAACACGTCGATCGGATGCTGGTTGCGCCGGTAGACGATGACCGCCACACGCTGACCATCGACGTAGTCGAGCCGTCCGCCTACCAGCGGAAATCCTGCCGCGCCCAGGTCGCGCACGTCGGGCGCGTAGTCGATGCGGCCGTTGAACCAGGGTTTGACGGTGTGCTGGTCCGACGACACGACGTCGATCGCGCGATTCGAGATCAGGCCGCGCACGTGGCTGGCGACGATCGCGTTCGCGGTCAGGTCACCCTCCGACGGCTGCTGATTGAACTGGAACAGGCTCAGTCCCACGGCCGCAGCCGTGATCGTGGCCAGTGCGGCGTTGGCGGCGGGCGACCATGTGAACCAACTGCGCCAGCCCGCGGGCTCGGCAGCGCCAGAGTCGGCAAATCCGGGCTCGGCGGGGGCGGGTAGCGATGCCAGGATGCGCGCGCGCAGATCGGCTGGCGCGCGATGGTAGGCCGCGCCATGGCGGGTGGCCGCGCGAAGCGCCTGCAGGTTGCGCAGGCTGTCGACGCAAGACTCGCAATCTTCGAGGTGGCGTTCCAGACGCACGCTGTCGGCCGCGCCGGCTTCGCCATCGGCGCAGGCCTGCAGTAGGTTGCGGGCGTCATTGCAGTCCATGGCGGGTGCCTCCTGCGGGTTGAACGATATCGGCCGGGGCGTTGGCGGTGCCGGGGGCGTCGGGATGGGCCAGCCGTACCGCGCCTTCGTCGCGCAAGGCCACGACCGCGGCGGCCAGCATTCGCCTGCCACGTGCCAGCCGCGACATCACGGTGCCGACCGGAATATCGGCGATGCGTGCGATGTCGCGGTAATGCAGTTCCTCCAGTTCGCGCAGCACCAGTACCTCCCGAAACACGACCGGCAGTCGCTCCAGCGCGGCATGCACCAGTCGCACATCCTCCTCGCGCACCAGCCACTGTTCCGGGTCGCCGGGCCCGCCATGCCAGTCGGGCAGCTCACCCGGCGGCGCGGCTTCGTCGTACTCCACCTCGGCCGCCGCCTTGCGCTTCTGCCACGTGGTGAACCACGTGTTGCGCACGATGGCCAGCAGCCAGGGCCGGGGCTGGTCGCCGCGGAAGCTGCCGAACAGCCGGAACGCGCGCAGGAATGCTTCCTGCACCACGTCATCGGCATCGCCCGGATTGCCGCATAACCAGCGGGCGAGGTTGTAGGCGGCGTCCAGATGCGGCAGCACCAGGTCGTCGAAGCGGCGGCGCGTGTTGGCGGCGTCCAAGTCAGTCCTTGCGTGTCGGCTGGTCGAAATGGCATAGCGGCATGAGTGCGTCTCCCCCGTTATACCGGCGCTGGGCCGATTCTATTCCCGGCGCTTGTCCTGCGCCAATGGTGTTCTCACCACTCCCGTGTGGCGGCGCGGTGGTGGTGTGGTGGTGGTGCATCAGAATTCCACCGCCCCGGGAATAAACGCCGGGCGGCTCCGGTATGACAGTCACCACCCACAGAACGAAGGAGGCTGTCATGCACGGAAACTGGAGTCGGCGCGACATATTGCGCCTGGCGGGCGCGGCAGGCGGTGCCGTGGTCGCATCGGCGCTGCCCGGCTGGGCGGCGGGGCGTGACGAGGACTTTGTGTTCGTGCAATTGTCCGATTCGCACTGGGGGTTCGAAGGGCCGCCGAATCCGGACGCGCGCGGCACGTTGCCCAAGGCCGTGGCGGCCGTCAACGCATTGCCGAGCCAGCCCGATTTCATCATGTTCACGGGCGACCTGACGCATTCCACCGACGACCCGGCCGAGCGCCGCCGCCGCATGACGGAGGTACGCGACATCATCGCGCCGCTGCGTGCGGGTGCGGTACACCTGATGCCGGGCGAGCACGATGCCAGCCTGGACGCGGGCGAGGCATTCCGCGAGCTGTTCGGGCCCACGCACTACACGTTCGATCACAAGGGCCTGCACGCCATCGTGCTCGACAACGTGTCCGATCCGGCCGGGATGGTGGGCGAGGCGCAGCGCAAGTGGCTGGCCGACGACCTGGCGAAACAGTCGCGCGACGCGCGCATCGTCGTGTTCACGCACCGGCCGCTGTTCGATCTCTATCCACAGTGGGATTGGGCCACGCGCGACGGCGCGCAGGTCATCGACATCCTGATGCCGTACCGCAACGTCACGGTGTTCTACGGCCATATCCACCAGGAGCATCACCATATGACCGGCCACATCGCACACCATGCGGCGCGCTCGCTGATGTTTCCGCTGCCGGTCGCGGGGTCGCAGCCGAAGCGCTTGCCCATACCGTGGGATGCCGCGCATCCGTATCAGGGTCTGGGCTGGCGTCAGGTGACGGCCACACCGTCGCCTGACGGGTTCCAGCTGGCTGAGGTCTCCGTTAACGGGAGCAAGGCATGAGCACAGCCAATGCAAGCCGTCGCACGCTGCTGGGCTGGATGCTGGCCGCCGCGGTGGTGCCGGTGGTGTCGGTGGTGAGCCGGAGTGATGCCGCGGCGCCGCGCGTGATCCCGATGCGCGCGCGGCGCTTCGTGTTCATCCCGGATCGCGTGAAGCTCAAGGCGGGTGAGACCGTGGTGCTGTCGATCACGGCGGAAGACGTGGTGATGGGATTCTCCGCGCCCGACTTCGACGTCCGTGCGGACCTGCCGCCCGGCCAGGCGATCAAGGTGACGCTGACGGCGGGCAAGCCCGGCAGCTATGGCTTTCTGTGCGACATCTTCTGCGGGTCGGGGCACGAGAACATGAGCGGCCTCATCGAGGTGACGTAGAGACGCCATCTAAATGGTTCTGGCGTCTCTCCGGTCGAAAGGCCGTCACTCGCCCTCGCCACCCATGTACTCGTGCGACTTGCCGTGCGGTGTCTGTTGCGTGGGTGGCGGCTTGCCGCCGCCGCGCGCCGCCTTGCGGCGCATGTACCAATAGTGCGCGCGATCCAGGTAGAGATAGACCACCGGCGTGCTGAACAGCGTGAGCATCTGCGACACCACCAGCCCGCCGACCATCGCGTAGCCCAGCGGCCGACGCAGTTCGGACCCTGCGCCGTGCCCGAGCATAAGCGGCAGCCCCGCCAGCAGCGCGCACATCGTGGTCATCATGATCGGGCGGAAGCGCAGCAGACACGCCTCGTAGATCGCGTCGCGCGGAGACATGCCGCGCTCGCGCTCGGCCACCAGCGCGAAGTCGACCATCATGATGCCGTTCTTCTTGACGATGCCGATCAGCAGGATGATGCCGATCAGCGCGATCACGGTGAAGTCGTAGCCACCCAGCATCAGCACCAGCAGCGCGCCGACGCCGGCGGACGGCAGCGTCGAAAGAATCGTCAGCGGGTGGATATAGCTCTCGTAGAGCAGCCCCAGCACGATGTAAACCGCGATCAGCGCGGCGGCGATCAGGTAGGGCTGCGAGGCCAGCGACGCGCCGAATGCCTGCGCGGTACCCTGGAACGCGCCGCCGAGCGTGCGTGGCCGCCCCATGCCGGCCAGGGCCTTGTTGATGGCCTCCACGGCGTCACCCAGCGACGCGCCCTGCGCCAGGTTGAACGAGATGGTCACCGCCGGGAACTGCCCCTGGTGGCCGATCGACAGGTAGGCCGTGCGGTTCGTGTCGATCTTCACGAACGACGATAGCGGCACCTGCTCGCCGGTGATCGGGGACGTCAGGTAGAGCTTGTCGAACAGGCGCGGGTCGTCCTGCAATTGTGGCGTGGCTTCGAGGACCACGTGGTAGCTGTTGATCTGCGTGAAGTACTGTGCCACCTGGCGCTGGCCGATCGCGTCGTAGATCGTGGCGTCGATCAGCGCCGGTGTGATGCCGAAGCTCGACGCCCGCGCGCGGTCGATCGTCAGCATGGCCGCGGCTGCGGAGTTCTGCTGGTCGGAGGCAACGTCGGCCAGTTGCGGCAACTGGCGGAACCGCTCCAGGACGCGCGGCGCCCAGTCGTTGAGTTCGGCGAGATTGGCGTCGGTGAGCGTGTACTGGTACTGCGTGCGCGACAGCCGCCCGCCAACGTTGATGTCCTGTCCGGCTTGCAGGAACAGGTTGGCGCCCTCCACCTTGGCCAGCTTCGGCCGCAGCCGCGCGATGATCTCGTCAGCCGTGGCCGTGCGGCCTTCCTCCTTCGGGCGCAGCGCGATGAAGAAGTTGCCAGTGTTGACCGTGTTCTGCCCGCCGGTCATGCCGACGGCCGAGATGTCTGGGTCGCTGCGGACCACGTCCGCCAGCGCCACCATGCGCGCGTTCATCGACTTGAATGATGCATCCTGCGCGGACTCCGCGGTGCCGAACACGAAGCCGGTGTCCTGCTGGGGAAAGAAGCCCTTCGGGATGATCACGAACAGCACTACCGTGGTGGCCACGGTCAGCAGGAACACGCACAACGTCAGGAACTGGTGATCGAGCACGTGATCGAGCCCGCGCCGGTACGCACCGAGCATCGCATCGAAGCCGCGCTCGAACATCAGGTAAAGCCGTCCGTGATGGCGGGCGTGGGCCGGGTCGTGCGGCTGCAGGAATTTTGCGCACATCATCGGCGTCAGCGTCAGCGAGACGATCACCGATACCGCGATCGTCAGCGTCACCGTGACCGCGAATTCGCGGAACAGCCGGCCGACGATGCCGCCCATCAGCAGCAGCGGGATGAACACGGCCACCAGCGACACGGAGATCGACACGATCGTGAAGGCGATCTCGCCGGCACCCTGCAGCGCGGCCTCCAGCGGCGACATGCCCGCTTCCACGTGGCGATAGATGTTCTCCAGCATCACGATCGCATCATCGACGACGAAGCCCACGGCAATGGTCAGCGCCATCAGCGACAGGTTGTCGCGGCTGTAGCCCAGCAGGTACATGCCACCGGCCGTGCCCAGCAGCGCCAGCGGCACGGTGATGCTCGGGATCACCGTGGCCCATACGTCGCGCAGGAACACGAAGATGATGCCGACCACCAGCACGATGGTCAGGATCAGCGTGAACTCGACATCGGCTTCCGAGGCGCGGATGTTCTGCGTGCGGTCAGCCAGCACGTTGACGTTGACCGCGGCTGGAATCGAGAGCTGCAGGCGGGGCAGGGCGGCCTTGATGCGGTCCACCGTGGCGATCACGTTGGCGCCCGGCTGCTTGGTCACGGCCAGGATGATCGCGCGGCCGTTGTGGAACGTGTTGTCAGCGGGGGCGGCGGCGCCGGCGAACGCCCAGCCCGCGAGCCGGTTGTTCTCGGGGCCATCCACCGCCACGCCGACATCGCGCACGCGCACCGGGGCGCCGTTGCGCCACGCCAGCACCATGTCGTTCCACGGCGCCGCGCGGGTGATCTGGTCGTTGGTGTAGACGTTGAAGGCCTTGGTCGCGCCATCGGTGGCGCCGGTTGGCTGGTTGACCGTGGTCGCCGCGATCACGCCACGGATGTCTTCCATGCTCAGGCCCATCGACGCGAGCTTGGCCGGGTCTACCTGGATGCGCACGGCCGGTTTCTGCTGGCCGCCAATGTTGACCAGGCCAACACCTTCGATCTGCGAGATCTGCTGCGCCAGGATGTTGTCGGCGAAGTCGTTGACGGTGGTCAGCGGCAGCGCGTCGGACTGCACCGCCAGCACCAGGATTGGCGCGTCGGCGGGGTTGATCTTGCGGAACGTCGGGGGTGTCGGCAGGTTGGACGGAAGCTGGCCGCCCGCGGCGTTGATGGCGGCCTGCACGTCCACCGCGGCGGCGTCGATGCTGCGGTTCAGGTCGAACTGCAGCGTGATCTGCGTGGTGCCTTGCGCGCTGGTCGACGTCATCTGCGACAGCCCCGCGATCAGCGAGAACTGCCGTTCGAGCGGCTGCGCCACGTTCGACGCCATCGTCTCGGGATTGGCGCCCGGCAGGTTGACCGTGACCTGGATGGTCGGAAAGTCCACTTGCGGCAGCGGGGCGATCGGCAGCAGCGGCCACGCGGCCAGGCCAACGAGCAGCAACGCGAGCGCCAGCAGCGAGGTGCCGATCGGCCGCTTGATGAAGGTGGCCGAAATACTCATGGGTGGCTCATCGGAAGGCTCACTGGCGCGCGGCGGCAGTGGCGCTGGCGGCGACAGCAGGGGAGGTGCCGGCAGTGGATTCGGCGGCCGCCCCGCCAGTCGGTGCGGCGCCTGGCCGCGCGGGCGCCTCGGCGATCAACGCGCCGGGCTTGAGCTTGTACTGGCCATCTGCCACCACGCGCTCCCCGGCCTGGACGCCCTTGGCGATCACGGCCCGCGCGCCCTGGAGTTCTGCTACCTCCACCGGCTGCAGCTTCACGGTCTGGTCCGCCTGCACGGCATAGACGTAGGTGCCGGCATCGTTACGTTGCACCGCTGACGCCGGAATGACCACTGCGCGGTCACGCTGGCCCAGCACGAGCCGGGCGTTGACATACTGGCCCGGCCACAGCAGGTGCTTCGGGTTCGGAAAGCGCGCCTTGAGCTGGATGGTGCCGCTGGTGGTGTCGATCGTGTTGTTCAGCAGGATCAGGCCGCCGTGCCCGAGGTCGGCGTCGGTGCCGCGCTCGTGGGCGAACACCACCAGTGGCGACTGGCTGGCCTGCATCGCGCGGTTGATGCGGCCGAAGGCGTCGTCGGGCAGCGTGAAGACGACGTCGATCGGGTCGATCTGGCGGATCACGACGAGGCCGGTGGTGTCGGTGGCATGGACGATATTGCCGGGGTCGACCAGCCGGGCGCCGACGCGGCCGGAGAGCGGCGCCGTGATGGTCGTGAAATCGAGCTGCACCTTGTCCAGCGCGATCTGCGCTTCGTCATTGCGCACGGCGGCGGCAAGCTGGTCGACCAGCGCGCGCTGGGTGTCGAGTGTCTGGCGCGTGGTCGAGTCGACCTTGATCAGTTCCTCATAGCGCTTCAGGTCCAGACGGGCGTTGGCAAGCTGCGCCTCGTCGCGCGCCTTGGTGGCCTGCGCCTGCTGCAGTTGCGCCTGGAACGTGCGCGGGTCGATCTGCGCCAGCACCTGACCTTCCTTGACGTCCTGGCCTTCGACGAAGCCAACGCGCTCGAGCTGCCCATCCACGCGTGGCTTGACCGTCACAGTCTGCATGGCCTGGACTGTGCCGACGCCGGTCAGGCCGATATCCACGTCTTCGCCCTGCGCCGCGGCCGTGGTAACCACGATGGCCGGGCTCGCCTGCGCGGCCTTGGGCGGGAGCAGCCATCGTCCCAGTGGCCTGGCAACCAGCCAGACCACCACGATGGCGATGACGACGTACAGGGCGATGGCCAATGGCCGCCGGCGGGGGGGAGGCGAAGCAGACATGCGTGACATTGGTCGCTTGACTCGACAAGCATAGTCCGTGGCTGTCATGTGAGATATGACCGCCTTATTACTGATTATTTCAGGCTCACGATGTGACTCGCGCGTCAAGCCTCGGGCCCTTGCGTGGGCCTCCATCCATTCTCCTATTGCGCTGCCACGATGTGCAGCGTAGAAGATAGGCGGGAGGCCGCAATTCGTGGCCAGCGGCCTGTCACAACAACGAAAGGGTTAGAGGAAAGGGGTAGACCATGGAGACTCAGGAAAGCGCCCTCGTCTTGGCACTGCTGACGGCTCCCGTCCGCGTCACGATCTGCCGGGCCCTGCTCGAGGCGGGCGAGGAAGGCATGTCCGCGGCGGAGCTGGCCGAACTGGCCGGCCTGACGCTGCGCCACGCTGCGCACCACTTCCAGGAAATGACTCAGGGCGAGATTCTGGCCCTGGCGATTCGCGACCGCCGTGTCTGTTATACGCTCAAGGCACGCGTGGCTGTGCGCGAGGCGCTCGGCTACGTCGACGCCAGCGGCATGAATTGACGCCACAGCGCGGTCTTGCCTGACCCTGCTGTGTACAATCCGCCACACTTCTGGCGGCCCAGGTCAACGGCGGGCCTCGTCTTGCCGTTCAGATCATGGTGATAGTCAGTCATACTGAATCGGGAACATCACAGTGAATCTCACCAACCGGGCCGTCACATTGCCGCTCTGGGCAATCCTGTATTTCGTCCTCGGATACTTTTCGCACAAATTCAATGGGCCGTTCACGGCCGCCGGCTACATCTGGCTGCCGGCCGGCGTGACCGTGGCCGCTTTCATGCTGGCGCCGATGCGCCGCTGGCTCGGGCTCGGCCTGGCGTTCCTGGTGGCGCAGATGCTGCTGGGCATGGTGGAAGGGCGCGATGCGTTCCGGATGGTGCTGTTCTCGCTCGACGAGATCGGCTTCGCGGCGCTGGCCGTGGCCGTGATCCACCTGACCAAGTTCTCGCTGGAAGGGCTGGCGTTCCTGCGCGGGTTGCTGCTGGCCGGCGTGATCGCCAGTGTCGGCGGGGCGGTCATCGGCGCGGGCTGGTTCTGGCTGTTCCTTGATGTGCCGTTCTGGGCTACCGCCAAGGTGTGGGCCGCGGCTGACTTCGTCGGGGTGCTGATCGTCACGCCGGTCTTCGCCGGATGGGCGCGGTTTCGCGCCGCGCGTTCGGGCGGCCGCCAGCCCGGCGAGTTCTTCTTCGGCCTGGCCGCGCTGGCATGTGTGCTGGCGACCGCTGCACTGGTGTTCGACGGCACGCGGATTGCGCAGCTCTCGCTCGGCGTGGCCTATGCGCTGACCTATATTCCGTTGTTCTTCGTGGCCATCGTGGCGTTGCTGCTGGGTGGGCGTGGCGGATCGGTCGCCGTGGCGTTGCTGACCGTGCTTGTGCTGGTCAATACCGCGCAGGGCGACGGCCCGTTCGCCGAAACCGCGCTGTACCACGGCGACTCCCTGTTGATCGCGCAGCTTTACCTGGCCGTAGCCGCGCTGCTGACGCTGCTGATCAACACGCTGCGAACGGCGCGTGAGCAGACGAACGCGCAGGCCGCCGCACGCCAGAATGACGTGGAACTGGCGCTGGCTGCCAGTGGGCAACTCGTCTACCGCCTTGATCCGCATAGCGGGCGGCTGCGCTGGAGCGGCAGCGTCGAACGCGCGCTGGGCCTGCACGACTCGGCGTTGTCCACGCTCGACGATGTCCTGGCCCGCGTGCATCCGGACGACCGTGCCGAGGTGCGCCGCCGCTGGCTGCGCGAATGCGATGGCGAGATGCGCGGCGATCTGACGTTCCGGCTCTTGCTGCCGGCGGGTGCCACCACGACGATCGTCGACATGAGTGGCCCGCTGCTCGACGGCGACGATTCCGTCGCGTTGATTGCCGGCGCATGGCGCGTGATCGCCTCCCACGACACGGAAGGGCGGCGCGCGGCATGACAACGCAACAGGCTCCACGCATCGGAGCCCTGCTGATTCACGGCTTGGGCGGTACCCAGTACGACCTCGGGCCGATGCACAAGGTGCTGCGCCGCGCGGGCGTGGAGACGCATGCCGTGACGCTGCCCGGTCATGGCGGCGTGCCCGAGGACCTGTTGCCCGTGGTGGCGGAGCAGTGGATGGACGTGGTGACCCAGTCCTACGACGAACTGGTCGGCCAGTACGACACGTTCCATGTCATCGGCATGTGCATGGGAGCGCTGCTCGCGCTGGAACTGGTCGCGCGGCGCCAGCATCGCAAGGGCCAACTGGTGGCGCTGGCCGCCCCGGTCTATATCGACGGCTGGTCCACGCCGTCCTACCGCTGGCTGCGGCACGTGGTCTATCACCTGCCGGGGCTGCCCACGCGCATCAAGGTGGAGGAGAACGAGCCGTTCGGCATCAAGAACGACCTGGTGCGCGCCATCGTCAAGGCCAAGTTCGAGCGCGGCGACAACTTCCACTATCGCTGGGTGCCGTTGACCTGCATCCGGCAGGTGGACCGTCTGCGCCGCTGGGTGCTGGACAGCGCGCACCGCGTGCCTTGCCCGACGCTGGTCGTCAACGCGCGCGAGGACGAGCTGACCACGCTGCGCTCGTACGATTTCCTGCTCGGCGCGGTGCCGCAGGTGCGGGGTGTGGTGCTCGAGAACAGCTATCACATGATCTGTGTGGATAACGATCGCGAGCAGGTCATCGCCAGCGTGCTCGAGTTCCTGGGGCTGGAGGCGTCCGCCGGCAGACCCCGCGCGCGTCGGTCCGTGGAGATGCCGATGGCGGCGGAAGCCGTCGCCACGCTGGTGGGCGAGTATCTCTCCGCGCTGACCACGCGGCATTTCGAGACCGTCTATCCGCTGCTCGATCCGGCCATCGAATGGCGCCATCTGGGTGAGCATCCGCTGGCAGGGGTCTATGCAGACCGGGATGCCGTGATCGGTCTGTTCCAGCGCGTGGAGCAACTGGCTGGCGATAGCGTTCGGATCGAGGTGGCCGGCGCGCCGCGCATCGACGGCCAGACGGTGGAAATCGACATCGCGGCGTCGTACCGGTTCGACGGTCAGCCAATGGATGGCCGTGGCACGCAGACGCTACGACTAGCCAACGGCCGCATCCGCGCGGTCGAGTATCGTCCCGAATCGGCGGCGGATAGCGATGCGCCGCTGGTCCGCCAGGCGGGCTAGAACACGCGGCCCAGCTGCAGGTAGATATTCCACACACCCTGCGGCGCCGCCGCGACGCCAAAGTAGAGCGGGCCGATCACGCTGTTGCCGCCGATAAACAGACTGGCGCTGGACTTGTAGGGCCCGCTGCCGAAGTTGCGGCGCCTGAGCCAGACGTCGCCCACTTCGAGGCTGGAGCCGAACACAGTTGTGCGCAGCCCCGGCAGCACGAATTCACGCAGATCGTTCAGGTACGTGATGCGGCCGTAGAGCAGGTAGTTGCCCGAGAACTGGTCCGGCGCATAGGCTGACAGGCGCTGGAATCCACCCAGCGTGAATCCCAGGCCGCCACTGACGCTGCCGGAGGTGCGGTGGTCGTTGTAGGTCATCGCCCCCTCGGCCGCCAGGTTCAGCGTATGGCGCCCGTAGCTGCCCGCCCACAGGGCCTTGCCGTGGACGTCGTCGAAACTGTTGTCCGTGCCGCCGAACGATAGCTGGTTCACTGCATTGAAGTAGTAGCCCTTGCGCGGAAAGAGCGGGTCATCGAGCTGGTCGATCGTCAGTTCCGCCCGTACCACCGGCTGCTGCACCGAGGCACTGAATTTGCCGTTGTTTGACGCGCCAATCAGATAGTCAGAGTAATAGCGGACCTGCTGATAGTTCGCGCCGACCCGGAACTCGCCCAGCCTGCCGATTGGTAACCCGAGGTCGACGCCTGCCAGCGCCGTGTCCACGCGCACGGCGGTGAGCGGCGTGGTGCTGCGGGTGGGGCTGCTGTCGGGGTAGATGTCGACGTGCTTGCGGCCGTATTCGAGGTATGGGGCGATATAGAAGCCCAGCCGGTCCAGCACCGGTTGGCGAAGCTCCGTGTGCCACTTGGCCTGGGTGCTGCCCAGCACGATGTCGTTGCGCCACTCCAGACCGCTTTGCGTCAGCCACGGATAGCGGTGACCCAGTTGCAGGTTGAACGCGCCCTTGCCGTCGAACGTTGTGGACATGCCAAAGCCGAAGAGCAGGAACTGCGGCCCCCACGATTTCTCCTGCGCGTCGATCTTGAGCACGGACCGGCCGTTCTCGGTGACCACATCCTGCGTCACGCTTTCGAAATTGCCGGTGGTGGAGAGCTGCGAGAGATCGCGGTTGATCGCTTCGGCGTCATAGGTGTCGCCTTCGCGCGTGCGCAGATACTGCTTGATGTAGGCGGGCGGAATGCGCCCCGAGGCATGGATCTCGATGGCGTCGATGCGCTTGGGCTCGAATCGCGCGCCATGCGTTTCCCGGGCGGCGATGTACTGGTCCCATGCGTCGGGCGGCAACGCGAGCGCGGCCAGCCGTGGCGCGATGCCTTCAGCCGCCGTGTAGCCAAGCTGCACACCACGGCGCGCATTGGAGAAGTCGGTGAACGACAGATCGCCGAGATCGGGTTCCAGCAGCACATCCCGCTGACCCAGCAATGCCTTCTGCGCGGCGAGATTCTGGTTCATCAGGATCGTCACCATTTGCTGGGTGACGGCCGCTGGCGAATCGAGGTTGGAAGGGTCGTCGAGTGGCGAGGCCACATTGACCGCGATGACGATATCGGCGCCCATGTCGCGCGCCATCTGCACAGGCAGGTTGCTGACCAGGCCACCGTCCACCAGCGTGCGCCCATCCACCTTGAACGGCGCGAACAGGCCCGGCACGGCCGCGCTGGCGCGGATCGCGCGCGGCAACGACCCTTTCTCGAGCACTACGGGCGCACCCGAGCTGAGGTCCGTGGCGATGGTGCGGAATGGAATGGGCAGTTTGTCGAAATCGATGTCGCCGGGCCACGGGGCCGTCCAGTCCTGCAGCAGTGCCAGCAGCCGGTTGCCCTGCACCAGCCCGCCGGGCAGCTTGACCTTGCCGTCGCCATAGCCGACCGAGAGGCCGATCGGGTATTCGAAACTGTCCTCGCGCAGCGTCTGCGGCAGGTGCGCGCGTTCGTTACGGTCGAAGACGATGTCGCTCAGGTTGATCTGCGACAGCCGGGTGTCGAGTTCGTTTGCCGGAATCCCGCTCGCATACAGTCCGCCGACCACCGCCCCCATGCTGGTCGCCGCAATGCAATCGATTGGCACGTGCATCTGTTCCAGTGCCTTGAGCACGCCAATGTGGGCATAACCGCGCGCGCCGCCGCCGGACAGCACCAGGCCGATGCGCGGTCGTGCGGCATCGGCGGCGGAGGTGTGGCTGGCGCTGCACTCGGCGTAGGCCTGCTGGAACAGGCCCGCAATGAGCAGGCAAAACAAGGGCAGCCAGCGCAGCGGTGCGCGGCGCGGCCCGGAAACGAGTCTCGACATGATGGCGGTGCCGGGAGGGGAACGATCGGCAGCGCCGGGCGGAGGCAGGCCGCGAATACGTCGCGATGCCTCCGTCTGGCGCCGACAGGGCGGACGGGGAAATCCACCAGGCAGGAGTTTAACCGGGTGGGCGGGACTCGGGCGGCGGCGTGTCTGGCGGCGTGCCTGGCTGTGTCACGGGCCCCCACACGGCATCGGCGTGTTCCGTCTGGAACCGGACCGCGGCCAGGTCCATTGTGAAGAACATCCGCTCATGCGTCAGGGTCTGGCCCAGCGCCGAGCGCCGGACCATGTCGAGCACGTCGGGATTCATCCCGATCAGCCAGAGCATGACGCCATCCTCCTCGCGCAGCACTCGTTCGGCATCGGTCAGCATGTGCAGTGCCGTGTATTCCATGTCAGAGACGGCGGTCAGGTCGAGCGCGACCACCTTCGGCTTGTCGTTCAGGATCATTGGCCGAAGTTTGTGACCGATACGCCGCGCGTTGACGAAGTAGACGCGCCCCTCGGGCCGCAGCATCAGCAGGCCGGGTACGGTCTCGTCGTGCGGGTGCGCGTCTGATTGCGGACGGAATACGTTGGTGCCGGGCTTGCGCGCCAGCTTGTAGACCGGCGGATCGGACGTTTGATAGGCCAGGGCCAGCATCGATACGACGATCGCCACGACGATGCCCTGCAGCGTGCCCAGGGCCACCACGCCAGCCAGGGCGACCAGCGCCCAGATGAATTCGGTGCGGCGGATGCCAAGGATCGCCAGAAATTCGGCCGGCTTGATCAGAGAGACGGAGTAGACGATGACCACCGCGGCCAGCGTGGCTTCCGGCAAACGGCCGACCAGCGGGGCGAGCAGCAGCATCGTGCCAAGCGCGGCCAGCGCCGTGACCAGGCCGGCCAGTTGCGAGCGCGCCCCTGAGAGCCGGTTGACGGCGGTCTGCGTCGTGCCGCCGCCTGCGGCCATCGCGCCTAGGAACGCGCCGCCGAGGTTGGCCAGTCCGGTGGCCGTCAACTCGCGGTTCGCGGCAGGCGCGTGCTCGCCAACCTGGGTGAACGCGCGCCCGGCGGCGATGGTTTCCGTGAAGCTCATCAGAGCGATACCCAGCGCTTCGGGCCACAGCCGTTCCATCATCGTCGGGTCAGGCAGGGTGACCGGCGGCAGGCCGGTCGGCACCGCGCCGACGATGGCCACCCCATGCGCGGTCAGGTTCAGCAGCCATACGCCGATGATCCCCACGGCCACCGCGATCAATGGCGCCGGTGCACGTGGAAACCGGTGCTCCATGCCCAACAGCAGCAGGACCATGAGGATGCCGACCGCGGCCGTGGCGACGGATGCGTGCGGAATGTTCTGGATGATCGCCAGCACGTTGTGGAAAAACGGGCCTTTCGTGAAATGCATCCCGAGCAGTTTCGGGATCTGGTCCACCACGATGACCAGCCCGATGCCCGCCTTGAAGCCGATCAGTACCGGCTCGGAGATGAAGTCGGCCACGAAGCCCAGCCTCAACAGCCGGGCCACCAGCAGCACGGCGCCGACCAGGAAGGTCAGCGTGGCCGAGGCCGTGATCAGCGTTTCGGCGCTGGGCGATGGGCCCACGTGCCGGAACGCGGCGGCCACGAGGATTGCCAGTGTCGTGGTGGTGCTGACGCTGAGCGTGCGCGAACTGCCGAGCAGCGCGTAGATCAGCATCGGGGCGAACACGGTGTACAGGCCGACCTCGACGGGCAGGCCCGCGATGGTGGCGTAGGCCAGGGCCTTGGGGATGACCACGGCGGCGGCGGTCAGCCCGGCAATGACGTCGGGCGCCAGCCATTCCTTCCGGTACGTCAGCAGCCACCCGGGGATGGGCAGCGTGGCGGCGCCAGATGACTGGCGCCTGGACAGCTGGGGGCAGGGGTGCGGCCGCCGTTGTCGTCTCATGGTTCTGTTTCCGAGCGGACTTCACAGAACCTGAGTCTAGGCGCGATCACGGCCGCCGCAAGGACGGCGTGTCAGTGGTCAGGTTACGCGCAGGTCGCCTCGCCCGCCTGGGAGGCCCACTTTGTCAGCAACGCCCGGCCAACGCGCGAGCTGTTGGCGCGGCCGATGGCCTGCGAGATGAAATCGCCGGCACGCACCACGTCATCGAGTTCGATGCCGGTGTGCAGGCCCATGCCGTGCAGCATGTACAGCACGTCTTC
This sequence comes from Cupriavidus sp. SHE, assembly GCF_000812445.1. Taxonomy (NCBI): domain Bacteria; kingdom Pseudomonadati; phylum Pseudomonadota; class Betaproteobacteria; order Burkholderiales; family Burkholderiaceae; genus Cupriavidus; species Cupriavidus sp. SHE. Next base: position 30,346 of record NZ_JWMB01000018.1, on the reverse strand, counting down.
GGTCGCCACGTTGCCGGTGGCGCCTTTCGCGTAGGGGCAGCCACCCAGGCCGGCCACCGACGCGTGGAAGATGGCGATGCCGACCTCGAGGCTGGCCAGGATGTTCGACAGCGCCTGGCCGTAGGTGTCGTGGAAATGGCCGGACAGGCGGTCGATCGAAAACTCGGCCGCCGCGGCGCGCATGACTTCCTGGACCCGGGTAGGCGTGCCCACGCCGATGGTGTCGGCGATGTCGATCTCGTCGCAGCCGAGTTCGCGCAGGCGGCGCACGACGTCCACCACGGCATGCACCGACACCTCGCCCTGATACGGGCAGCCGAGCGCGCACGAAATGCTGCCGCGCAGCCGCACGCCAGCTTCCTTCGCGGCAGCGGCCACCGGTTCGAAGCGGGCGATCGACTCGGCGATCGAGCAGTTGATGTTCTTCTGCGAGAAGGCCTCGCTGGCCGCGCCGAAGATCACCACCTCGTCGGCACCGGCGGCAACGGCGCCCTCGAAGCCCTTCATGTTCGGCGTCAGCACCGAGTACAGCGTGCCGGGGCGTCGCGTAATGCGGGCCATCACGTCGGCGCCGTCAGCCATCTGCGGCACCCACTTCGGCGAGACAAACGATGCGGCCTCGATGTTGACGAAGCCCGCGTCGGTCAGCCGGTTGATCAGCGCCACCTTGACGTCGGTGGGCACCATCGCCTTTTCGTTCTGCAGCCCGTCGCGCGGGCCGACTTCGACGATCTTTACGTATTGGGGGATTGTCATGGGGGTCTCCAGAGCCTGTTTGTCACGCCAGGCCGATGTGATGCGCTGCCCCTCTCCCGCACAGCGGAGGAGGGGAGCCAAAACAGTTAGAAGCCATCTCAAAACGATTCTGGCGTCGTTGCAGGGCCTTGCCGTACGACTTGTACTGTCTGCGGCCCCGCGTCTAGCCAGAACCGCTTCGCTTCATTCTGAAACAGCGCCTTAGGCAGTTGCCTCCGCCAAGGCGAATGCCAGCAGTTGCGCGCCCTCGCTCACCTGTTCGCCCACGCCGTAGAGCACCTCGCTCACCACGCCATCGGCCGGCGCGGCGATCGTGTGTTCCATCTTCATCGCTTCCATCACCAGCAGCGGCGTGCCGCGCGTGACCTTGCTGCCGGCCTCGACCATCACGGCGATCACCTTGCCCGGCATCGGCGCGGTCAGCTTGCCGCCTTCGCCTTCACTCTCGCTGGCGTGCGCAAGCGGGTCGAGCCACTCCAGCACCGTATGGCGGCCGTCGTGGAAGACGTGGAACGTGTCGCCTTCCACGTGCACCTGGCCGTGCGTGCGACGCGTGCCAAGGTCGACGCGGATATCGTCGGCATTGAACGTGTACGCGAACGGCGCGGCCTGGTCGGCGTAGATCAGCGTGTTCTTGCTGGTGTCGCTGGCGTTGCCTTTCAGCACGGCCTCGAGCTTGTGGCCGCCGCCTTGGAAGTGCAACGTGCGCACGTCGCGGCCGTTCAGTCGCCAGCCGCCCGCGTGGGTCCACGGTGAGTGGCGGTCCGCCTCGTCGATGCGGCGTGTGCGCGTCTCGCGTTCGAGCAGTGCCGCCATCGCCAGCGCGATCGCTTCGATGCCAGCCGTCTTCTGCGGCGGGAACAGTACTGTCTGGTTGCGTTCGATCAGGCCGGTATCGAGGTCGGCGGTACGGAAAGCCTCCGATTTCACCAGCCGCTGCAGGAAGGCGACGTTGGTCGACAGCCCCACCACGTGATACCCGGCCAGTGCCTGGGCCATGCGCGCCAGCGCTTGGTCACGGTCGCGGCCCCAGACAATCAGCTTGGCGATCATCGGGTCGTAGTACGGGCTGATCGTGTCGCCTTCGCGCACGCCCGCGTCGATGCGGACCGCAGCCGGCGCGTTGGCATCGCCGCCGCGCATGAACTGCACCGCGGGCGGCGTGCGCAGGAAGCGCAGCGTGCCCGTGGACGGCAGGAACTGCTTGTCTGGGTTCTCGGCGTAGATGCGCGCTTCCAGCGAATGGCCGTGGATGGCCAGTTGCTCCTGCGCCAGCGGCAGCGCCTCGCCGGCCGCGACGCGCAGTTGCCACTCCACCAGGTCCTGGCCAGTGATCATCTCGGTGACCGGATGCTCCACCTGCAGGCGCGTGTTCATCTCCATGAAGTAGAACGAGCCATCCTGGTTGGCGATGAACTCGACCGTGCCCGCGCCGACGTAACCCACCGCGCGCGCCGCGGCCACCGCCGCCTCGCCCATCGCGCGGCGGCGTTCCTCGGTCATGCCCGGCGCCGGCGCCTCTTCCAGCACCTTCTGGTGGCGACGTTGCACCGAGCAGTCACGCTCGAACAGGTACACGCAGTTGCCGTGCGAATCGGCAAAGACCTGGATCTCGATATGGCGCGGCCGGGTCAGGTATTTCTCCACCAGCACCTTGTCGTCGCCGAAGCTGGCCGACGCCTCGCGCTTCACCGAGGCCAGCGCGGCGTCGAAGCCATCACCAGCTTCCACCACGCGCATGCCCTTGCCGCCACCGCCCGCGCTGGCCTTGAGCAGCACCGGATAGCCGATACGGTCGGCCTCGCGCCGCAGCAGGGCGGCGTCCTGGTCTTCGCCGTGATAGCCGGGCACCAGCGGTACCGCGGCCTTTTCCATCAGTTGCTTGGCGGCGCTCTTGCTGCCCATCGCGTGGATTGCAGAGGCCGGCGGGCCGATGAACACGAGGCCGGCTTCGGCGCAGGCGCGCGCGAAGTCCTCGTTCTCGGACAGGAAGCCGTAGCCAGGGTGGATCGCCTGGGCGCCGGTCTCCTTCGCCATTTCGATGATGTGGTCCGCGCGCAGGTAGCTGTCTCGCGCGGCGGCGCCACCAATATGCACGGCCTCGTCGCAGAAGGCGACGTGCCGCGCGTTGGCGTCGGCGTCGGAGTAGACGGCCACGGTGCGGATGCCGAGGCGGCGGCAGGTGGCCGCCACACGGCAGGCGATCTCGCCGCGGTTCGCAATCAGGATCTTCGTGAACATTATTGTTTTCCCCTTACATGCGGAACACGCCGAACTTCATGTCGCCGATCGGGGCGTTGAGGCTGGCGGACAGGCCCAGGCCGAGCACGGTGCGCGTCTGCGCGGGATCGATGACGCCATCGTCCCAGAGTCGCGCGCTGGCGTAGTACGGATGTCCCTGCAGTTCGTACTGGTCGCGGATCGGAGCCTTGAAGGCTTCTTCCTCCTGCGGGCTCCACTGGCCGCCCTTGGCCTCGATGCCATCGCGGCGGACCGTTGCCAGCACGCTGGCGGCCTGCTCGCCGCCCATCACGGAGATCCGCGCGTTCGGCCACATCCACAGGAAGCGCGGCGAATACGCGCGTCCGCACATGCCGTAGTTGCCCGCACCGAACGAGCCGCCGATGATCACCGTGAACTTCGGCACTTGTGCCGTGGCCACCGCCGTCACCATCTTGGCGCCATTGCGTGCGATCCCCTCGTTCTCGTACTTGCGGCCGACCATGAAGCCGGTGATGTTCTGCAGGAACACCAGCGGGATCTTGCGCTGGCAGCACAGCTCGATGAAGTGTGAACCCTTCAGCGCCGACTCCGAGAACAGGATGCCGTTGTTGGCGACGATGCCGACCGGGTAGCCCCAGATCCGCGCGAAGCCGCAGACCAGCGTGGTGCCGTAGCGGGCCTTGAATTCGTCGAACTCGGAGCCGTCGACGATGCGGGCGATGACCTCGCGCACGTCGTACGGCTTGCGCGTGTCGGTCGGGATCACGCCGTACAGTTCTTCGGGCGGATACAGCGGCTCGGCCGGCTCGTGCAGGCGGATCTGATCCGGCTTGCGGCGGTTCAGGTGCTGCACGATATTGCGCGCCAGCGAGAGCGCGTGATGATCGTTCTGCGCGAAGTAGTCCGCGACGCCCGAGAGGCGGGTATGCACGTCGGCGCCGCCCAGGTCCTCGGCGGTCACTTCCTCGCCGGTGGCTGCCTTCACCAGCGGCGGGCCGCCCAGGAAGATCGTGCCCTGGTTCTTGACGATGATCGACTCGTCGCTCATCGCCGGCACATACGCGCCGCCGGCCGTGCACGAGCCCATCACCACGGCGATCTGCGGAATGCCTTGCGCCGACAGGTTGGCCTGGTTGTAGAAGATGCGGCCAAAGTGGTCGCGGTCGGGGAACACCTCGTCCTGGTTCGGCAGGTTCGCGCCGCCGGAATCCACCAGGTAGATACATGGCAGGTTGTTCTGCTCGGCGATCTCCTGCGCACGCACGTGTTTCTTGACCGTCATCGGGTAGTACGTGCCGCCCTTGACCGTGGCGTCGTTGCAGACGATCACGCATTCCTGGCCGGCCACGCGACCGATGCCGGTGATGATGCCCGCGCCCGGCGCCGCATCGTCGTACATGCCGTACGCGGCCAGTTGCGACAGTTCCAGGAACGGCGTGCCCGGGTCGAGCAGTTGCTGCACGCGGTCGCGCGGCAGCAGCTTGCCGCGCGACAGGTGCTTGTCGCGCGCGGCCTCGCCACCGCCTTCGGCCAGCTTCGTGATCTTCTGCCGGAGATCGGCCACGAGCGCCTGCATCGTCTCCGCATTGGCCTTGAACGACTCGGAGCGGGCGTTGAGTTTGGTTTCTATGGTTGGCATGGCTTCACTTGGCCTTGGGGCTGATTCCGAGTTCCTGGGTCATCTGGTCCCGCATGACGAACTTCTGCACCTTGCCGGTGATCGTCATGGGCATCTCGTCTACAAAGCGAATGTAACGGGGGATCTTGTAGTGGGCAATCTGGTCGCGGCAGTAATTCCGGATTTCCTCGTCGGTGGCGCTCTGGCCCGGCTTCAGGACGATCCAGGCGCAGACTTCCTCGCCGTACTTCTCGTCGGGCACGCCGAAGACCTGCACGGACTGGACTTTCGGGTGCCGGAACAGGAATTCCTCGATCTCGCGCGGGTAGACGTTCTCGCCGCCGCGGATCAGCATGTCCTTCACGCGGCCGACGATGTTGCAGTAGCCTTCTTCGTCGATCGTGGCCAGGTCGCCGGTGTGCATCCAGCCGTCGCGGATTGCCTCGCGCGTGCGTTCCTCGTCGTCCCAGTAGCCAAGCATCACCGAGTAGCCGCGCGTGCAGAGTTCACCGGTGGCGCCGATGGGCAGCGTCTGGCCATCCACGTCGACCACCTTGCATTCCAGATGCGGCTGCACGCGGCCGACCGTCGACACCCGTTTGCCGATCGGATCGTCGGTGGCGCTCTGGAACGACACCGGGCTGGTTTCGGTCATGCCATAGGCGATGGTGATCTCGGCCAGGTGCATGTCCGCCACGACGCGCTTCATGACTTCCACCGGGCAGGGCGCGCCGGCCATGATGCCGGTGCGCAGGCTGGAGAAGTCGTACTTCGAGAAGTCGGGGTCGTCGAGTTGCGCGATGAACATGGTCGGCACGCCATGCAGGGCCGTGCAGCGTTCCTCGCTGACGGCGGCCATCGTGGCGCCGGGGTGGAATGCCTCGCCCGGGAACACCATACTGGCCCCGGTGGACACGCAGGCCAGCACGCCCAGCACCATGCCGAAGCAGTGGTAGAACGGCACCGGGATGCAGAGCTTGTCCTGTTCGGAAAAGCGCATCGCGCCCGCGATCGAACGGCCGTTGTTGACGATGTTGCGGTGCGTGAGCGTGGCGCCCTTGGGCGCGCCGGTGGTGCCGCTGGTGAACTGGATATTGATGGGGTCGCGCGCGTCGAGCCCGGCGGTGATCTCGTCGAGCGCAGTCTTTGGCACGTTTGCGCCGCGCGCCAGCAATTCGCGGAAGGTCAGCATGCCGGACGTCGGCACATCTTCCATGCGGATAACCCAGCGCAGCAGCGGCAGCCGGGCGGCGTTCAGCGCGCCCGGTTCGGCTTTGGCCAACTCGGGGGCCAGTGTTGCCAGCATGTCCAGGTAGCGCGAGGTCTTGAATGCTTCCGGCGCGATGATCGCCTTGCAGCCAACCTTGTTCAGCGCGTATTCGAGTTCCGCAAGGCGGTACGCCGGGTTGATGTTGACCATGACCAGGCCAACCCGGGCCGTTGCAAACTGCGTCAGCAGCCACTCGAAGCGGTTAGGAGACCAGATGCCGACCCGGTCGCCCTTGCGCAGGCCCAGCGCGTGGAGGCCGGCGGCCATCCTGTCCACTTCGGCGCTGAATTCATTCCAGGTCCAGCGGATGTTCTGCTCCCGGAATACCACTGCTGGCCGGCTGCCGTGGAGCGCGGCAGTGTTCGCCAGCAGCGCAGGCACCGTCAGTTCGCTGAGTGGTGGGGTGTCGGACCCTTTCACGTAAGACAGCCCCCCAATGGGCAGGGAGGTTCCCGGTTGCATCGCCATACCTGTCTCCTGTCGCGGCCGGATCGCCGTGAATTGAGTAATACTCAATCTCAGGAAATCAAGCCTATTGAGCGTTATATTAGGAATACGATGCGGAGACTGTATACTCTGCTGGATCAAAGGGCAAACGAAATTTGAGTAACATTCAACTTTCGGGCGCGCGCGGTCGGACAGGCGTGCCGAGCGCCGCTCGCGCCCTATAATTCCGGGCCATCACCGTTCAGGTTACGCAACAGGGACCGCAAATGCAGCAGATCGTGAATCAGCGTCGTATCCCGGCAGGCGCCAAGGCGGAGCAGCGTATTCGCGACATCTTGCGCGTGGGCCGCGAAGTGTTCTCGGAGCTTGGCTACGAGCGGGCGACCACGACCGAGATCGCGCAGCGTCTGGGGATTTCCGAGGGCACGATCTTCACGTACTTCCACAGCAAGCGGGACCTGTGTGTCCGCGTGATCCAGGACTGGTACGACGAGATCATCGCGGCGATGGAGGGCGGCATGCCGCGCGAGGGCACCGCCCGTGCGCAACTGGAGTTTTTTATCGGCACGCACCTGCGGCTGTTCCTGATCCATGGCACCGGCCTGTGCGCGCTGGTGCTGTCGGAGGGGCGCGCCAAGGGGCAGGGGCTCGACGAGGTGTTCGTGCCGTTGCAACGGCGCTACACGGCGCCGCTGATGGCGCTGCTGGCCGCCGCCCAGGCGGGTGGGGAGATCCGGGCCGATATGCCGTTGCGGCTGATGCGTTCGGCCATTCTGGGGCCGATGGAGCATATTCTCTGGGATGCCATCGTGAGCGGCCGCCCGGTCGACATCGACCGCACCACGCAGGACATGATCGCGCTGCTGTGGCCCGCGCTGCAGCCGCAGAACCTGCAGGCCGCCGCGCTGGGGCAGTTCTATGGCGAGGTCAGCGCGGCGCTGGCCCGGGTGCAGGCGGCGGGCGGGACGGCGGGTGGGGCGGCGGGCTCCGCCGAGGGTTCCGAAGCCTCCTGACGCCGCATCGCCGGTATCCCCGGCTACCTGTATTCGGGGATGCCATATCCGGCCCGTTTCTGGCAGGCTGGCATGACCTTGTCCGGAATCGTCCGGGCGTTCGCCAAGCCCGGCGGTAGTACGGCTACACTCAGGCCGCGCCCCCACCACTGTCACCCCATGATCCAACCCTTGCCCGACACGGCTGAATCGGTGTTGCCAGCGCCCCTGCTGGTCGTTGAAGACGAGCCGCCGATGCAGTCCAGGCTACGCACGATCCTGGCCGCACTGGGTTATGGCGACGACGCCATATGGTTTGCCGGCAGTCTCGAGGCCGCCAACACGCTGCTGGCCACGCAGCCGTTCGCCATGGCGCTGGTTGATGTGGGACTGCCCGACGGCAACGGCATCGACCTCATTCGGGTGATGCACGAGCAAGACCCGGCCCTGCCAATTTTGGTAATCTCCACGTGGAATACGGAACGGGTCATCGTAAGCGCGCTGCAGGCCGGTGCCACCGGCTACCTGCTCAAGGAGCGCGACGACGTCGAGATCATCCTGTCGATTCGTAGCGCGCTGCGGGGTGGCGCGCCGATCGACCCCTTCGTGGCCAGGCGCATTCTCGATCTGGCTGGAAAGATGGCGCCGCTGGCTGGCGGCGCGGAAGTCCAGGCCGGGCCGACGGTCGGTGCGCCGCCACTGAGCGCGCGGGAAATAGAAATCCTCTCGCTGGTAAGCAAGGGTCTGACCAATCGGGAAATTGCGGAGGTGCTGTCCTTATCAAAGTTGACGGTCGAATGCCATATCAGAAACACATACAAGAAACTGGCAGTTCACTCCCGCACCCAGGCCGTCTTCGAGGCGCGTGCCTCTGGCTTGTTGCGCTGATCTGCGGCGTCGTGCTGCTTGCCGGCGCAGCTAGCGCCCGGGCGCAATCGGAGGCCGTCACCTTTACCCGAATCGAAGCCGCACAGTCGACCTGGCAGGACGATGGCCCGCCCGTCACCGGCTGGGTACCCGTGTCGCTGCCGGACATCTGGTCCACGCGCTGGCCCGGCTTCGACGGCGTGGTCTGGTATCGCCTGAGCTGGCAGGGCGCCGACCCACGCCAGCCCGTGGCGCTGCTGCTCGACTACCTGAACATGGCCGGCGCGGTGTATCTCAACGGCAGTCTGCTGATGCGCGACACGAGCCTGGTCGAACCGCTCACGCGTGCCTGGAATACCCCGCGCTACCAGTTGCTGCCCGCCGCGCTGCTGCGAGAGGGCGCCAACACGCTGCTGGTTCGCGTCTCGGGGTTGTCGGCCTACCAGCCCGGCCTCGGGCCCGTATCGATCGCCGCCCCTGAACACCTGCGGCCCGCATACGATCGCGCGTACTGGCTGCGGCACGATCTGCAACTGATCAGCCTTGCCGTTACCGTCGCGCTCGGCTGCCTCTTTTTTTCGCTCTGGGTGATGCGTCGGCAGGAAGCGGCTTACGGATGGTTCAGCCTGATGTCGCTGGCCTGGTGGTGCGTGGCGCTGAACCAGGTGGCGACTACCACCTGGCCGTTCGCGAGTACCGACGCCTGGGAGCGTGCGAACACCGTCGCGCTGCTGGTCTACAGCGTCGCGTACATGTTATCCATGGCGCGATTCTGCGAGCGGCGTCTGCCGCGTGTCGAAGGCGGACTCTGGTTGCTTGCTGCAGTGGGAGCGGCGGTGGTGATCTGGGCGCCGACCGAATCCCTGTCCACGGTGCGCAACGTGCTCACGCTGTGGGCGGCGTGCGTCTTCTTCGCGACGTGCATCGTGTTCCTGGGCTTCGCCTGGCGTCATGGCCGCACCGATCATCGCATCCTGTCAGTTTGCATCGCCATCTTCCTCGTCGCGGCCGTGCACGACCTGCTGTCCTTTCTTGGCATCCTGACGGACAACGCCTACTACGCGGCGCTGACTTCGCAGGTCCAGATGATCGCTATGGCGCTGGTGCTGGCATGGCGCTTCGTGGCCAACCTGCGTCGGATCGAACGGTTCAACGACGAGTTGCACGGCAAGGTTTCCGAAGCCAAGGCCGAACTCGTCGTCAACCTGGGGCGCCAACGCGAGTACGAGGTTGCCAACGCGCGGCTCAACGAGCGGCTCAATCTGGCGCACGACCTCCACGACGGGCTCGGCGGCACACTTGTCAGCGGCATCGCCACGCTGGAGCGCAGCCCGCATGACATCCCGCCAGACGAAGTGCTGTCGATGCTCCGGGCGTTGCGCGACGACCTGCGCATCATCGTCGATACGACTGCCAGCCAGCAGTTCGGCGAGCCGGCGCTGGCGGGGCAGATCGTGCCGCTGCGCCATCGCCTGAGCCGGTTGCTGGAGAGCCATGACATCGCGTGCCATTGGCAGCTCGATGGCCTTGAGCATTGCCATCTGCCGACTTCGCGGATTCTCGATGTCATGCGGACCTTGCAGGAAGCGCTGACCAACGTGATGAAGCACAGCAAGGCCAGCCGCGCGGACGTCGCGGTACGCGTCGGCGCGCGCGGGCTGGAGCTGTTGGTCAGCGATAACGGCGTCGGCTTCGATCCGGCCGCCGCAGGGCGGCACGCCGGTGCCGGCATGCGCAGCATGCGCGCGCGTACCGAGCGCCTTGGCGGCACGTTCAGCGTGCGATCAACGGGAGAGGGGACCGTGCTTGCCGTTCATATTCCGCTCGACGCCAGTGGCGCTGGCCTACCACTTGACCTGCAACCCGGCGGAGCCAAGGATCGAGTTTCTGACCTTGGCATTGCCGCCGGCGGCCCAGATCCTGCCCACCTCGCCGTACAGGCTGAAGCGTCGGTTCAGGGCCGCGGTTAGGCCCGCGGCCACTTCGATGCTCGTGCCGCCGGTCGCTGCCACGATGTCGGTGGTGGCGGCCGGGTTCGTGAAGCGGGCGACGTCGCTACCGTTCGACGCCATGTAGAGGTTGACGCGGCCATATGGCCGCAACGCGGCGGAGCCTGCCTCCATTTCCCCCTTCACCCGTGCGCCGACGCGCGCGAGCCAGCTGCTGTTCACGTCGGTCTGGACCATTGCTCCGGGGATCTGCGCGTTGTCAAGGTGAATGCGTTGGTGAATCACCTGCAACTGGGGCTCGATGCTCCAGGCGCTGCCGCCAAGCGGAAAGGCGCGTCCCAGTTCCAGCGATGCCAGCAGGCTGTCTCCCTTGGTCTCGACCCCGGAACTGGACGCTGGCGTCACCGTGTAGCGGTGACGGCCCAACTGCAGCACGGCGTCGGCGTAGAAGCCGCTGTTCCCGGCATACGTGCCGTAGAAGCCCAGATACTGGTTGTGCAGATCGTTGCGGCCGGCGCCAGCATTGGCGATGCCGCCGACGAAGCCATTGACGCTTACGTTGCCATCCAGCTGGCCGACGTAGAGCCCGGCGCGCCAGTCTTGCGTGGCCAGCAAATCCGTGCCGGCCTGGAAGCCGGTCAACCGGCCCTTGCTCTTGGGCGACACCGTGCCGTCCTGGCTGACGTCGACATCGGTGGTCAGCACGCGGGCCCATGCCCGGCGATCGCGACCGGCAGGGGTGCCGGATGGGGTGCCCGATGGGGTGCCCGATGTGGCGGACCTCGGATCGTCATCGCCCACGCGCTGGTGCAGGTTGCCGATCATGGCGAGGTTGCTCTGGCGCAGTTGACTCGGCAGCGCCGCGTACAGCGCGGCTTCGGCACGGTAGGTCGTGACGGGCGGGTCCGCAGGTTCGGTGGTCGGGGTGGTTTCGGTAGGCTCGCCGGTCTCGCCGGTCTCGCCGGTTTCGCCATTGGAGCGCAGATACCAGTTCTCGCCCGATCCCTTGGCGTCGGCAGCGTACAGGCGGTACTGGTAGGCGCCGGCATCCACATGGCCACCGGCGAGCACGAACGCGTTCTTGCTGGTCTGCGCCGTGGTGCTGGCGCCATTGACGGCGCTGATCACCTCGATGCCGTTGCCCGCGGTCAGCGCGCCAAGCCCATTCAGGTTGGTGATCTGCAGCGTGGTCTGACCGCTGGCGATGGCGGCGGGGCCGCTGAGGATCAGCCGGTCACTCACGCCGGTGCTGTCACCGAGCGCAGTGCCCATGCGCAGCGAGCCGTTGTTGCCCGTGTAGGGGCCCGTCACCGTCAAGGTCGCGCCCGGTGTCGTGCCCATCAGCGAGACCACGCCCCCGTTGTTCAGTCCCGCGACACGCTGGCTGAAACCGGCGAGATCCAGCGTGGCGCCGCTGGCCACCGTGTGAACGGATGCCGCGCTGAAGGTGTTGGCCGCCCCCGCCCGTAGCGTGCCGGCCGCAACGTTGGTGGCGCCGGTGTAGTCGTTGGCGCCGGCAAGCGTTAAGGCGCCACTGCCGTTCTTGGTGAGAAAGCCCGAACCACTGATGGCCCCGGCGAGCGTGGCATTGAAGGCGCCGGTGTCGATCACAGGATCGTTGCTGCCCGTCAGGCGGATCGCATTGGCGATGCGCAGCCCATCGGTGGCAATGCCGAGCGTGGTGCCGTCGTCCATCGAGAGTGTGCCGGTCCCTAGCGCGCCGTTGCTGCCAAGGTCGATGCGTCCTTGCTTGAGCGCGGTGCCGCCACTGAAGCTGTTGTCGCCGCCAAGCGTCAGGGTGCCGCTGCCGGTCTTGAGCAAACCGCCCGTGCCGGAGATGGCACCCGACAAGGTGCCACTGCTATTGTCACCGCCCGTTGCCAGCGTCCTGGTGCCCAGCTTGATCTGGCCAGCGCCACTCAGGCTGCCGAAGCTGGCTTGCGCCGCGGTGATGCCAGAGATGTCGAGGGTGCCCGCTGCATCGACTTGCACACCGCTGGAGTTGGCGATGTTGCCCGCGCCGGACAGGGCAAGCGTGCCCCCGGCGACCTGTGTCGCGCCGGTGTAGGTGTTGACGCCAGTCAGGGTCAAGGTGCCGGTGCCTTGCTGGACGAGATTCCCGGTGCCGCTGATGACGTCGGCGTAGCCGATGCTGTCGGTCCGGTTGAACATCAGTGTGCCGTTGTTGACCACGTTGCCGCCAATGCTGCCGGTGGTGGTGGCATTGCCGATGCGCAGTGTGCCGCTGCTGAGTTGCGTGGTGGCGGCCCGCACGTCCCCCAGCGCGAAGATCCACTGGCCGGCGCTAGTACTGAGCGCGAGTTGTCCGCTGGCCGTCACTGGCCCGTACAGCGCGATGGCGTCGCGGGCGGAGATCGTGACATTGCTGCCGCTCAACGCGGCATTGGCCAGCAACGTGCCGCCGTTGGCCGCGAGTTGCAGATTGCTCGTGCCGGTGTCGATTGCCGATACCGGTAGCGTCAACGCTCCGCCAGCGGTCAGGCTGACCGCGCCGTTCGTGCTGTTGTTTAGCGCCGAGACGTGCAGATCGCCAGCCGCGCGAAAGGCCACGCTGGAGCCCGTTGCAGCGATCGGGCCCTGAAAGGTGTTGCCCGCGTCGGTCAATGTGATGGCGCCAGTGCCGGCACTGATGGTGGTGCTACCGGCAACGCTGAGCGCGCCGCTTTGGGTGATGGCCTTGTCGATGGTGGATGCCGACAGGTTGCCTAGCACCGTGCCGGTGCCAAGATTCATTGGACCCAGGCTCGTGGCAAGCAACGTATCCGTATTGACGTTACCGAAGGTCAGGGCCGAGGCGCTGCTGATTATCGTGGTGCCACCGGTCAGGTTTACCGCGCCAGCGAACGAATTGCTGGCGTTGGTCAGCGAGATGGCGTTCGTTCCCGCATTGATCGTGGTATCGCCACCGACCGCCAGCGCGCCGGATTGTCCAAGCGAACGGGTCGTGGTCAACGCGAAGTCGCCGCCCGTGCTGATCGGCCCGAGCGCAGCGATGTTGTTGCTGCTCTGGTTGAGCGTCATGTTGCCGATGGCGCTGCCTGTCAGGGTTCCCGCCGTCAGGCTGCCCCCGGTCTGGCGGACGTCCCCCGACGATTGCAGGCTGATCTGGCCCGTCCCGGCGGCCAGCGTGCCACCGATCTGGACACTACCGCCCGAGATGGCGATCGGGCCCTGAAAGCTATTGCCCGCGTCGGTCAATGTGATGGCGCCAGTGCCGGCACTGATGGTGGTGCTACCGGCAACGCTGAGCGCGCCGCTTTGGGTGATGGCCTTGTCGATGGTGGATGCCGACAGGTTGCCACGCACCGTGCCGGTGCCAAGATTCATTGGACCCAGGCTCGTGGCAACCAATGTATCCGTATTGACGTTACCGAAGGTCAGCGCCGAGGCGCTGCTGATGGTCGTGGCGCTACCGGTCAGGTTCACGGTGCCACCGAACCAGTTTCCGACATTGGTTAGCGAGATAGCGCCCGTGCCGGCATTGAAGGTGCTGTTGCCCGCAATGGTGAGCGCACCGTTTTGCATGATGAAGCCGCGGTTGCTCGTTGCCGACAGGCTACCGCTTACGGCGGTGGTGCCGAAGACCAACGCACCCGTGCTTGTGGCGGTCAATGTGCCGGTGTTGACGGTGCCCAAGTTCAATCCCGCGCCACTGGTGATCTGCGTGGCGCCACCGGTCAGGTTTACCGCGCCACCGAACGAATTGCTGGCGTTGGTCAGCGTAATGGCGTTCGTGCCCGCGTTGATCGTGGTATCACCACCGACCGCCAGCGCGCCGGATTGTCCAAGCGAACGGGTCGTGGTCAACGCGAAGTCGCTGCCCGTGCTGATCGGCCCGAGCGCGGCGATGTTGTTGCTGCTCTGGTTGAGCGTCATGCTGCCGATGGCGCTGCCTGTCAGGGTTCCCGCCGTCAGGCTGCCCCAGGTCTGGAGGACGTCCCCCAACGATTGCAGGCTGATCTGGCCTGTCCCGGCGGTCAGCGTGCCACCGAGCTGGACACTACCACCCGAGATGGCGATCGAGCCGCCCGACGTCGTGCCCGACGCGTCGATGTTGCCCCCCAGGCTCACGGCGGCGTCCGACGTGATCTGAACCTGCCCAGCTTGGGACTGGCCACCCTGCGAGACGTCGATGCCGCCGGTGTTGACGACGGCGCCCCCTGTTCCGCTCAGGCTGACGCTTCCACCATTGGCCTTGATGACGCCGCTGTTGTTGACGAGCGTGCCGTACAACCCCGGCTGGGCTGCTGCCGCCATGACGATCGTGCCTCCGGTTGCCAGGAGGGTTCCGGTATTGACGACTGCGGTGCTGCCCTGCGTGGTGCTCAGTGCGCCGGAAATGGCAACATTCATTAGGCCACTGCCGTCGAACGTCATCGTTGCGTGGTCCGCGGCCACCAGGCTGATTCGCCCGCCATTGGCCATCAGCAAGCCATTGTTCGATACGCCGGCGCCGACGAGTGCCGCCGAGTTGCCATTGAATGTTGCACCGCCAGCAAATGCTACGGTGCTGCGCATGGCCGCTGCATCCAGGCTGTAGCTGCCGCCCGTCGTGCCAGGGGTGGAAACACCGAGCGAGGTGGCGAGAAGTCCGCCGGTTGATGTCGTGCCACCGAAAACCAGGCCGTTTGCATTGGCAAGGATCGTCTGCCCGGCTGCCGACACGGATCCGTAGATCTGGCTGGCTGTAGTGCCAGAAATGTTGTTGAGGGTGACGGCGTTGGAACCCGTCGTGAAATTGACCGCACTGTACGCAGCAACATCGAACGAGGACCAGTTGATCGTGCCCGATGACGAATATTGATTGACTGTCGTGGTGGTGGTCCCTGTCGAGTTGACAGTCCCGCTCCCGCTGATCCAGACCGGGCCAGTTGGCAGCGTTCCGGCAATCGGTGTGGCAGCCATCGCAATGGCGGGGAGCAGGCCCGCGGAAAGCGCTGACAGTGCCGGCAAGCCGACGCTCCAGCCGGTACGCCGCCGGGAAGCCGTTGGGGCGATGGTTGCGGTGCCCGTGCCTCCCGAGCCCTGGCTTCCGGCCGTTTCCGGCGCCACCTTCAATGCGCACAGCGTGCGATTCCAGACAAGTCGATAGATATGGTTCAAGGTGCGGCCTCCCCGGTGGCTGCGAATGCCCCAGAGGGCGGCAAAGCCCAGAAGTTACAAATTGCAACAACTACAGGGAATCCCAAGAACTAGGGAATTCGGGGTGGGAGGACCGGATTTTTGTGTGATCTATGGGGCGTATTCACCGACTGGGACTGTTTTCCTCGGCGCATTCTTGTGATCTGTACGGGAAAACCCCCATTCAGCCCGCGTCTTGAAAACGAAATACCCCGTCCCTATAATTAGCACTCGCTGGGGGAGAGTGCTAACAGTCGCCCCCGCGCTACCCGAAACCCGATGGTCGTCGCTATCAGACGACCATTTTGTGATTTAACACTCACTTTTGTATCTAGGAGTCCGTATGAACCTGCGTCCTCTGCACGACCGCGTGATCGTGAAGCGTCTGGACAATGAAACCAAGACCGCATCCGGCATCGTGATTCCCGACAATGCTGCCGAGAAGCCCGATCAAGGCGAAGTGCTGGCGATTGGCCCTGGCAAGAAGGATGACAAGGGCAACAACATCGCCCTCGACGTCAAGGTGGGTGACCGCGTGCTGTTCGGCAAGTACGCCGGCCAGGGCGTGAAGGTGGATGGCCAGGAACTGCTGGTCATGCGCGAAGAAGACATCATGGCTGTCGTCAACAAGTAATCGACGCCCACAAGCCACCCAATTCCCGATCGTCCCCCTGACAATCCAGCGGGACGCATCCATCCAGATTCGGAGATTTAGAACATGGCAGCAAAAGACGTAGTGTTCGGCGACGCCGCCCGTGCCAAGATGGTCGAAGGCGTGAACATCCTCGCCAACGCAGTGAAGGTGACCCTGGGCCCGAAGGGCCGCAACGTGGTGCTGGAGCGCAGCTTCGGCGGCCCGACCGTGACCAAGGACGGCGTGTCCGTGGCCAAGGAAATCGAACTGAAGGACAAGCTGCAGAACATGGGCGCGCAGATGGTCAAGGAAGTGGCTTCCAAGACCAGCGACAACGCCGGTGACGGTACCACCACCGCAACCGTTCTGGCCCAGTCGATCGTGCGCGAAGGCATGAAGTTCGTTGCCGCCGGCATGAACCCGATGGACCTGAAGCGCGGCATCGACAAGGCCGTTGGCGCCGCCGTCGAAGAGCTGAAGAAGCTGAGCAAGCCGACGACCACCAGCAAGGAAATCGCCCAGGTTGGCGCGATCTCGGCCAACAGCGACGCCTCGATCGGCGAGCGCATTGCCGAAGCCATGGACAAGGTTGGCAAGGAAGGCGTGATCACCGTCGAAGACGGCAAGTCGCTGGCCGACGAGCTGGAAGTCGTGGAAGGTATGCAGTTCGACCGTGGCTACCTGTCGCCGTACTTCATCAACAACCCGGAAAAGCAGGTTGTTCAGCTGGACAGCCCGTTCGTTCTGCTGTTCGACAAGAAGGTCTCGAACATTCGTGACCTGCTGCCGGTGCTGGAGCAAGTGGCCAAGGCTGGCCGCCCGCTGCTGATCATCGCTGAAGACGTGGAAGGCGAAGCCCTGGCCACGCTGGTGGTGAACAACATCCGTGGCATCCTGAAGACCGCCGCCGTGAAGGCTCCGGGCTTCGGCGACCGCCGCAAGGCCATGCTGGAAGACATCGCCATCCTGACCGGCGGTACCGTGATCGCCGAGGAAATCGGTCTGACGCTGGAAAAGGCCTCGCTGCAGGACCTGGGCCAGGCCAAGCGCATCGAGATCGGCAAGGAAAACACCATCATCATCGACGGCGCCGGCGACGCATCGGCGATCGAAGGCCGCGTGAAGCAAATCCGCGCCCAGATCGAAGAAGCAACCTCGGACTACGACCGTGAGAAGCTGCAAGAGCGCGTGGCCAAGCTGGCCGGCGGTGTTGCCGTGATTAAGGTTGGCGCTGCCACCGAAGTCGAAATGAAGGAAAAGAAGGCACGCGTGGAAGATGCACTGCACGCTACCCGTGCTGCCGTGGAAGAAGGCATCGTCCCGGGCGGTGGTGTGGCCCTGCTGCGTGCTCGTGCTGCAATCGCTGGCCTGCACGGCGAGAACCCCGACCAGAACGCCGGTATCAAGATCGTGCTGCGCGCCATGGAAGAGCCGCTGCGCCAGATCGTGCTGAACGCTGGTGAAGAAGCTTCGGTCGTGGTGGCCAAGGTCATCGAAGGCAAGGGTAACTACGGTTACAACGCGGCTTCGGGCGAGTACGGCGACCTGGTGGAAATGGGCGTCCTGGATCCGACCAAGGTGACCCGCACCGCGCTGCAGAACGCCGCTTCGGTGGCTTCGCTGATGCTGACGACCGACTGCGCCGTGGCCGAATCGCCGAAGGACGAGTCGGCTCCGGCAATGCCGGGCGGCATGGGAGGCATGGGCGGCATGGAAGGCATGATGTAATTCATGCCGGACTGCTGAGCCAATCAGCCTGTCTGAGAAAAACCCCCGAGGGCGCGAGCCCTCGGGGGTTTTTCATTGGCCGGGTCAGATTGCGGACAACTCCTTTCCAAGCGCTGCCGCAGGGGCGGTCAGCCTACCCAGAATGGGCTCGGGGATGCGAATCACCTCGGACAGCAGTTTGAGTTTGGCCAGTTGTTCGGCAATGCCTTTGGCGCCACCGCCGGCGCGTTCGGCGATTTAATAGTGTGCGGAGGCATGTGCCGCTGAGATCCCTGGCAGCGCTCAGAGCGGATTGATGGTTAGTCGTGATCGTGCGCCGACCTCTGTAGCTTGAGCCGTGTCTTGCCGTCCGGCATGAAATGCGTGCCGAATCGCACCAGTCCAGATTGGTGTAAATGGCAGGTCATCGTGAAGCTCAACAGCATGCCCGGTTCGGGTTCCTCGATCTCGAGGTCGAGGGCCTTCAATCTCGGCTCGTAGCGCAGGAGTGTCGTCTCGATTTCCCGCTTGAGCGTGTGCGCCGAGGCAGGCAGGTGACGGTAGATGCGGGACAGATCTCCCAGTCCGTAGTCAGGCAGATGCGCAAGGCCACCGCGTCGACTGTTGAGGATGCGCTGGATGTTGTCCTGGACCGACAGGAAGGTCTGGGTCGACGCATCTAACTCGTCAACGGCAACGCCATTCGCAAAGAACCCGGTGACAGCTTCGAAGAGACCTGGCCCGCCGCGCGTCACGCGTGTTCCTCCGTGGTGGTTGCCACATCATCGAAGTCCAGCCCAATGCCGTCCTCCGCGGAGAACGAGAGCCGGATAGATACAGGTGCCTGCCTGCTGGCCATGCGTACCAGCAATTCACGCGACAGCACGGGCAAGATCTGCTGGTCGAGCAGGCTGTCGATATTGCGTGCGCCAGAATCAGGCAGCAGGCAGGCGCGCACCAGTTCGGCCACCAGGGCGTCGTCGCAGCGCAGCGGCACGTCGAACCGGCGTTCGATGCGCTCGGCCACCTTGGCCAACTTCATCCCTACGATCGTGGCCATGGCCTTCGCGGCGAGCGGCCGGTACACAATGGTCTGGAAGCGCGCCAGCAGCGCGGGTTGGAAACGGTCGATCAGGAGCGGCCGGATGGTCTCCATCAGCGTGCTGGCGGGGATTTCCACGCCAGCCTCCGCTGCGGCGTCGGTGGCCGCCAGGATTTGCTCGCTGCCGAGATTCGACGTCATCAGGATGACGGTGTTGCGGAAATCAATGACCCGGCCTTCGCCATCGCGCATGAAGCCGCGATCGAAGACCTGGTAGAACAGGTTGAGCACGTCCCGATGGGCCTTTTCCACCTCATCCAGGAGGACCACGCTGTAGGGGCGCTGACGGACAGCCTCAGTCAGGATGCCGCCCTCGCCATAGCCGACATAGCCCGGCGGCGATCCCTTCAATTGCGATACGGTGTGGGCTTCCTGATACTCCGACAGGTTGATTGTGATGAGCGAGCGTTCGCCGCTGAACATGAGATCGGCCAGTGCCCGTGCCGTTTCGGTCTTGCCGACCCCGGAAGGGCCCACGAGGAGAAAGACGCCCAGCGGTGCCTCCTCGGATTTCAAGCCCGCCTTGGCGGCGCGCAGGCTTTTGCCGAGCGCGGCCAGCGCCTCGTCCTGCCCGACCACGACCCGTCCGAGGCGTGCCTCCAGTTCCAGCAGGGTGGCCAGTTCATTCGACAACAGGTTGTCAACCGGCACGCCGGTCCAGTCGGCAATTACCTGCGCCACGACGGTCTCAGCAACTTCTGCATGTAGGAGTGTCGCCTGACCGTGCGCGGCCAGGACCTGGTGGGCGGCCTGAATGGAGGACGCGAGATCGTGGCGCTCGGAAGCGTCGGTAGCGGCCTGCCATTGGGCACGCAGTACCATCAGCTTGTCGGCAGCGTCCTTCTGCTCCGCTAATTCGAACTCAAGCTGTCCGAGTTCGATGGCAAGCTCGCGTAGGCGCGTCTCGATGGCCGACAGACGATTGCGCTTGTCCTCGCCGGTGGCACCCTGATCCTGCTGCAGCGCCGAGTACTCGACCCCCAGCGCCGCGCGTTCGGCTTCAAGGGTGCAGATCGCCACGGGCCTGGCCTCCTGACTCATGCGCACCCGCGCAGCCGCCGTGTCGATCAGGTCAACCGCCTTGTCGGGGAGTTGGCGCCCAGTCAGATAGCGACGTGAAAGACGGACAGCGGCTACCACTGCGGCATCGGTAATATGCACGCCGTGGTGCTGCGCATACCGATCCTTGAGCCCGCGCAACATCAGGCAGGCGTTCTCATCATCGGGCTCATCGACCTTCACCATCTGAAAGCGGCGCTCCAGCGCCGCGTCGCGCTCGAAGTACTGCTTGTATTCGGACCAGGTGGTCGCCGCGATCGTGCGTAGTTCGCCCCGTGCCAGTGCAGGCTTGAGCAGGTTGGCGGCATCGGCGCCACCGGCCGTGTTGCCGGCGCCAATCAGGGTGTGCGCCTCGTCGATGAAGAGCAGGATGGGCGTCGGCGACTGCTGGACGGCCTCAATGACATTCTTGAGGCGCTGCTCGAACTCGCCCTTGACGCCCGCACCGGCTTGCAGGAGGCCCATATCCAAGGTGAGTACGGTTACGTCCCGGATGGTCGTGGGCACATCCTCTTCGGCGATTTTGAGCGCCAGCCCTTCGACGAGCGCAGTTTTGCCGACCCCCGGTTCGCCGACCAGAATCGGATTGTTCTTACGGCGCCGGGCGAGGATATCGACCATCTGCCGTATCTCGACATCGCGGCCAAACACAGGGTCGATCTTGCCATCGCGCGCCTTCTGCGTGACGTCCGTGGTGAAACGAGAGAGGGCTGAGCTGTCGGGCTGGCCGGCAGGGCGCCTTGTAGCGATGGTCGCCGGTCCCTGGCTAGGGGTGATCTGCGATGTTGCCTCGACAGATATCTTGTCCAGTTCAGGCATCAGCCGCTCAATCTGCGCGGCAGACACGCTCAGCAGCGGCCAGGCATCCGGGGCGCGCAACAGGTGCGGCGTCTCCGCCAGTGCCGCCAGCAAGTGGGCCGAACGAATCGATCTGTCTACACCCGGGGCCGTGGATTCGAGCGAGGCACGCATCCACGCGGCCTCCAGCCACTGGCCCAGGCGCTGCGATAGCCCCGGCTTGCCCCGGAGGCCATGCGGCAGGTGGTCGACCGCAGCCAGCAGTCCGTTCCAGATCCCATCGATGTCCAGTTCGTAGCGACGCAGGATGGCAAGCAGGTCGCCTTCACCCTGTTCCATCAGCTTGATCAGCCAGTGCTCCACCTCGATGTCACGGTGCGCGCGGGTTTCGCAAAGACTGGCTGCATCCGCCAGAGCACGGGCGCAGTGGTCGTTCAGGCGTCGCAGAAAGGGAGAGTAATCGCGGGTGGTCATGGTGGCGTATCGCTGCGGTGGCGCAGTGGAGGAGACGAGAGCGCTGGTTCGCTAGCCGACGCCAGGCACCGGCCGCGATGGCGCTTACGAGCGCTCGTTCCAGCTGTCGGCGTGGATGATGTTGCCGTCCTTGTACGACCAGGTAATCCTCTCGTAGCGCAGCTCGACGTCTTCGAGGTGATTGTGTTTTTCGTAAGCCGGGTTCTTGATGTCCAGCATCTTGGCCGTCACGCCAACCACCTTCACGTTCTCCAGCTTGGTGTTGAAGTACTCCTTCTCCTTGCCGGCGTCGTCAATCTTGTACCACTTGATCTCGATCGACTTGAGCGTCTGGCCGCTGGTGACCGCCTTGTATAGATACGGGGTCGAAGCGTCGGTTTCCTTGGTGAACAGGATCGGCTTGTGCACGCGCGTGCCGGTCAGCTTGCCCGTGTTGGAGTCGGTCGGGATGTTGACCGAGTGATCGAATGCCACGACTTCGACGCTGCCCTCGCGCTCCGTGACGGTGACCGAGCCTTTGATATCGGCGCCACCGTCGTCCTTGATCCACATATATGCGGGAATTGCCATTTCTCTTGCTCCTTTTACTGCGATGTACAGGCCGGATGGCCCAGGGATTCCCGATTGTCGCGCTGCTCATCGCGACAATCGGGGACTAGCGTGATCTCGACGCGGCGGTTGGCCGCACGGCCGGTTTCCGACTCGTTGGGTGCCTTCGGACGGGTCTCGCCGTAGCCCTGGATGGCAAAGCGGGTGACTGGCAAGTCGGCGGCATCCGCCAGCCAATCCCGCACGGACGCGGCGCGTGCTTCGGAGAGTTTCAGGTTGGCCCGCGAATCTCCCACTGAGTCTGTGTGCCCAGCCACGAGCACGCGTTTGTCGGGATGGGCCTTGATCATCTCCAGCGCACCGATCAGCACGCGATTGGAGCCGGGGTTGAGCAGCGCGCTACCGCTCTTGAAAAGCGACAGGCTGTCGAGTTCGATGGTCGCGGGCAGCGGCGCAGGGGGTTGATAGGCGGCGATCAGGGTATTGAGCGGCGCGAGGAGTCCGGCACCGCGGTAGAAGCCCAACCCGAGGCGAGGCGGCACGCCGGACCGGCTGTATTGATCGAGCTCGTCGCGGTTCCGCTTGAGCGCCTGCAGTGCATCCACGCGCGCCACATCATGCTCCGGGCCGATCACTCGATAACGAGCCATGTCCGTCATGACACGTGCGACCAGGGCGCGGTTCTGCCACGCGGAGGCCGTAGCCGCTGCGCAGAAGGCGAGCGCGAGCCAGGCGAACGCATGCGCCATTGCACGCGGCATGGCCCGCTGCACAGGCTGCAAGGCGATGCCGCGCAGTAGCGGCTCCGGCAAGGGATAAGACGCGTTGCGTACCGCTCCCGGGCCGCGTGCCAACCCGGTTACTTGCGTCACGAAGCGCGCATAGAGAGAATCCGGGACCGGCACACCGTCGATGGCGGTCACCCCAAACGCGGTGATATCGACGGGAGGGCCGCTGCGCAAGCCATCACGACCCTCGTCACGCAACGGTGGCAACAATGCGCCGGCCGCCCACCTGACCAGCGCGTCGAGGCGGGCCGCACGGTGCATATGTGCATCGCGGTCTGCCGGGACGGTTGCCCGTGGATAGCTCGCGAGACTATCCGAAAGCTGCGCGCACAGCGTACCGGCTGCAGGGACGGTGGCGCCGGACACGCCGAACCATGCGCAATCGTCGACCGGTCCTCCGGCTTCTTCGGCATAGACGGCAACGCAGACGGGCAAGGAATAGCCAACGGCCCGGCTGGCTTCGCCAATGGCGACACGCCAGCGCTTGAGTGCGGCGGTCAGCACGGCGGCGTCGCGAGCGTGATCCGCAGCAATCAGGCAGGCAACGGTGTCCGGGCCTTGTCCTTCGCGCCAGCGCTTGAGTGCGTCGGCTACGTGCGCAAGCCGCGTTGCATCGTCGACGCGCACCCAGATCGCTGTATCGGTGATCTGGACCAGCGCTTCGCCGAATGCCCGTGCTGGCGCTCCGCCGCAATCTCCCATCACCAGCGCCAACGGTGTGTTGCGGCGAATGTCGCCCGGCAGCGCATCCAGCGACGCGTTGATGGCCTCAAGCACGTCTCGGGAGGCACGTTGGCACGCACGGACGCGCCGAGTGGCTACCACGATGGCGATAACTACCACCGCGATGACGAACGTCCCGAGTAATAGGTTCCACGCAGGCTGCCAGGGAGAGCTGAACGCCAGCCAGGCCAGCGCGAGCACGCCGATCCAGCCGAACAGGCTGCGGTAGGGGTAGTCGGTCACGACATCCCTTTTAGCTGGCCAGCCGGGCGATAGAGACGGCCAGCCATCGATCCAGCGCAAAATACACCAGACCAGCGCCGACCAGTGCAATGGCCACCCAGGCCAGCGGCGACAGGCCGCGCCATCCCCGCATCTTGCCGGCTGTGACGATGACCGGCCCGGTAGTCTTCTGCACGCCGGCGCGCTGAAGGCGTTCATCGATGGTATGCACCAGCGCATCTCGGGCGGCGTTGCCTTCCAACGCGAACTTGCCTTGGAAGCCCAGGCCTAGTACCGCATGAAAGACAACCAGCAGGGGAATGACCGGCTGCGCTTCCGCCAGCCTGCGTTCGATGCGCGCAATCAACTCCTCGCCAGCGTTATGACTCTGGAACTCCTGGACCTGCAAGGGTTCGCGCTCCCAGGCGCTACGCTCGTCGCCCGTGAGCCGGCGCAATGCGTACTCATCCAACAAGGCACACTGCGCATAGGCGGCATCCTCGACCACGGCCGGGGGGTGGCCCGCGGCCAGGAACTCCTCCCGCAGGCGGGTCACCTGCTCGAGACACTTTTTCCGAAACATTGCGAAGGTGTCGCGGGGCGCAGCCTCATCGGCTAGCTCTGTCACGGTGAGCGCGGTGTCGCGGAGGGCGAGGGGCAGAATGGTGGTCAGCGTTGTCATGCTGGCAATACCGCAAAGAGCTCAAGGGAGACATCTGGCACCGAAGCGGGGACATAGAACTGGCAGGCCCGCGCAGCCAGCATGCGTTGGAATGCTGGATGGCCACTGTCGAGCGCGAAATACTGGTTCTCGATCCGAACCGGAATGGCCGCGGGCAGCCGTGGCATGGTTCGCAACGGAATTCCCGGCAAGGCCGAATTGAGGATCTGTTCGGCCTCGTCGGGCGCCCCGGCCTTGCACAGACGGGGCAGTTGCTCAAGCAGCGTGTGGGCGGGCAGTCCCGCCTGGACCGACAGGTAGTATTCGGCGCCTTCGACAAGCCGCTCGTCGAGGATCTTGCCCATCCAGACCGTGGGCCGGATTTGCTCGAGCGCCACGGGAACGACCCGCGACGGAATTACCGTATCCAGCAGCGTACGGATCAGCGATTCCAGCTCCGCGAACATTGGTTCGGGCGTCTGGTGGTCATAGGCCGGGATGGCCTGCAGCGTTTCTGTGGTGGAGAAGGTCAGCAGCGACCCGGCCAGACGGGAGAGAACAACATAGAGCCGTTCCGGATGCTGCTGCGGTGCTGCGCACAGGCGGGCCAACTCCGGCCAGGTTCCGTTCACGCTGTGCAGTAGCCAAAAGAGCGCGACGTCGGCGACTGCAAAATCGGCAATCTGGTCGGAACGCTCACGCCTGCGCACAGCAAGGCTCGCGCTCTTGGCAGCCAGGATTTCCGAGAGTCGGCGCATGCGCTCGGTGAGTCGGTCGTTCGCTGACAGGAAGAGGCACGGTGGCACGAACACCGGATCGAGTTCGAATCGCCCTTGCGGCGTGCGCACGAGCCGCGCGATTGGACAGGTCACGTAGTCGCCGTGCGTCTCGAAATCGAAGAGCAGGGCCAGTGCGTGCCGCTCGACACTGATCTCTTCCTTGCCTTCCCCATGCAGGTCGGCGACTTCCAGATACTCGTGCAGGAAACGCCGCGGCCGGACGGGCCGCTCGCCGGTCTCGATGCAGTTGCCGCCTTGCGTATCGACCAGAGGCAGGCCGATCAGCACCACGACGCTGTCGACGTTGGACGGCACGTCGGCGAGATCGCGTGCGGGTGGGGTATGGTCCGCAGTGTCTGTGTCGATCACCGTGCCATCTGGCAGGCGGATCGCCAGCGCATCGACCATCAGTCGATGGATGGACAGCGCCTGCGAATCGATCCCCACCCGCACCGTACCCCACGGCTCGGGGCTCGCGATACACGCAATGTGCTCGTTGGTGTACTGTTCCCACAGCGCTTGTTGCTGGAAATGCTGCGGGGTCATGAAAATGCCCTGCGCCCACAGCGGTCTTGCTATCTTCATCGTGATCGGCTCATCGTGATTGGCTGGTACGCCGAAACAACTCTTACCGCATGGGAGACGCCGCACGGTGACTCATAGCTACCGTGCGGCAGGACTCAAGACATGTTTGCGATCTGTCTAAATCGCCGTTGAAGCGGACAGCAGTCGATCGGCTTTCGCCTTGGGCATCTGCGAGACCAGCGACAGGTTGATATCCATCCCTTCGATCTGGAAGTGCGGCACGATGAAGAGCTTGACGCGGAAGAAGCCCGGGTTGTCTTCGATGTCCTCGACGATCACCTTGGCCTCGCGCAGCGGGTGCGAGGCCTGAAGTTCATCGCCCGGATCTGTCATCTCGGTGACGAGCGTCTTGACCCAGGTGTTCAGCTCCAACTCCAGCACGCGCCGATCCTTGGTGGTGCCTATGTTCTCGCGCTGAATCAGCTTCAGGTAGTGGGCGATGCGTGACAGCAGGAAGATATATGGCAGGCGCGCATTGACGCGGCTATTTGCCGTGGCCTCCTTGGTGTCATAGAGCGCTGGCTTCTGGGCCGAGTGGGCCGAGAAGAAGCACGCGAAGTCGTGGTTCTTGTAGTACGACAGCGGGATGAAGCCGAGATTGGCAAACTCGAACTCGCGCGTCTCCGGGATCAGCACCTCGGTCGGGATTTTGGCCTGGTTGCCGGTGCCCAGGTCATACAGGTGGATTGGTAGATCCTCGACGAGACCACCGGCCTGCGGGCCCCGGATCTGCACGCACCAGCCGTTCTTGATGAAGCTCTGCACCATGTTCACGGCAAAGGCGAACGAGGCGTTGCCCCACAGATAGCGGCTGTGATCCGGCCCCTTGACGGCTTCGGTGTAGTTGAAGGCGCGCACCGGTACCGTATCCGGGCCATAGGGCAAGCGCGCGAGGAAGCGCGGCAGGGTCAGGCCGATATAGCGGGCGTCATCCGAATCGCGGAAGCTCTTCCACTTCAGATTCTCGGCGCGATCGAAGTAACTACCGATATCGCGGATGCTGGCCACCTCCTCCATCGAGTCCTTGCCAAAGAACTTCGGCGACACCGAGCCGATAAACGGCATATGGGCGGCGGCGGACACCTTGGAGATATTGCGCAGCAAGACAATATCCTGCTGGTTTCTGTCGAACTCGTAGTTGGAGATGATCGAACCGATGGGTTCACCGCCCGGGGTGTCGTACTCCTGAATGTAGGTGTGCAGGTACAACCCGCTCTGGATGACCTCCGGGGTGTCCTCGAAATCCTGGCGCAGCGCGTCCTTGGACACATCCAGCACTTCGATCGTGACGTTCTTGCGGAAGTCCGTCCGGTCGACCAGGAACTTCAGGCCGCGCCACGCCGACTCGATCTGTTGGAATGTCTCATGGTGCATGATCGCGTCCAACTGCTGGCTGATCTGCTGGTCCAGATGCGCGATATGGAAGTCGAGTAGGCTCTTGTCTAGACGATCGACCTGTTGCGATGAGTCCTGGATCATCTTCAGGAACACGCTCATCGCCTGGGCGACACGCTCATCCAGCGACGATTCGGACAGCGCATCGGCGCTCTGGAACGACTCCATCGGGCGCGCGGCCTTGACCGGGGTCAGGTTGATCTTCTCGCACAGGGACTCATAGACGCTCTTGCCCGGCGCATCCAGGACGACGGTGTCGGTTTCGCTGTTGGCGCTGGGGGACATTTCATGCTGGGCCATGGGGCTCAATCCTCAAGAATTCGGGTTACTGGGCAGATTGGGAAATCGGTGCAGCCTCGCCGATCTTTTGCAGGTCGGCCCGCAGGCGCTCGGACAGGCCAGGGTCCTTGAGGATTTTCTCGAGTTCGCGACGAAACATGGCGTTGTCGAGCAGGTTCGACTTCAGGTCGCGCAGCAGGTTGCGTGCGGCCATCAGCGCGCGCAGCTCTGGCACGCGGCTCGCGACGACTTCCGGCTTGAAGTCATCCATGGACTTGAAGTCCAGATCGACCGGCAGCTCCGAACCATCCCGCGCGAGGGTGCTCTCGACCGCGATCCGAGCCTTCGGGTTGAAGTCGGCGAGGACCGAATTGAAATTGTTCTTGTTGATCGACACCTTCTCGCGCTCAGCGAGGGCTCTTGTTTCCCGGCCGTTGCTGTAGTCGCCCATCACCAGCAGTTTCAGGGGTAGCTCGACTTTCTTCTGCGCACCACCCGTATGCAGGTCGAGCTTGATGTTGACCCGTGCCTTGGGCACTTCATTCTGAAAACTTTCGGCCATATGCAATCCTGTTTAATTCGAGAAACTCGCAATTAAGCGATCTTCAATTCCGAAGGTTTGTGCAACCAAGGAACAACGATCCGGCAGGCAGGATAGTGGAATCCAGTCGGCAGGGAAATCGCATTTATCCGGTTTTGTACTGGACCTTGCTTTGCACTCAACTGAGGCTGGAATCGCATTCCCGGTACCGCAATTTGCAGGTAGCGTTCGATGCGCGGGAGCGCACATCGGCGCTAGATGTTGGCTCCTTGCAGTTGGTTCGATCACGCTGACAACGGAGCAGGAAGCATGGCGGGTGTGCTGGGTGAACTGAAGGCGTACGGAGCGGAGGCGCTGCGCAATGCGGTGGCTGTGACGGTTACCGGGCGGCAGGCGTACTTCCTCGAGGTGCCAGGATCCGTCAGTGCCGCGGGGTTGTCAGTGGTGTCTTTCGAGGCAGTGGAGCGCCTGGGCGAGCCATATGAAGTCCGGGTACGGCTTACACATCCGCTGGAGTTGGACCGGGCTGAGTACCTGAACCGGGATGCCACCTTCGTCATCGATGCGGGCGAGGATAGTGAGCCGCGCAAGTTCGCGGGCTGGATATCAGAGTTCTCGAAGACCCGCCAGACCCGTGACTTCTGCGCGTACGAGATGGTCGTGGTGCCGCAGGTCGCGCGGCTGAGGCTGACGAAGCGCAGCCGCATTTACCAGCAGAAGACTGCCCCACAGATTATCGAGGCCATCCTGCGTGGCCATGAGCTGAAGGGTCATCAGTTCGCTTTCAAGACCCGGCGTACCTATCCGCAGCTCACCTTTCGCATGCAGTACGAGATGACCGATTGGGACTACATCCGGCTGCTGATGGAACAGGAGGGGTTGTATTGCTACTTCATGCCAGGCAAGTTCGGCGAGATGGTGGTGTTCGGGGACGACATCGACCACTACATCTACCAGCCAGAGCTGCGCGTGCCCTACCGCGAAACAGCAGGACTTGAGTCGGGCCTGGAAGCGGTCTACGAAATCCAGACGCACGCAATAACGGTGCCGGCGTCAGTCAAGGTGGCGGACTACAACTCGGCCGATTCGTGGGAACGAAAAGTGGCCGAGGCCAACATCGCCTACAAGGACAAGACGACCTACGGCCAGCCCTACGTCTACGGCACGCATCACCTGGACCAGGCCGGAGCGAAATGGCAAGCGCAACTGCGGCACGAAGCGGCTATCGCTTGGCAGCTCATCTACGCGGGTCAAAGTAACGTGCTGGCATTGCGTCCGGCGCGCATTCTGCGCATCGACACGACCTTGCCAGATGCGCCCAATGGGCAGGTCATCACCGAAGTCATCCACACCGGCGCCCGCGATCAAGCGTACCGCAATACCTACAAGGCCATTCCTTGCGACCGGCGCTTCCGCCTGCCGATGGACGAGTCCAAATGGCCACGCATTGCCGGAACGCTCAGTGGCCGGGTCACGTCGCCAGGCCAGTACAAGTATGCGTACCTGACGCAGGACGGGCACTACATCGTCCGGTTCGACTTCGACTTCGACGAGTGGCCCAAGGGCGGCGAGAGCGTGCCGCTGCGCCTCGCCAAGCCGTTTGCGGGGGGCTTGCAGACAGGATTTCACTTTCCGCTGATTGACGGTACCGAGGTGGCGATTGCCTTCCATGATGGGAATCCCAACAAGCCTTTTATTAGTGCCGCATTACACGCAAGCCTGCAGCCCGATCACATCACCAATCAGGACCGGTGGATGTCGCGCAACGTCTTCCGCACGCAGGCCAATAACAAGCTGCGCTTCGAGGATTGGCAGGGGCAGGAGAGCATCAAGCTATCCACGGAGTACGGTGGCAAGACCCAGTTGAACCTCGGCTACCTGGTAGACCGCAAGAAGAAAAGGCGAGGCGAGGGATTTGAGCTGCGTACTTCGGGTTGGGGTGCGATCCGGGGTGGCAAGGGGCTGTTCCTATCGGCGGATGATCAGCCGGGCGCGACAGGCCAGCAGCTCGCCATGGAGGATCCCGAAGCCACGCTCAAGCAAGGCAAGGAGATACTGAACTCTCTCAATGACTCGGCCAGCGCCGCCAAGGCTTGGCTCGCAGACATCGACCAGCAACGCGCACTCATTGAACAGAGGCTGCTGAGCCTGCAGAAGCCTGTCCTCATTGCCACGGCGCCGCATGGCGTAGGCGTGACGAGTGGGGAGAGCATGCAACTGGCAGCGCGCAAGCAAATGTTCGTGACCGCTGGCAGTGGTCTGGACATCGGCGTTCTTAAACGAATGACGATCGCCGCTGGGGAGGCCATATCGCTATTTGCCGCGAAGCTGGGTATCCGTCTCTTTGCGACCAAGGGCAAGGTTCAGATCCAGGCGCAAGGTGATGCGTTGGAGTTGATGGCGTTGAAGGACGTTGTGGTCAGTTCGTCCGAGGGCAAGGTCATGGTCACCGCGTCTCAGGGCATCACGTTGGGCGACGGCTCCGGCGCGTACATCACGATTGGCAACGGAAAGATCGTGCTGGCCAGCCCGAGCGGTCAGATCGAAGCCAGGGGCAACCTGAATGTCGAGGATCCCGCAGGCGGCAACTTTACTTTCCCGAACTGGATGAACGCCCCGGTGAAAGACATCAAGGGCGACATGAACTTCGGGTTCTCCGAGTAAGGCAGCGCATGGCGACGACCCCGACGACCCCGTCTCTGCCACCACTGAAGCCATTGCGCTTCACGTTCCCGTTCCGCAAGAAGGGCAATGGCACCGCATCCGTCGAGATTACGGACGAGCAC